>NZ_JBSFRT010000037.1:0-63827 GCF_053589375.1 Rhodococcus sp. NPDC003348
TCTCCACACGCCGCCACCGCCCGCGGCACCCGGGGACGGGCCCGCACCATGTGGTGCGGGCCCTTCCGGTCGAATGGGGGTCTGAGGTCAGGCCGCCCGGTTCTGACGGCCTAGATCGCTGCCTCGTCGATGGCGCCGGAGACGATGGTGGCGTTCATCGCGCGGAGTCGATCCTCGTGCTCGTTGGCGTGATGCTGGCAGAAGAGGAGTTCTCCACCAGTGGCGAGCACCGCGCGGACGCGAGCTCCGGCACCACACCGGTCGCACCGGTCGGCTGCGGTCAACGGGGGGCTGGTCAGTGTTCCGGGCATGACTCCTCCGTACTGGCTCCCGGTGCGACCCGGGACCCCTGGGGGCTGGTCCGCCGCGTCGGGTGACGCGGTGGCATCACTCTGTCAGACGTTTGGCGTTCGGACGATGTTCCCGACGGTGTTTCTTTGTGGTTTCACTAACAGAAAACACGGCCGGACCGGTGATGCAGGTCACCGAACGGGCGCGGGATAGGGTCTGTCCGTGACGGACCCGACCCTCGTGCACATGTGCACCGCAGCCGAGTGGGAGCAATCCCGGACCGCCGGTGTGCGTGTCCCGGACTCGTTCGCCGAAGACGGGTTCGTGCACCTGTCGACGCTGCAGCAGGTGCACCTGCCCGCGAACCGTCTGTTCGCCGGGCGCGACGATCTGGTCCTGCTGTACCTCGACGCGACCGGGCTCGGCGCCGAGGTTCGCTGGGAACCCGGGGTGCCGACCGATCCGGCGTCGATGCGGTTCCCTCACCTGTACAGCCCGCTCCCCGTCGCCGCGGTCATCGCGGTCGCGCCGTACCGGCCGGGCCCGGACGGCACGTTCGGAACACCCCCGAATCGATGACCTGCGACCGGAAACTCGTTCCAGCGCTACCGTTGAGACATGAACGTGGAAGTGACCCCACTGCCCGGGATCGGGATCCGCAAGGACTTCGAACTCTCCACCGGGCGACGCGTCGGGGTGGTGACGCTGCGCGACGGCGGGACCGACCTGATCGTCTCGAAGAAGGACGATCCCGACGCCTGCCAGGCCTCGGTGCGGTTGACCGACGACGAGGCGGCCGTGCTGGCGAATCTGCTCGGGGCGCCGCAGCTGGTGTCGCAGCTGCGGGAGGAGCACCGGGACCTGCCCGGCATCACCACCCGGCAACTCCCGATCACCGAGGAGTCACCGTTCGACGGCCGCACACTGGGGGAGACCGCGATGCGGAGCCGGACCGGGGTGTCGGTGGTGGCCGTGATGCGGGCCGGCCAGGCGTACCCGTCGCCGAATCCGGATTTCAATCTGACCGAGGGCGACCTGCTGGTCGCAGTCGGCACTTCCGACGGCCTGGACGCCGCCACCAAGATCCTGCACCACGGGTGAGCCGTGGATAGCACCGCGCTCGCGCTCGTCGAGCTGGGTGCGGTCTTCTTCGTCCTCGGTGTGCTCGGTCGCCTCGCCGGCCGCGTCGGCATGTCGCCGGTTCCGCTGTACCTCGTCGGAGGTCTGTGCTTCGGGCAGGGCGGATTCATCACGCTCGGCGACATCAGCGGCTTCGGCCACCTGGCGAGCGAGATCGGCGTCGTTCTGTTGCTGCTGCTGCTCGGACTCGAGTACTCCGCGTCGGAACTGATGACCGGGCTGCGCAAGTCGTGGATGGCCGGCGTCCTCGACCTGGTCCTCAACGCGGCTCCCGGTGTGGCCGTCGCGCTGCTGCTCGGCTGGGGTCCGGTCGGCGCGCTCGTGATGGCCGGTGTCACCTACATCTCGTCGTCCGGCATCGTGGCCAAGGTACTCAGCGACCTCGGTCGGCTCGGCAACCGTGAAACCCCGGTGGTGCTCTCGATCCTGGTGTTCGAGGATCTGACGATGGCGGTCTACCTGCCGATCCTCACTGCGATCCTGGCCGGGGTCGGTCTCGTCGGGGGAGTGAAGGCACTGGTCGTCGCCCTGCTGATGCTGGCGCTCGTACTGACGGTCGCGCTGCGTTACGGCCACGTGGTGTCCGCGATCGTGGACGCCAAGGACCGCGAGGTGTTCCTGCTCAAACTGCTCGGTGCGGCGCTGCTCGTGGCGGGGTTCGCGTCCTCGCTGCAGGTGTCGGCGGCGGTCGGGGCGTTCCTGCTCGGCATCGCGATCTCGGGGGCGACCGCCCGCAACGCGGCTCAGGTCCTCGAGCCGTTGCGGGACCTGTTCGCGGCGATGTTCTTCGTGGTGTTCGGTCTCAACACCGACCCCGCGACCGTCCCGCCGGTGCTCGGCTGGGCGGCGGCGCTGGCGGTGGTCACCACGGTGACGAAGATCGTCACCGGGGCGTGGGCCGCTCGCAGGCAGGGCGTCGCCCTGATGGGTCAGTCCCGCGCCGGGGCCGCGCTGGTCGCCCGCGGCGAGTTCTCGATCGTCATCGCCGGTCTCGCGGTCTCCGCGGGTGCCGTCGAGGGGGAGATCGCGGCGCTCGCGACCGCGTACGTCCTCCTGATGGCTGTGCTCGGACCGGTCGCCGCCCGGATCGTCGAACCGGTCACCCGGTTGCTCGTGCCCCGGCTACGCGAACGGCCGTCGGCTCAGGAGCCGACGGCCGTTCCGGACGAGACGGGCGAGATCTGACGATCTAGTCGAGGTAGTCGCGCAGCACCTGCGAGCGCGACGGGTGGCGCAGCTTCGACATGGTCTTCGACTCGATCTGGCGGATCCGCTCGCGGGTGACGCCGTAGACCTGGCCGATCTCGTCGAGGGTGCGGGGCTGGCCGTCGGTCAGGCCGAACCGCAGCCGCACGACGCCGGCCTCGCGCTCGGACAGCGTGTCGAGGACCGACTGCAGCTGATCCTGCAGCAGCGTGAACGACACCGCGTCGACCGCGACGACGGCCTCGGAGTCCTCGATGAAGTCGCCGAGCTGGCTGTCGCCCTCGTCGCCGATGGTCTGGTCCAGGGAGATCGGCTCGCGCGCGTACTGCTGGATCTCCAGCACCTTCTCCGGCGTGATGTCCATCTCCTTCGCGAGCTCCTCGGGAGTGGGCTCGCGGCCCAGGTCCTGGAGCAGCTCACGCTGGATACGGCCGAGCTTGTTGATCACCTCGACCATGTGCACGGGGATGCGGATGGTGCGGGCCTGGTCGGCCATCGCGCGGGTGATCGCCTGCCGGATCCACCAGGTGGCGTACGTGGAGAACTTGTAGCCCTTGGTGTAGTCGAACTTCTCGACCGCGCGGATCAGGCCCAGGTTGCCCTCCTGGATCAGGTCCAGGAACGCCATGCCGCGGCCGGTGTAGCGCTTGGCCAGCGACACGACGAGGCGCAGGTTGGCCTCGAGCAGGTGGTTCTTCGCCCGGTTGCCGTCGCGGCAGATCCAGTTCATGTCGCGGCGTTGCGCGGCGGGGAGCTTCTCGCCCTTCTCGGCGTGCTCCTGCATCAGCTGGGTCGCGTACAGGCCGGCCTCGATGCGCTTGGCGAGCTCGACCTCCTCCTCGGCGTTGAGGAGCGCGACCTTGCCGATCTGCTTGAGGTACGCGCGCACCGAGTCGGCGGAGGCGGTGAGCTCGGCGTCCTTGCGGGCCTGCCGCAGCGCCTCGGACTCCTCCTCGTCCCAGACGAAGTCGCCGGACGCCTTGTCCTTCTCGGACGGCTCCTCGGTCGCCTCGTCCTCCTCGACGGTGACCTCCTCGACGACCTCGTCGGTCAGGTCGCCCTCGGGCACGTCGAGATCGCCGATGTCGCCGTCGTCGAGACCCTCGTCCATCGCATCGGGGTCGCCGGCCTTGGCGGTCGCCTTCTTTGCGCCCGCCTTCTTGGCGGCGGTCTTCTTGGCAGGGGCCTTCTTCGCGGCCGCCTTCTTGGCAGGGGCCTTCTTCGCGGCCGCCTTCTTCGCAGGGGCCTTCTTCGCCGCCGCCTTCTTCGCGGGAGCGGTACCGGTGACCTCCGCTTCGGTCGCGGAGTCGGAGGTCGGACTGGTTTCGGTGGCGGCCACGTACGCCCTTTCGTGACGGAGTCGTGCGGCGTCACGCCAGAGTGGATTTCCGGCGGAGAGGTCAGTTGATTTCGGCCGGCTTGGACGTCGGCCTCACCATTGTAACTATCGTCGCGGGGAGCTACGTTCCGATGCTGGTCACAGCGGCGAGAGCGGCCCCCGCGATACCCGCCGTGTTCTGCAGCGACGCCGCGACGACCGGTGTTCTGTTGGTCAGGTGGGGGATCCACTTCTCGGCCTTGCGGCTGATTCCGCCGCCCGCGATGAACAGGTCCGGCCACAGCAGGTCCTCGTAGCGGGTGAGCACCCGGGAGACCTCCTTCGCCCACTCCTTGTACGACAGGTCCTTGGTCTCCTTGGCCGCGGACGAGGCCCGGTGCTCGGCCTCCTTGCCGTCCACCTCCATGTGCCCGAACTCGGTGTTCGGCAGCAGCACGCCGTGGTTGAGAATCGCCGAGCCGATGCCGGTGCCGAACGTGAGCAGCACGACGACGCCGTCCACGTCCTTGCCCGCGCCGTACCGGTCCTCGGCGACCCCGGCGGCGTCGGCGTCGTTGAGCACGGTGACGGCGCGGCCACCGAGCGCTCCGGAGAACAGGGCGTTGGCGTCGGTCCCGATCCACGTCGCGTCGATGTTGGCGGCGGTGCGCGCGACGCCAGCCGTGACGACGGCGGGCAGTGTGATCCCGACCGGTCCGTCCCATCCGGCCTGCCGCACGATGTCGGCGACGGTCGCGGCGACGGCGGTGGGCGTGGCCGGCTGCGGGGTGAGGATCTTGATCCGGTCACCGATCAACTGGCCGGTGTCCAGGTCCACCACACCGCCCTTGACGCCGCTGCCCCCGACGTCGATGCCGAAACCCCGATTCGCCTGCTGCGTCGTCATGCCGGTCACGATAGTGGTTGTGGGTGCTGCGTGACGGGAACCCGTGAGGCACCATGGGGCGTGCCGCTTTTCGCCGATCATCCCGCAGTCCGTGCCCACCTCGACGCCGTTGTCGCACAGGCCCCCGACGACCCGGCCGCGTTGCGCGCGGTGGCGGTTCGGGTCGCGGTCGAGGCGGCCGAGCACGTCGCGCGCCGCCGTCCGGAGGTCTTCGCAGCGGTCGGTGACGAGGCCGCCTCCGACGCCGTGACCACGAAGAGCACCCCCACCGATCCGGTGACCGTAGTGGACACCGAGACCGAGGACGTGATCCGGGCGCGGCTGGCCGAGATCCGTCCCGGTGACGCGGTGCTGGGGGAGGAGGGTGGGCGCGACGGCGGCCCGGCCGGAGTGCGCTGGGTCGTCGACCCCATCGACGGCACCGTCAACTTCCTGTACGGGATCCCTGCGTACGCGATCTCCGTGGCCGCCCAGATCGACGGCGTGTCCGTCGCGGGCGCGGTGGTCGACGTCGCGGCGGGTGCGGTCTACTCGGCCGCCCGTGGTCTGGGCGCGACGCTCCACGAGGCCGACGGCACGGCGCACCGACTGCGCTGCACCACAGTCACCGAGGTGTCGATGTCGTTGCTTGCGACCGGCTTCGGGTACGCGCAGGGCCGCCGTCGCCAGCAGGGCGAACTGGTCGCCGCGCTGCTGCCCCGCGTTCGCGACATCCGCCGGATCGGGTCTGCCGCGCTGGACCTGTGCATGGTTGCGGCGGGTCGGGTCGACGCACACTTCGAGCACGGTCTGAGCCCGTGGGACTGGGCCGCAGGCGCGCTCGTCGCGGAGGAGGCCGGTGCCGTGGTGCGGTTGCCGTCGGCGGAGTCCAGCGGCGACGAGGGTGCGATCGTGGTGGCCGCCGCCCCGGGGGTCGCGAGGGCGTTGGATGCGCTGTTCGCGGAGGTGGGGGCGCTCGACCCGATCCCGGTGTAGCGGCGGCCGCCGAGGACGGCACAGTCGGTGCGAAGCGGCCGCCGAGATCAGCAGTGCGCGGCGCGCGCGGCCTTGAGGAGGTCGATGTCCACCGCGCCGGCGCCGCCGGGGGCGGCGGTCTTCAGCGAGGAGAGGACCTCTTCGGCGTCGGTGTTCGGCTGGAGCTTGCGGAAGTACGTGCCCAGTGCGAGGTCGACGATGTCGTCGCTGCGGCCGTCCTGGATCAATTCCGCGCACGGCATGGCCAGCCACAGGGCGCTGGCGGCCGCGAGGCCGTTCGATCCGAACCGGATCTGACCCTGGCACTGCATGTTCTGGTCGACGTAGACCGGGTCGTTGCCGGACTGTACGTCGGGTGCGGAGGCGAAGCCGTAGTCGCTGAGCTGGGACGCCACGTCCGCGGCCTGGCCGCGCTCACCGTTCGCGTTGAAGACCCGGACGCGGGTGGAGGCGAGCGGGGCCGGCTCGACGTCGAGCAGCGTCGTCGCGGACACCGGCTCGCCCAGCGGCTGCGGTTCGGGCTCGTTCGGGTCGAGCGGACCGGACACGGACGGCGGGTTGCACACGACCGGGGCGGACAGCTCCTCCGGCTTGGTCAGGATCCGGAACCACACCACGGCGCCGAGGACGGCGAGGACCGCGATGAGGGCGATCACCGGCAGTGCCCGGCGGTACGGGTAGGGCTTGCCGTTGGGGCCCGTGGAGCTGCCCTCGGTGATCAGTGAAACCACGTTGCGTCCTGACCTCTCGCTGTTCGGGTGCTGCTGCGTGCGCACAGCGTAGTGAAGGGCGGTGCCGGGTTGCGACACCGGAGGTCAGGCGGCGTGGGCGTGGTCGGCTGCGACGGCCTGCGCCGCGCGCGGCGTGTCGCGGTGTGACGGATGTCCTCCCGGCCCGGAATGTCCAGGGCCGCGGAGGTGTTTGTGACGATTGCCGGACGATTTTCGGGCCACGGGGAAATGGACCGAGACATTTTCGCCGAGTTCGGCTATTGTCTGCCCGCCTGATCGTGACAGGACGATGGTCGCGGAGGTGTGCAAGTTTCGGAGAATGTGAGGCGAATCATATTTTCTGTTGCTAACTTCCGGGCACGAATTTTCGTTCTGCCGCGTTGTGCAGCGAGGCTGCGACAGGCGGCGCGCCCACCGGGGCGTGGGGACGGGGACAGATGACGAGAGAGGACGAGGGGAACACGAGATGGCAACCGACTACGACGCACCGAGGCGTTCGGAATCCGATGAGGTGTCGGAGGACTCGCTGGAGGAGTTGAAGGCGCGGCGAAACGAGGCCCAGTCCGCGGTCGTCGACGTCGACGAGTCGGATACGGCGGAATCCTTCGAACTGCCGGGCGCCGACCTGTCCGGCGAGGAGCTGTCGGTTCGTGTGGTGCCGAAGCAGGCGGACGAGTTCACGTGCTCGAGCTGCTTCCTGGTGCACCACAGGAGCCGGCTGGCCAGCGAGGCCAACGGCGTCATGATCTGCATGGACTGCGCCGCCTGACGGTGCAGTACTGCGGCCGCGCAACCCGCCCGCGACCGAGCCCGTGGAGGCTCGGCCGGCGGTGAGGTGCGGCGGTGTCGCGCACCGACCCCGCGCCCGGACGAACAAGCGCCCGATCCGACCTGGACATCCAGTTCGGACCGGGCGCTCGTCGTTCGGGTACGGCTACGACGCGGTGGTCTTCCAGCCCAGTGCCGCGGCCAGCTCGTGCGGGCGGCGGGTGCTGACCAGCCAGTACGGCGTCGGATCCTCCGGATCGTCGAGCAGGATCAGCAGCATCGGCTTGACCCAGGTGCGGTTCTGCACGAACGCGGCCGGATCGAGCTGGCGGCCGAGCGCGGCGGACTTCGCCGACGGCGGCACCACCGCCACCCGGGAGATCACGTCGACGGGCAGGTGGGCGCGCCCGATCTGCAGCTCGCCCGGACCGCCGTCGGCGCCGGGCGTGACCTCGACCCGCCATCTGCTCAGCCACAGCAGGCCCCACGCGGGGAAGGGGAGCAGCAGCACGTACGGCACCCAGGCGAGGATGCTCGGCGCTCCCATGTGCACCTCGGCCGCGAGCAGGCCGGCGACCGCCAGACCCGCAACCCACCACCACAGCGGGACCCAGAGCCGCTCGGAATAGATCGGTGGTGCGGTGGCGGCCGTGTTGTGGACGGACGTCGATTCGTGGTTCCCAGGTCGGGGGTTCGCAGACACACACTCAGAGTAGTCTCGGTGCACGTGAGCGATCTTCCTGCCGTCGAGCTGCTACGCCTCGACCCCGAGATACCACTGCCGCGACGTGCCCACGAGGGTGACGCCGGCGTCGACCTCTGCTCGACCGTCGACGTGACCCTCGAGCCCGGCGAGCGGGCCCTGGTGGGCACCGGCATCGCCGTGGCGCTGCCGCTGGGGACGGTGGGATTGATCCATCCCCGCTCCGGCCTGGCCGCGAAGTCGGGGCTGTCGGTGGTGAACACCCCCGGAACGGTGGACGCCGGATACCGCGGGGAGATCAAGGTCTGCCTGATCAATCACGACACCCGCACCCCGATCGACATCCGCCGAGGCGACCGGATCGCGCAGCTGCTGGTGCAGCGCGTCGAATTGGTGACGTTCGTGGAGGTCGACTCGCTCGACGACACGAGCCGGGGCGCGGGTGGACACGGTTCGAGCGGTGGGCATGCGCTGCTGCACGCGGCGGCGGGCCCGGCCGAGGAAGAGGCACGCTGATGTTCGGACGGAAGAAGAAGGACGCCGCGGCGGCCGACGAGTCGTACTCGGCGGATGTCCCGGTGGATGACACCGACCCCACGGCCGTCACCGACGAGTTCCCGGCGCTCGGCACCGAGGATCGCGGTCCCTATGACGTGAACGACCTGGACGTCGATCCGGCCGAGGGGCGCCTGGACCTGGGCTCGGTTCTCGTTCCGGTGCCCGACGGCGGCCAGATCCAGGTGGAGATGGCGCCCGACGGGTCACCGCAGGCGGTGCACCTGGTGACGCAGCACGGCCGGATCACCGTGGCCGCGTACGCCGCCCCGAAGTCTCCGGGGCAGTGGCGCGAGGTGACCGCCGACCTGGCCGACTCGCTGCGCACCGACAACGCGCAGGTGACGGTCCAGGGCGGACCGTGGGGGCGCGAACTTCACGCGGTGACGCCCAATGCCGACCTGCGGTTCATCGGCATCGACGGGTACCGCTGGATGATCCGCTGTGTCGCGGCCGGGCCCGCCGGCTCCGCCGGTGCGGACGCACCGCTCGCGCAGATCGCGCGGGAGGTGCTGCGCGAGACCGTCGTCCGCCGCGGCGACGAACCGCACCCGGTGCGGACCCCGCTGCCGGTGATCCTGCCGCAGGTGCTGGCCGAGCAGTTGGTTGCCGCCCAGCAGCAGCAGGTCCTGGCGCAGCAGCAGGCCGCGGAGCAGCAGGCCGTGGCGCAGCAGCAGGCGGCCGAGGCCGCGGCGCTCGCCCAGCAGGAACGGGACGCGACGCCGCCGGAGCATCGACCCGGCGGTTCCGGCTCGGCGATGCAGCAGATGGACCGAAACTAGCTCCGCTGGCCGGCCGCCTCCAGGAGCGCGTTCAGGCAGTTCCGGCCGAGGACGGCGGGATCGGCGCCGACCTGGTCGAGGGTGACGGTGTGGAGGGCGGCGTCCGGGAGGATCCGCGTCCACAGTTGTGCGACCTCGATCGGGTGCACGGCGTCGTCGATCGCGGCGCAGATGCCGACGGGTACCGCGGTGTGCGCCATCTCGTCCTCGGTGAGGCCGTGGTACCCGGCGGCCTCGTCGAGTGCGAGTGGCAGGTGCGGCCACTGCGACCGCCAGGAGCGTTCCAGTTCCCCGCCCAGCCACGCGGGTGAGGTTTCGATCATCGCGCTGGTGACGGCCTCGAGTCCGTCGGCGCGGAGCCGGGTTGCGGTGAACGTGGCGCTCATCGCGGCGGGGGCATCGGTGGGGTCGCCGGTCCACGCGGGCAGTGCCGCGAGGACGCCCACCGCGCGGTCCGGGTGTCGCGTCGCCCACTCCAGCGCGACCGAGGCGCCGATCGAGATCCCCGCGGCGAGCACGCGGCCGTGTTCGGCGGCGGCGGCATTGAGCGCGTCGAGATAGCTGCCGACCACCCGGCGAGGGTCGGGATCGACGGCAACTACATGGACTCCGACCTGCGACAACGCGCCGGTGAAGGCGCGCGCGGCGAAGTCGGCATCGGACCCGGTTCCGGGTAGGGCCACCGCGACCGGTGGCAGCGTCAGCTGTGCCATACGTCGATAGTGCACGGCCGTCCGGGGACGGTCTGCAGGCGGTCTTGTTGACCGGTTCGGAAGTGGGTCTACAGTGGCGATCACACAGACCTACAAGCGGGGCGAGGGATCGCACCGTACCTGCTCGGAGGAGCGCGCAATGGCACTCGCGGCCAACGGATATTTCCGACGACTGTCCCGGCGGCTGACCGGAGATCTCGACGAACTCGACGCGGAGGAGATGGCGGAGTCCTCGCAGGCGTCGGGGGCCCAGCGGGCCAGTGACTGCCGGCACGGCGAGGAGGTGACGATGCAGGGCCGCTTGCGCAGTGTGGAGTCCTGTTCCAAGTCGTCGAGCGCCACCGTGCAGGCGGAATTGTTCGACGGCACCGATCCGGTGACGCTGGTGTGGATCGGCCGCCGCCGGATCGCCGGGATCGAGACCGGAAAGAAGCTGCTGGTCCGCGGCAGGCTCGGGGACCGCAACGGGCAGAAGGTCATTTACAACCCCTACTACGAACTGCTCGGCGACTCGTAGGAACTTCCGCAGGTGGAATGCTCCGGGTGACGGCCGGTGCCCACCTCGATCGCGATGTGGCACCCTCGTGTGGTGACCGACAGGCAGCAGCCCACCATCCTCGAACAGCTCGGCGGTATCAGCGGGCTCGTCTACTCGACGCTGCCGATCGTGGCGTTCGTCCCGGTGAACAGTTTCTTCGGCCTGACCGCGGCGATCTGGGCCGCGCTCGGGGTCGCGGCGGCGGTGCTGGTGTGGCGGCTGGTCGTGCGCGGCACCGTGCAGCCGGCGATCTCGGGTTTCATCGGGGTCGGGGTCTGCGCGTTCATCGCACACCGGACCGGTGACGCGAAGGGCTACTTCCTGTTCGGGATCTACACGTCGCTGCTGTACGCGGGCGCCTTCGTGGTGTCGATTCTCGTGCGGTGGCCGCTGGTCGGCGTGGTGTGGGGCTTCCTCAACGGGCACGGCAACAGCTGGCGTCGGTCGCGGGCGGCGATCCGCGCCTACGACATCGCCACCCTGGCGTGGGCGGTGGTCTTCGGGGCCCGGTACCTCGTGCAGTCGCAGCTCTACGACACCGATCACACCGGGTGGCTGGCGGTGACCCGGATCGGGATGGGCTGGCCGCTGACGGCGCTGGTTCTGCTGGTGACCGTCTGGGCGGTGCGCAGGGCGGACCAGTCGGTCGATGCGGAGGCGCTGGACGCGGACACGCTCGACGACGCCGCGGTCGACGACGGGGTGGTCGACGACGGGGCGGTGGACGCGAACCCGCAGGATTCGGACCGGGACACCCGCTCGTAGCTTCGGATCGACTTCGATGCGTTATGGAACTGCGGAGAAATTGTTATCTTCTGCGCGATTATTCATTCGAATGGATGAATTCCCGATATTCGTACGCCGTCGAAATGTCTTTGTCCGTTAGCGGACCGATTGCGCGGGAATCAGGCAAATCCGAAGTGCCGTAATTCCTGTGAAAGGCGAAGTATCTGTCCGCTTCGTCGGGATCAGCCCACGCCGGGTCGCTCGGCAGGGTGCCCGGTCTCGGGCCCCGGTCGCAGCGACAGCGTCACCACCGCGATTATCGCGCAGACCACTGCCACCGCCGTGGTCACCCACAGCACGGCGTCCAGGCCGTCGACGAATGCGCCGTTCGCCGACCGCAACAGCTGTGGGAGGTCGAGTCGGCGGGCGATTTCGTCGGCGGCGGGCACACCCTGACGTGCCCGCTCGGCGAGCGGCTGAGGGAGCGCTCCGGTGTTCAGGTTCGCCCGGTAGACGGAGTTCAGAACGGTGCCGAGGACGGCGACCCCGATCGTCCCGCCGGCCTGGCGCAATGCCTGGATCAGCGCCGCTCCGGACCCGGCCCGCTCCTCGGACAGGGCACCGACGGCGGCGGCCATGATCACCGGCAGTGCCAGCCCGAGCCCGAGTCCCGCGACGGTGAACCAGGTGGCGACCAGGCCGTAGCCGGTGTCCGCCCCGGTGACGGTGCCGAGGGCGGCGCCACCGGCCAGGACCCCGAAGCCGAGTGCGGCGACCGCACCGGGGCCGAGGTGGTTGCCCAGGGCGTCGCCGATCCGGGCGCCCGCCGCGAGTCCGGCGATCAGCGGCAGGAGTTTGACCCCGGTGGTCAGGGCGTCGTTGCCCTGCACGGACTGCAGCAGTTGCGGCAGCGCGAAGAACAGACCGAACATCACCAGGCTCATCAGGGTCGAGAGCGTTGCACCCCAGGTGAATTCGCGAACGGTGAAGAGCGAGGGGTCGACGAGAGGATGGGCCGCGATGCGGAGCCGAACCGCGAATGCGGCCAGCAGTGCCGCCGCGACGGCCAGAGCGCAGAGGGTTACCGCATCGGACCAGCCGGAGGTGCCCGCCCGCGTCAATCCGTAGGTGAGGGCGAACAGTCCCGTGCTGGCCAGTCCGGCACCGGGCAGGTCGAACGGGATCTTCTGCTTGGACCGGGACTCCGGCACCAGGGCCGCGACCGCCACGACCCCGACACACACCAGCGGCAGGTTGATCAGGAACACCGACCCCCACCAGAAGTGCTGCAGCAGCCAGCCGCCGACCAACGGGCCGAGAGGGAGTCCGACGGCCGTCGCAGTGACCCAGACCGACAACGCCCGGGCCTGCTCGCGGCGGCCGGGGAAGAGCACCGGCAGTACCGCGAGCGACATCGGCATCATCACGGCCGCGGCCAGGCCGAGGAGCGACCGGGCGGCGATCAGCTGACCGGCGGTGCCAGCGAAGGCGCAGAGCAGTGACGCGACACCGAACAGTGTCATCGCGCCGACGAGCAGGCGTTTGCGGCCGACCCGGTCGCCGATCGCACCGGCAGGTAGCAGCGCCGCGGCCATCACGAGCGTGTAAGAGGACACGAACCACTGCAACTGTTCGGTGCTCGCGCCCAGGTCGACGGCGAGAGTGGGGAGCGCCACCACGAGAACGGTGGTGTCCAGGCCGATGGTGAGCATCGCAACGGCGAGCGCCGAGAGCGCCCACCAGCGACGGCGCGTGGAGACGGAGTTCTTCGATGTGACGACCATGACGGTCACCTCGAAACGAGAGCTGCAACCAGTCGACGGTAACCCCTGTGAAAATCCGTCGACAAGGGCCCGGCGTCCGGCCCGCTCAGCGGGTCAGGCCGACCGCCTCGCGCAGTTCGTCCTCCACCTCGACCGAGGCCACGAAAACCAGTTCGTCGCCGCCCTCGATCGGGTCGTCGGGCTGAGGCACGATCACCCGGCCGCCACGGATGATCGTGACCAGCGCGGCGTCGCGAGGCAGCTGCATCCGGCGCACGGGCTTGCCCGCCAGTGCGGTGTCGGGAGGCAGGGTGATCTCCACCAGGTTCGCCTGACCCTGCCGGAATGTCATCAGCCGCACCAGATCTCCGACCGAGACCGCCTCCTCGACCAGCGAGGCGAGCATCCGCGGCGTCGACACCGCGACGTCGACACCCCAGGACTCGTCGAACAGCCACTCGTTGCGGGGATCGTTCACCCGGGCCACGACGCGCTGGACCGCGAACTCGGTCTTGGCGAGCAGGCTGACCACGATGTTGGCCTTGTCGTCGCCGGTGGCGGCGATCACCACGTCGTACGACTCGAGTTTGGCGGCCTCGAGCAGCCCGAGTTCACAGGCGTCGGCATGCACCCAGTGCGCCTCCGGAATCGCCTCCGGGTCGACGTGCTCGAGTTTGCGCTCGAGCAGCATGACGTGGTGGTCCCCGCGGACCAGTTCGCGGGCGATCGAACGGCCGACGGCGCCGGCTCCGGCAATTGCGACTCTCATCGGGTACATCCGATCGGGTAGTGGTGAGCGGTCACGCTCGCGGGTACTCGGGACGGTGTCGGTGGTCTCACTCGTCCGCCGGCGGGGGGGTCGTCGCGAGGGCCACGGCCTCGGCGACGGTGCCGGACACGGCGGCGATGTACACCTGGTCGTCCGCCTGGATCACCGTCTTGAGGTTCGGCAGCACGCCGGTGCCGAAGCGGATGAGGAACGCGACACGGGAACCGGTGAACTCCTCGAGTTCGGTGACCTTGTGCCCGACCCAGTCCTCGTGCAGGTCGAGCTCCGCGACCGCGACGGTGCCCGTCGGATCCCGCCACTTCGCGGTGTGCGACTCGAGTGTCAGGTGGTGCAGGAACCGGTCCGTCGTCCACGGCACCGTGGCCACCGTCGGGATGCCGAGCCGCTCGTACACCGCCGCGCGTTTGGCGTCGTAGATCCGTGCGACCACCCGGTTGACGCCGAAGGTCTCCCGGGCCACGCGCGCGGAGATGATGTTCGAGTTGTCGCCCGAGGACACCGCGGCGAATGCCTCGGCCCGCTCGATTCCCGCCTTGATCAGCACGTCGCGGTCGAAGCCCATGCCGACGACCCGCTGCCCGGTGAACTCCGGGTCGAGGCGCCGGAACGCCTCCGGGTCCCGGTCGATGATCGCGACCTCGTGTCCGATCCGGTTCAGCCCGGCCGCGAGGGCCGATCCCACCCGGCCGCACCCCATCACGACTACGTACACCGCTGGCCCCTCCGCTCCGGTCTCGACGGAGCTGTCTCTCGTGCCGCGCACACGGCACCGCTTCCTTGTGAACCCGAACGGTACCGCTCCTGATCGGCGGGTGCCCGCACGCGTGCCGAAATCGGCGGTGTTCGGTGCGGATGGCGCCGGATCGGTGCCGACGGCTTACGCTTTGGCGGTGTCAAAGCTCTCGACCGCTGCGAAGCGGCTGTTGGTGGGTAGACCGTTCCGGAGCGACAAGCTGGGTCACACCCTGCTGCCCAAGCGGATCGCGCTCCCGGTCTTCGCATCCGATGCGATGTCCTCGGTGGCCTATGCGCCGGAGGAGATCTTCCTGGTCCTGTCGGTGGCCGGCATCTCCGCATACGCGTTCACCCCGTGGATCGGGCTCGCGGTCTGCGTCGTGATGGCCGTCGTCGTCGCCAGCTACCGGCAGAACGTGCACGCCTACCCCTCCGGCGGCGGCGACTACGAGGTCGCGACCGTCAACCTCGGCCCGAACGCCGGCCTCACCGTCGGCAGCGCCCTGATGGTCGACTACGTACTCACCGTCGCGGTGTCGATCTCGTCGGCGGCATCGAACATCGGATCGGCGGTTCCGTTCGTCGCGACGCACAAGGTGCTGTTCGCGGTCGCGGCGATCGTGCTGCTCACCGCGATGAACCTGCGCGGGATCCGGGAATCGGGGACCGCGTTCGCGATTCCGACCTACGCGTTCATCGTCGGCATGTTCGCGATGCTCGGCTGGGGGCTGTTCCGGATCTACGTGCTCGGCGACGACGTGCGTGCGGTGTCGTCCGGATTCGAACTGCAGGCGGAGGACTCTCATCTGTACGGGATCGCGTTCGCCTTCCTGATCGCCCGCGCGTTCTCCTCCGGATGCGCGGCGCTGACCGGTGTCGAGGCGATCTCCAACGGCGTGCCTGCGTTCCGGAAACCGAAGTCCCGCAACGCGGCGACCACGCTGCTGTTGCTCGGCACATTCGCCATCACGCTGCTGATGGGCATCATCATCCTCGCCCAGAAGATCGGCGTGGTGTACGCACACGACCCGGCCACCCAGCTCATCGGGGCGCCGGCGGACTACCAGCAGAAGACGCTGATCGCCCAGCTCGCCGAGGCGGTGTTCTCGGGATTCCCGATCGGGTTCTACTTCATCGCGACCGTCACCGCCCTGATCCTGGTTCTGGCGGCGAACACCGCGTTCAACGGTTTCCCGGTGCTGGGTTCGATTCTCGCGCAGGACCGCTACCTGCCGCGTCAGCTGCACACGCGCGGCGACCGCCTCGCGTTCAGCAACGGCATCCTCTTCCTATCCGGTGCCGCGATCGCCTTCGTGGTGCTGTTCGGTGCCGAGGTCACCAAGCTGATCCAGCTCTACATCGTCGGCGTCTTCGTCTCGTTCGTGCTCAGTCAGACGGGCATGATCCGGCACTGGACCCGGCACCTGAGGGACGAGACCGATCCCGCACAGCGACGGCACATGCAGCGCTCGCGGGTGATCAACTCGATCGGCCTCGCGATGACCGGTGCGGTGCTGGTGATCGTGCTGCTCACCAAGTTCGCTGCCGGTGCCTGGATCGCGATCGTCGCGATGGTCGCGATCTTCGTGGTGATGAAGTCCATTCGGCGGCACTACGACAGCGTCGCCGCAGAGCTCGAGGAGCAGGAGTGGGATGGGGTGCTCCCCAGTCGTACCCACTCGATCGTGCTGGTCTCGAAGATGCACATGCCGACCATGCGGGCACTTGCGTACGCCCGCGCGACCCGCCCCGACACGCTGGAGGCGGTGACCGTCAACGTCGACGAACCGGACACTCGGGCATTGGTGCGGGAATGGGAGAAGAGCGACATCACGGTGCCGCTCAAGGTGATCGAGTCGCCGTACCGGGAGATCACCAAGCCGGTACTGGACTACGTCCGGCGGGTGCGGCGGGATTCGCCCCGCGACGTGGTGACCGTCTTCATTCCCGAGTACGTCGTCGGCCACTGGTGGGAGCAGATCCTGCACAACCAGAGTGCACTGCGGCTCAAGAGCAGGCTGCTGTTCCAGCCCGGTGTGATGGTGACCTCGGTGCCCTGGCAGCTGACCTCGTCCGAACGGGTCAAGCGTTACACCGTGCCGACCGGCCCCGGCGGGACCCGACGCGGATTCGACGCGCCCGAAGGAAACGTGAAGCAGTGAGCGAGAACTGGTACGGCCGGGAGCTCGAGGTCACGCTGGGCAATCCGGGTCATGGCGGGTTCTGCGTGGCCCGGTACGAGGGCCGCGTGGTGTTCGTCCGGCACGGGCTGCCGGGTGAGGTGGTGCGGGCCCGCGTCACCGAGGACCGCGGGGGTTCCTACTGCCGGGCCGACGCGGTGGAGATCATCTCGGCTTCGGCCGATCGTGTCGATCCGTTGTGCCCGATCTCCGGGCCCGGCGGCGCGGGCTGCTGTGATCTGTCCCACGCGACACTGTCCGCGCAGCGGGCGATGAAATCGTCGGTGGTCGCCGAGCAACTGCACCGTCTCGCCGGGGTCGAGCGCGATGTCGAGGTCGAGGAGCTGCCGGGAACCGGGGCAGGCGCGGGTTGGCGCACCCGGCTGCGGCTCGCTGTCGACGCCGACGGCCGCGCCGGCTTCCACGGCTATCGCAGCTCGGACGTGATCACGAATCTCGCCTGTCCGCAACCTGTTTCGGGTGTCTACGACGGGTTGGCCGAGCGGTCGTGGCGTCCCGGTGGCGAACTGCAGGTCACCGTGGACGCGGCGGGGGACCGGCACGTGGTCGAGATCGAACCGGCCCAGGTGAGCCGCACCGGCCGTCGGAGCCCCGGCAGGCGCGGCGCGACCGCCCGCAGGGCGGCGACGGCCCGGCCGCGGCGCGAACACGTGGTACTCGGGAGCGGGCGCGCCGTGCAGCGTGTCGGTGACCGGGAGTGGGAGCTGTCGGCGACCGGATTCTGGCAGGCTCATCGCGGGGCGGCGCAGCGGTACTCGGAGGTGGTCGCCGAATGGTCGGGGCTCGGCGTGGGTGACACCGCCTGGGACCTCTACGGCGGGGTCGGTGTGTTCGCTGCCGCGCTCGCCGGACAGGTGGGGGAGCGCGGCACGGTCGTCTCGGTGGAGTCGAGCCGCGGAGCCGTCGAGGACGGTAGGCGCGCGCTGTCGGATCTGCCGCAGGTCCGGCTGGAGTCGGCGCGGGCGGAGAACCTGGTCACCGCGCTCCCGGGCCCGGTGTCGACGGTCGTCCTCGACCCGCCGAGGTCCGGCGCGGGCCGTGCGGTGATCGAGGCCGTCGCGTCCGCCGGGCCGCGCACGGTCGTGCACATCGGCTGCGATCCCGCGGCCTTCGGCCGGGACGTCGGCCTCTATCTGGGGCAGGGGTACCGGCTCGCGCAGGTGCGGGCCTTCGACGCCTTCCCCCTCACCCATCACATGGAGTGCATCGCGCTGCTGCAGCGCTGAGGGTCCGCGCCGCGGCGCGCTCGCCTCGCGGGCCCGGACGTGTGGCCCCCGCCGGGAGGTGGGGTGTGAATCACACCCCGGAGACCCTGCCTCTACTTGCTTGCATAATGCAATCAATATATACTTGCATAACGCAAGCATATTAAAGTTGGCTTTACTTTTCCTGGGGGCTTCCCGTCATGACCGTGCAGACCACCACCGCGCAAGACCTGGTGGAGGAGGTGTTCCTCTTCGGTCGTACCCTGCGCAACCTGCTGGGCAACGCCGACGAATCCGGGCTGCCGCCCGCATTGCTGGGCGTCCTGCACGTTCTCGCGGGTTCCGCGCCGTGCAGGCAGAACGAGCTCGCCGTGAACCTGTGCGTCAGTCAGTCGTCGCTAAGCAGGCAGATCGCCGACCTCGTCGACGCGGGTCTCGTCGAACGCCGCACCGACCCGGCCGACGGTCGGGCCTCGTTGGTGCAGCTGTCCGACGCCGGAGTCCGGTTCCTCGCCGACAACAGGGAACTGCGAGCCGCCCGTCTCCGGCGGATGCTCGCGGACTGGAGCCAGGGCGAGGCCGAAGACGCATTGGCTGCCCTTCGGCACCTCAAACTGACCTTCTCGTCACCGGCTCGGACCCCCGTGACCGGCGCCACCGCACCACTCAAAGGGGGATTTCGCGCATGACCACCACCGAATCCACCGTCGGGCACCGCGCCCCGCCGGAGCAGCTGATGACACACCGGGAGATCCTCGAGGTGCTCGCCGGACTGCTCGCCGCACTGTTCACGGCGTTGATCAGTTCGACCATCGTGTCCACGGCGCTGCCGACGATCATCGGTGACCTCAACGGCAGCCAGACCCAGTACGCGTGGGTGATCACCACCTCGCTGCTCGCCACCGCGGCGTCCACGCCGATCTGGGGCAAGCTTTCGGATCTCTACAACAAGAAGTTGCTGGTCCAGTCCTCGATCGTCATCTTCGTCATCGGGTCCGTCATTGCCGGCCTGTCGTCGACGGTGCCGATCCTCCTCGGTGCCCGGGTGATCCAGGGCATCGGCATGGGTGGTCTGACCGCGCTGGTCGTCGCCATCATCGGAACGATCATCCCGCCGCGCGATCGCGGTCGGTACTCGGGCTACATGGGTGCCGTCATGGCGGTGTCGATGGCGGGTGGGCCGGTGCTCGGCGGTGTGATCGCGGACAGCCTCGGCTGGCGCTGGTGCTTCTTCGTGTGCGTGCCGCTCGCTGTCATCGCCCTGTTCCTGCTGCAGAAGACGCTGCACATCGACACCACGCGTGTCGAGGGCGTGAAGATCGACTGGCTCGGTGCCACCCTGCTGACCGCGGGCGTGTCCGTGCTGCTCATCTGGGTGTCCTTCGCAGGCAAGGCCACCTACTACGACTGGATCTCCACCGAGTCCGCACTGATGGTCGGTGCCGGCCTGCTGCTGCTGATCGCCACCGTCGTAGTGGAGAGCAAGGCGTCGTCGCCGATCATCCCGCTCAAGATCGTCGTCGAGCGGACCACCGCCCTCGCGATCATCGCGTCGGTGGCCGTCGGCATCGGTCTGTTCGGTGCCACCACCTTCCTCACCCAGTACTTCCAGACCGCGCGTGGCTTCTCGCCGACGGAAGCGGGCCTCCTGACCATTCCGATGGTGCTCGGCATGCTCACCGGCTCCGTGGTGTCGGGTCTGCTGATCACCCGGTTCGGTAAATGGAAGGGATTTGTCGTCGCGGGTGCCACGCTGCAGGTGATCGGCTTCGCGTTGCTCTCGACCGTCGATCACGAGACCGCGATCCCGGTGATCGGGCTGATGATCGCGCTGCTCGGCCTCGGCACCGGCATGTTGATGCAGAACGTGGTGCTCGCGGTGCAGAACACGGTGAGCGTCCACAACGTCGGCGCGGCGTCGAGCGTGGTCGCGTTCTTCCGCACGTTCGGCGGCGCGATCGGTGTCTCGGTGCTCGGTTCGGTCCTGGCCACCCGGGTCACGGAGCTGACGGCCGCCGGCTTCGCGAAGCTCGGCATCGACTCGCACACCCCGGGCGGCGGCGGGAACCTCAATCTCGCCGCCCTTCCCGAGCCGGTGCGTGAGGTGATCCGGGCCTCCTATGGCGACGCGACGGGCCGGATCTTCCTGATCGCCGCCGTCGTCTCCGTGGTCACCCTGATCGCCGTGAGCCTGCTGCCGAACAAGGCGTTGCGCACCACGATCGACCTGAAGCCGTCCGAGGCGGATCAGGAATACGCCAAGGTGTAGGCGCACACGAAAGGCCCGGTCCCACACCAGGGGCCGGGCCTTTCGCATGTTCAGGACTTGCGGTTGTACAGCCGCATCGTGATCGGCCCGAAGACGATCACGAAGCCGGCGCACCAGGCCAGCACGACGCCCAGTTGCGCGGCGTTCACGTCACCGGCCATCAGCCCGCGGATCGCGGTGACCAGATGACTGATCGGGTTCACGTTCACGAACGACTGCAGCCAGCCCGGCATCGTCGACGGGTCGACGAAGATGTTGGACGCGAAGGTGAGCGGGAACAGGATGAACATCGACACGCCCATCACCGCCTGCTCGGTGCGCATCAACATCGCGAACATCGTCCAGACCCACGACATCGAGAACGAGAACAGCAGCAGCAACGCCACGGAGGCGACCACACCGACGACTCCGCCCGCGGGCCGGAACCCGAGGATGAGGCCGAGCACCATCACGATCACCGACGCGATCGTGTAGCGGACGAGATCGCCGAGCAGCGCGCCCACCAGCGGGGCCGGCCGCCAGATCGGCAGCGACCGGAACCGGTCGAAGACGCCCTTCTCGATGTCCTTGTTCAACGTCAGCCCGGTGTACATCGTGATCATCACGACCGTCTGCACCAGGATGCCGGGGATCAGGAACTGCACGTACGCCTCGGTCGAGCCGGCCAGCGCGCCGCCGAACAGGTACGTGAACATCAGCGTGAACATGATCGGGAACATGGTCACGTCGAACAGTTGCTCGGGGACGTGCTTGATCTTCAGCAGGGCCCGCCACCCGAAGGACAGCGACGCCGCCACCGCGCCGGAGCGCTTCGGCCGGGGTCCGTCGAGGGCAAGGGCGGCGCTCACCGCGGCGGCGGGTGAGGTGGTGACTGTGGTGGTCGTCATGCCGGGGTTTCCTCGAGGTCGGAGTCGGCGGGCCGGCCGGTCAGAGCGAGGAACACCTCGTCGAGGCTCGGCTGCCCGAGGGCGAAGGTGGTGACCGTGATCCCGGCTTCGTTCAGCGCGGGCAGGGCGCGGGCGACGCGCTCGCTGTCGTCGATGCGTGCGGTCAGTGCGGCGGGATCGGATTCAACGGTGACGTCGACGCCGAGCGCCGCCCTGAGCACGTCGGCGGCGTCGGCGCGTCGGCTCGGGTCCGCGACCCGCACGTGCAGGGCACCGGACCCCACGGACGCCTTCAACTCGCCGGTGGTGCCCTCGGCGATGACGCGTCCGTGGTCGATCACCGCCACCCGGTCCGCCAACTGGTCGGCCTCGTCGAGGTACTGCGTGGTCAGCAACACGGTGGTGCCGCCCGCGACGAGTGCGCGCACGATCTCCCAGACCTGGTTACGGCTGCGGGGATCGAGACCTGTGGTCGGTTCGTCCAGGAAGATCAGTTCCGGGGTGACGAGGATCGAGGCGGCGATGTCGAGTCGGCGCCGCATGCCGCCGGAGTAGTTCTTCACCTGTCTGCCGCCCGCCTCCGACAGTTCGAAGGCGGCCAGCAGCTGGTCGGCGCGGGCGCGGGCGGCGGATCGGGAGAAGCCGTACAGGCGGGAGAGCAGGACGAGGTTCTCGGTGCCGGTCAGGTCCTCGTCGAGCGATGCGAACTGCCCGGTCAGGGCGACCTTGCTGCGGACGGTGTCGGCCTCGCGGACCACGTCGTGTCCGAGGACCCGGGCGGTCCCGCCGTCGATGTCGAGGAGGGTGGCCAGCATGCGGATGGTGGTCGTCTTGCCTGCACCGTTCGGGCCGAGTACGCCGTAGACGCCGCCGCGGGGAACGGCGAGGTCGACGCCGTCGACCGCGACGTTGCTGCCGAAGCGTTTGACGAGTCCCTTGGTGTCGATCGCGAGGTCGGACATGGGGTTCAGACTGTCCGATTTCGGCGGACCGGGCAACGCAATTACCGAATGACGGCGTCGCCCGGCGCGGTGTCTCCTTGCACGGAAATGCCGCGAATCGCCGAATCGAGCTGCGCATACGCGCCGGTCACCAGCCGGTTCAGGATGGACAGTTTCAGGGTCGGCGCGGCATCGGTGAGCTTCGCGAATCGGCCGGGGCCCATCACCGCGATGCGGGCCGGTGTGTCGGCACGGACGTCGTTGAGGAAGGTGCGGCCGGTCAACGTGGGAATCTCCCCGAACGTCATGCCGGGAGCGAGCGTGGAGATCCTTTTCCCGGTGCCGTTCGGTCCGGCGACCACGGTGCTGATCCGTCCGGACAGGATCAGCGCGATCCCGATGCCCTCGTCGCCGCGGTGGACGATGGTGTGCCCGCCGGGCACGTCGACGAAATCGAGTTCGGCTCGCACCAGCTCGAGCTGGTGCTCGTCGAGGTCTGCGAGCAGCGGATGGTCCGTGAGCTCGATGGACTCGGGGATACGGCCCGCGGCGCAGTGCCGGTCCAGCACCACGGTCTCCGCCCATTCCAGAGCGCTGTCGAGGTCGACGAAGACCCGGCCCTGTCCGGACGGGTCGAGGCTGGAAGCGGTGTTCCCGAGGTGGCTGTCGGGATCGACGAAGGCGCAGGGCAGGCCTCGGGCATCGAGGTCGGTGCGCATCTCGGTGAGCATGCGGCGCGCGACGTCACCGACCTCGTCGACGCGACGAAGGTCGACGACCAGGGCCTCCAGGTCCTGTACGCGCTCACTGATGGCCCGGACCGCGGACTCGGCGCCCGCGAACAGCAGGTCCCCGTGCAGTTCGTAGATGCGCGTCCGGTGACCGACTCGATCGAGTGTCGCCCGCTCGGCATCGGTGCGACGCTGCCGCGACGGCGCCTCCGCGACGGTGTAGCTGGACCGGATCGCCGACCGGGCCGCGCGGGTGACGTGCAGGAAGTGCAGATCGAGAGACCTCGACAACTCGCGGCACGCCTGGACCCCGCGCACGCTGTTGCCGTGCGAGTCCAGACGGGGGGAGTGCACCGCGATCCCGATCTGGCCCGGCAGTACCGCGAGCACGCCGCCTCCCACCCCGCTCTTCGCGGGTAGCCCGACCTGGGTGATCCACTCGCCGGCCGCGTCGTACATGCCGCAGGACGTCATCACCGAGAGCACCTGCTCGACGTGGGCGGGGGACAGGGCGACGCGGCCGGTGCGCGGGTGGGTGCCGTTGTTCGCCAGGGTCGCCGCGATCAACGCGAGGTCGCGGCAGGTGACGTTGATCGAACACTGCCGGAAGTACAGGTCGACCGCCTCGTCGGGATCATCGGCGATGATGCCGAACGAACGCAGCATGTGGCCGATCGCCCGGTTGCGGTGCCCGGTTCGTGCCTCCGACGTGTAGACGGCCTCGTCGACTGTCAGCTCCCGCCCCGTGTATGCCGAGTAGCACCGGCGGATCCGCTCGAACCGCGCGGCCGGGCCGGCACCGGCGATCAGGGACGCGGCGGTGATCGCACCCGCATTGATCATCGGGTTGCGGGGCCGTTCGGTGACGGGGTCGAGGCTGATCTCGTTGAAGGGCTCTCCGGACGGTTCGACGTCGATCTTGGCGGCGACGGAGTCCGGGCCGTTGTCGGCGAGGGCGAGTCCGTAGGTGAGTGGTTTGGAGATCGACTGGATGGTGAACTCGACGTTCGACGCTCCCACCTCGTAGACGTGGCCGTCGGTGGTGGCCACACACAGTGAGAACGTGTCCGGCGGTACCTCGGCCAGCTCGGGGATGTAGTCGGCGAGGGCGCCGGCCCGGTTGCCCAGACACCGCTCGTACACCTCGCCGATGATCGTGTCCACGACAGTGCGCATGCCGACCAGGTTGTCACTCGCGGCCGCGCCGTGCAGGTTGAGCCCGTCCCGGGCCGTGCAGGTCGAGCCCGTCCGGGGCGGCGCGCGCTGTGAGGTGACTCACCGCGGAAGGCATAATGGACCAGGCAGCGCGGCCGCACGACAGCGTCCGACGGTATGCCTGGCGGTGTTCGGATACCGGGCTCCGTAGACTGACCGGGTCGACCGGTGGTCGGTCGGCGGGTTGTTGTGCAGTACTGCGGAGGGAGCGATCTCGTTGGGTGTTCTTTCTCGAGTTCAGACGCCCGGTGATCTTCGTGGTCTGACCCTCGCCGAGATGCGTGAGCTCGCCGCCGAGGTGCGCGAGTTCCTGGTGCAGAAGGTGTCCGCGACGGGCGGGCACCTGGGACCGAACCTCGGCGTGGTCGAGCTGACCCTCGCGGTGCACCGGGTCTTCGACTCGCCGAAGGACGCGGTGCTCTTCGACACCGGCCACCAGGCGTACGTGCACAAGATCGTGACGGGTCGCCGGGACGGGTTCGACTCGCTCCGCAAGCAGGGTGGTCTGTCGGGTTACCCGTGCCGGGCGGAGTCCGAACACGACTGGGTCGAGTCCTCCCATGCGTCGGCGGCGCTGTCGTACGCGGACGGGCTGGCGAAGGCGTTCGCGCTCACCGGGCAGGACCGGCACGTCGTTGCCGTCGTCGGTGACGGTGCGCTGACCGGTGGCATGTGCTGGGAGGCCCTGAACAACATCGCCGCGGGCAGGGACCGCTCGGTGGTCATCGTGATCAACGACAACGGCCGCTCGTACGCGCCGACCATCGGTGGCCTCGCCGACCATCTCGCGGCGCTGCGGCTGCAGCCCGGCTACGAGAAGGTCCTCGACAACAGCCGGCGGATGGTCAAGAAGATGCCGTGGATCGGCCGCGCCGCCTACCAGTTCCTGCACGGCATGAAGGCCGGCATCAAGGACATCGTCAGCCCGCAGGTGATGTTCACCGATCTCGGGATCAAGTACCTGGGCCCGGTGGACGGCCACGATCAGGCGGCGATGGAGTCGGCGCTGCGGCGGGCCAAGGACTTCGGCGGCCCGGTGCTCGTGCACGCCGTCACCCGCAAGGGCATGGGATATGCGCCGGCCGAGAACCACAAGGCCGACCAGATGCACGCGACCGGAGTCATCGATCCCCGGACGGGTCGCTCGACCAGCGCCCCGGTCCAGGACTGGACTTCGGTGTTCTCCGACGAGCTGATCGCCCAGGCGCGGACACGCGAGGACGTCGTCGCGATCACCGCTGCGATGCCCGGCCCGACCGGCCTGGCCGCGTTCGGCGAGGCGTTCCCGAACCGGATGTTCGACGTCGGGATCGCCGAACAGCACGCGGTCACGTCCGCTGCGGGCCTGGCTCTCGGTGGCCTGCACCCGGTGGTCGCCGTGTACTCGACCTTCCTCAACCGCGCCTTCGACCAGTTGCTGATGGACGCCGCACTGCTCAAGCAGCCGGTCACGCTGGTCCTCGACCGCGCCGGCGTCACCGGCCCCGACGGCGCCAGCCACAACGGCATGTGGGACTTCTCGCTGCTGGGGATCGTGCCGGGCATGCGGGCGGCCGCGCCGCGGGACGCCGCCACCCTGCGGGAGGAGCTCGGTGAGGCACTCGCGGTCTCGGACGGCCCGACGGCCGTGCGGTTCCCGAAGGGCGCGGTCGGCGACGACATCCCGGCGCTCGAGCGGATCGACGGGGTCGACGTGCTGGCGATGCCACCATCGCGGCGCGAGGACGTGTCACCGCAGCGGCGCGGCGACGTGCTGATCGTGGCGGTGGGCTGCTTCGCCGCGATGGCGCTGGAGACCGCGAACAGACTGGCGCAGCAGGGCATCTCGGCCGCGGTCGTCGACCCCCGGTGGGTGTTGCCGGTGCCGCGTCCGGTCGTCGAGATGGGCCGCGACTTCTCGATGGTCGTCACCGTCGAGGACAGCGGTGTGCACGGAGGCATCGGTTCGGCGGTCTCCGCTGCGTTGCGGGCCGCGGGCATCGACACCCCCGCGCGCGACGTCGGCGTTCCGCAGCGGTTCCTCGACCACGCCTCGCGGGACCAGGTGCTCGCCGAGGTCGGCCTGACCGCTCAGGACCTCGCCCGCCAGATCACCGGCTGGGTGGCCGGGCTCCGGTCCGAGGAGGACGCGCCGGCCGCCCCGAACGCCGCGGACAGCGACATCGTCACCCCGAAGCCGTGACCGGGTGTGCCGGGGCCGCGTGACGGCCCCGGCACCGGGCCTCAGCCGGCGGCTTCGAGTGTGCGGCCGCGGGTTTCGGTCACGAGCTTCCACACCACGAAGAACGAGATCGCGGCCATCACCGCGTAGGCGCCGTAGGTGAGCGAGAGGTTCCAGTCGGCCAGGGCCGGGAACGTCGCGGAGACCAGGAAGTTCGCCACCCAGTTGGACGCGGTCGCGATGCCGACGGCCGCCGCGCGTACCCGGTTCGGGAACATCTCGCTGATCAGCACCCACACCACGGGGCCCCAGGAGAAGGCGAAGAAGAACACGAACGCGTTGGCCGCGATCAGCGCGACGGTGCCGGCGGTGCCTTCGAGGGTGGCGACCGACTCGCCGATGTCGTTGGTGGTGACCGTTGCCGAGCTGAAGCAGATCGCGGCGGTCGCCAGGGAGACGGCCATGCCGACCGAACCGATCAGCAGCAGCGGCTTTCGCCCGATCCTGTCGATCACGGCGATCGCGACGAAGGTGCCGACGATGTTGACCAGTGCACTGACGACGCTGATCAGCAGCGACCGGTCCTCACCGAAACCGACCGCCTCCCACAGGGTTGCCGAGTAGTAGAAGATCACGTTGATGCCGACGAACTGTTGCAGCGCGGCGAGCGCGATGCCGACCCACACCAGCGGCGCGACACCAAGCGGCTTCGAGAACAGTTGGCGCAGTGTGGTCTTGGTGCGGTGCTCGCTGAGCGAGGCGCGGATCTCGCCGATCCGGGCGGTGACGACATCGTCCCCGCCACCTTCCAGATTCGCGAGGATCTTCCGCGCCGCGTCCTCGCGTCCGCGCAGCACCAGGAACCGGGGCGACTCGGGGATGGTGAAGCTCATCAGCAGGTAGAGCAGGGCGGGTACCGCTTCGAGGGCCAGCATCCACTGCCACGCCTCGATGCCGGCCAGGTGTTCCCGGGCCCCGCCGGCGGCCTGGTTGAGTGCGTAGTTGACGAGCTGCGAGATCGCGATGCCGAGCACGATGGCCAGCTGGTACATCGACCCGAGCCGGCCGCGGATCGCCGCGGGGGCGATCTCCGCGATGTACGCCGGTGCGATCACGGATGCGAAGCCGACCGCCACACCACCGACCACTCGCCACGCGGTCAGGTCGTAGATGCTGAAGGGGAACGCCGAGCCGAGCGCGCCGACGAGGAAGAGGATCGCCGCCAGCTGCATGACCTTGATCCGGCCGAGCCGGTCGGCGATGTCGCCGGCGATCCAGGCGCCGAGTGCGGCGCCGAGCAGTGTCAGCGAGACGGTCAGACCCGTTCCGCCGGCACCGATGTCGTATTTGTCGCGGATCGCGCCGACCGCGCCGTTGATCACGGCGGTGTCGTAGCCGAAGAGGAATCCGCCCAGTGCCGCCGTGGCGGCGATCATCAGCGCGTGCCCGACGGCGGCCCTCGCGGCCCCGGATCCCGTGCCGCCGAAGGCGGTGTCGCTCGTTGCCATGTCAGCCCCCAGACTCTCGGCCTGAATGCCTCCGGGCCGACGCGCCGTTGCGTCGTGACACACCCGCAGCATTCTGACGCTACTGCGAATCCGGCTCGTGCGCGCGGTGGCCACGCGACTGCGCCCCGGGGCCGAGGCTCCCGGGGCGCAGTCGCGGATCGACGTGTCGCGAAATCAGCCGATGTTGGCGGACAGGTCGGGAATCATCCGGTTGACCTGGTCCTCCCAGTTCTTCCAGTTGTGTACGCCGGTGGCGGGGTAGTCGTAGTGGGCGTTCGCGCCACCGAGGGTCGACATCCGGACCTCGAACGCGCGGGTGTTGGCCAGCGCCAACGCCTCGAGGGGCACCGACTGCACGATGCCGAGGGCGTCGCTCACGTCGCCCGCGCCGGGGACGCCGCTGCCGGAGGCGATCCACAGCCGGGTGTTGTTCACCTTCAGCATCGGCGCGAAGACGAAGGGGTCCATCCGCAGCCACTGCGGTCCCCATGGGGGCGCCATCGCGTCGATGTTGAAGCCGCCGGCCGAGATCATCGCGGCGCGCAGCGCCTCCCGCATGCCCGGAGCGGAGTTGTTGAGGAACCCGGAGTACGACCCGGCGAAGCTGAACTGCTGCGGGTGGTACGCGGCCAGGGTCAGGGCCGCGCTGCCGCCCATCGAGAGACCGAACACACCGTTGCGGTTCGAGCTGAAGCCCAGCCGGGAACCCAGTGCGTCGGGAAGCTGCTGCGTGAGGAAGGTCTCCCACCGGTACGTGTTGGCCTTGCCGTCGACGTTGCCTCCGGCATCCGAGCTGCCCAGCGCCGACGACCCGCCCGAGCTGCCGGTGGAGGACCCGAGATCGCCCGGGCCCCATGTGCTCGGCGCGTTCCAGTCCGCGTAGAAGCTGGACTGGCCGCCGACCGGCATCACGACGTTGATGTTCGCCGCGGTCAGGGCCCGTGCGACGTTGGTTTCGATCTCCCAGCCGTTGAGATCGTCGCGGGCCCGCATGCCGTCGAGGGCGTACACCACGCGATCGGTGTTGCCGTTGGCCGCGCGGAAGATGCGTGACTTGATGTCCCCCATGTCGGATCTGACCCAGAAGTCGAAACCGAAGTTCGGGTCGTATGCCGCGTTCGCGGTGCCCACGGGACCTGCTACCGACGCCCCGAGCGGTAGCACGATCGCCATGGACACCAACACCGAGCGTTTGAGCCAGGACCCGGCTCTTCCGCCCTTCACTTGTCTGACTCGCATCCCTTTACTGGCCTTTCGTCCGTGCGGCCGTGCACAGCCGCAGGTTCACGGGTTCGTGCACTGTATCGCGGTGTGCGCGCGGTGAAGGCCGGACGACACGATCGTGATGCAATCGGTGACAGGGCCCATTGCAGTTCGCCGCCACGCCGATGCGGGGAAGATCGCAGGTCGCAGGTGTGCCCGGGAGAGCGTGCATGCACCGGCGGGCGCGGCACGGGAGACACCCGTCGCCGCGCCCGCCGATGCGGTCTCGCGCTGCCGGTCAGACGCTGGCAACACCCTCGGCCAGGAACCGCTTGCCGTTGACGGCCTCGGAGGTGCCGGTGCGGTCCAGGTACGGGGTGATGCCGCCGTTCCAGAAGCCGAAGCCGCCACCGAGGATCAGGCACAGGTCGATGTCCTCGGGGGCCGCGACGACGCCTTCGTCGAGCATGATCGCGATCTCCTCGGCGAACGCGCGCCGGGTGCGCTCGAGGACTTCCTCCGCGGTGGACGGCTTGTCGCCCTGCGGCCACAGTGCGGCGACCTCGGGGTCGACGACCTGTCCCTCCGGACCGTAGGTCCACACGCCGGGCTTGCGGGCCTCGACGAGGGCCTCGAGCCCGGGGGAGGACTTGAACCGGTCGGGGTACGCGGCCTGCAGGGTCTCGCCGGTGTGCAGCGCGACGGCCGGTCCGACGAGGGCGAGCAGGGTGAACGGGCTCATCGGCATACCGAGTTCGGCGACCGCGTTGTCCGCGACCTCGAACGGGGTGCCCTCGTCGACGGCGGTCATGACCTCGCCGAGGGTGCGGGTGACGAGCCGGTTGAACACGAACCCGGGCTTGTCGGCGCACAGCACCGCGGACTTGCGCAGCGTCTTGGCGGTCGCGAACGCGGTTGCGAGGGTGGCGTCATCGGTCTTCTCACCCTTGATGACCTCGAGCAGCGGCAGCACCGCGACCGGGTTGAAGAAGTGGAAGCCCACGACCCGCTCCGGGTGCTTCAGGTCCGAGGCCATCTCGGTGATGGACAGCGAGGAGGTGTTGGTCGCCAGGACGGTCTCGGGGGCCACGTGCTCCTCGAGTTCGGCGAACACCTTCTTCTTGACGTCCATGTTCTCGAAGACGGCCTCGATGACGAAGTCGGTCTTCGCGAACGCGGCCTTGTCCAGCGAGCCGGAGACGAGCGCCTTGAGGCGGTTCGCGGCGTCGGGGGACAGCCGGCCCTTGCCCTGGAGCTTGTCGATCTCGGCGTGCACGTAGCCGACGCCCTTGTCGATGCGCTCCTGGTCGATGTCGGTGAGGATCACCGGCACCTTGAGCTGCTTGACGAACAGCATCGCGAGCTGGCTGGCCATGAGGCCGGCGCCGACGATGCCGACCCCGGAGATCTTGCGGGCCAGGGACTTGTCCGGTGCTCCGGCCGGCCGCTTGGCGCGGGAGTTGACGAGGTTGAACGCGTACAGGCCGGCGCGCAGTTCGTCGGTCATGAGCAGGTCCGCCAGGGCCTCGTCCTCGGCCGCGAAACCGGCGTCGAGGGTCGCCGGGTCGGTGAGGTCGATGGACCGGGCGGCGTCGAGCAGTGCGACGGTGCGCACGGCGCCGGGGGCGTTGTTCTTGGTCTTGCCGGCGACGATCGCCTGCGCGCGGGCGATGGCCTCGTCCCAGCCGGCGCCGCGGTCGATCTCGGGGCGGGCGGGGACGATCTCTCCGGCGAGGACCTTCGCCGCCCAGGCGAGGGACTGTTCGAGGAAGTCGGCGGAACCGAGCACGACGTCGGCGAGTCCGAGCTTGGCGGCCTGGGCCGCATTGATCGTCTTGCCGTTGTTCAGCGGGTTCTCGACTGCGATGGTCACGGCGTTCGCGGGCCCGACGACGTTCGGCAGCAGCTGGGTTCCGCCCCATCCGGGGACCAGGCCGAGCATGGCCTCGGGCAGGCCGAGGGCGGGCACGTTGTCGGCGTAGGTGCGGTAGTGGCAGTGCAGGCCGACCTCGAGGCCGCCGCCGAGCGCGAGGCCGTTCACGAACCCGAAGGTCGGGACGGTGGACTCGCGCAGCCGGCGGAACACCTTGTGGCCCAGACGGCCGAGTTCGAGGCCCTGCTCGCGGGAGCTGATCGACGGGACGCCCTTGAGGTCGGCACCGGCGGCGAAGATGAACGGCTTGCCGGTGACGGCGATGGCGGCCGGGTTGGCGGCGAACGCCTCGTCGAGCGCGGCGTCGAACGCGAGCAGGCCGCGCGGGCCGAAGGAGTTCGGCTTGGTGTGGTCGAAGCCGTTGTCGAGGGTGATCAGCGCGACGGGGCCCTCGATGCCGGGGACCGAGACCAGCTTGGTGTAGGCGTTGGTCACGACCTCGTCGGCGAAAGCGCTTGTGATGTCGGTCATTTACTTGGCTCCCGCCTGGTAATCAGCGTGGTTGGGGTTCTCCCAGATGACGGTTCCGCCCATGCCGAGGCCGATGCACATGGTGGTCAGGCCGTAGCGGACGTCGGGGTTCTGCGCGAACTGACGCGAGAGCTGCGTCATCAGGCGCACACCCGAGGATGCGAGCGGGTGGCCGCATGCGATGGCGCCGCCCCACTGGTTGACGCGCGGGTCGTCGTCGGCGATGCCGAAGTGCTCGAGGAACGCGAGCACCTGCACGGCGAACGCCTCGTTGATCTCGAACAGGCCGATGTCCTCGATCTTCAGGCCAGTGCGGGCGAGCAGCTTCTCGGTCGCCGGGACCGGGCCGATGCCCATCACGGCGGGATCGACGCCCTGGAACGCGAAGCCGACCATCCGCATGCCGACCGGCAGGCCGAGCTCGGCGGCGGTGTCCTCGCCGGCGAGGATGCAGGCGGTGGCGCCGTCGTTCAGTCCCGCGGCGTTACCGGCGGTGATCCGGCCCGCGGGGCGGAACGGGGTCTTGAGCGCGGCGAGGTCCTCGATCGTGGTTCCGGGACGCGGCGGCTCGTCCTCGGTGGCCAGGCCCCAGCCGTTCGCGGCCCGGGTGGCGACCGGCGTCAGGGTGTCGGCGATGAAGCCGGCCTTCTTCGCGGCGTCGTACTTGTTCTGTGAGGCAACCGCGTAGGCGTCGGTGCGCTCCTTGGTGATCGACGGGAACCGGTCGTGCAGGTTCTCGGCGGTGTTGCCCATCACCAGGGCGGATGGGTCGACAAGCTTGTCGGTCATGAACCGCGGGTTCGGGTCGGCGCCCTCACCCATCGGGTGGCGGCCCATGTGCTCGACGCCGCCGGCGATGACGACGTCGTACTGGCCGAAGCCGATGCCGGACGCGGTGGTGGTGACGGCGGTCATCGCGCCCGCGCACATGCGGTCGATCGCGAAGCCGGGCACGGTCTCGGGCAGGCCCGCGAGGATGGCGGAGGTGCGGCCGATGGTCAGGCCCTGGTCGCCGGTCTGCGTGGTGGCGGCGACGGCCACCTCGTCGACGCGCTCGGGCGGCAGCTGCGGATTGCGGCGCAGCAGCTCACGGATCGCCTTGACGACCAGGTCGTCGGCGCGGGTCTCGGCGTAGATGCCCTTGGCCCCGGCCTTGCCGAACGGGGTGCGGATGCCGTCGACGAAGACGACGCCCCGCCCCTGCGAAGTGGATGGAGACACGCTGATTCCTCCTGGTGGAGACTGCTCACCGCCAAGGTCCGGGGTGAGGCTCGGGTTGCCCTCGTAGCGAGTCGTCCCGCATTCGCTACCGGTCAGTAACTTACCCTACGTCAATACCGCGGGTACCGACACTGGGGAGGTGTCGGGGTGGTGTCCCACTGCTCGCGCGGGCGCCGGCCGGTTGCGGTTGGGCCGTTCACTCGTGATTCGCCTCGCTACCGCTGGGTAAGGTTGCTCGTCGAGCATCGGTTCGACGAGGGGAAGGTGGCGCAGTGGTGTTCACCAGATACGTCGCGATCGGCGACAGCCAGAGCGAGGGGCTGAACGACGGCGACGACGACGGCGGCTACCGCGGCTGGGCGGATCGGCTGGCCGAACGGATCGCCGTGGTCGAGCCGGACGTCCGCTACGCGAACCTCGCGATCCGAGGCCGGTTGGCCCGGCAGGTGCGGGAGGAGCAGCTCGCACCCGCCCTGGCGATGCAGCCGGACCTGGCATCCGTCGTGGCCGGCGTGAACGACCTGCTGCGCCCGAAGTTCGATCCCGCCGCGGTCGCCGCGGAACTGGAGATGGCGTACTCGGCGCTGAGCGCCGCCGGCGCACGCGTGCTCACCATGGCGTTCCCGACGCTCGGCGCCGGAATGCCGGGCGGCGGCGCGATCATGGCGCGGATCTCGGCGTTGAACACACAGATCCGGGCGGCGGCCGGCCGCCACGGCGTCGTGGTTGTCGACCTCGAGGCGTACCCGGTGTCCACGGATCCGCGGCTGTGGAGCTGGGACAGGCTGCACCTCAACGAGGTCGGACACGACCGGCTGTCCGCCGCCGCGGCAAGCGCGCTCGGCCTCCCCGGTGCCGATCTGAGCTGGCAGGAGGACCTGGGGCCGTTGCCGCCGAGGGCGCTGCCCGACCGGGTGCGCGGCGACGTCGAGTGGGCCGTGCGATTCCTCGGTCCGTGGCTCGGGCGGCGCCTGCGCGGCACCTCCTCTGGAGCGGGCCGGACAGCGAAACGGCCGCAGCTGACGCCGGTGCGGTGAATCCGGGCGGTGCCGCCCGGGTCAGTTGGCCGAGTACCGGTACTCGAGCACCGGCTCACGAGCGAGCACGTCCCCGCGTTCCGTGATCGTCAGCGCGGTCGGGTCGAGGGCGTACTTCACCGACCGGTTGGTGACCGTGAAGCCGTCGTCGGTCGCCTTGGGGTCGTCCAGTTCGATCTCCGACCCGTCGTGGTCGCGTCGGCCCATGTAGTAGTAGCGCCCCGCGTCGGTCCGGCAGACCACGATCGTGGACTCGTCCGTCCGCGCCACCACGACCGCCGGGTTGGTGCGGTTGCAGCGCGGACCGCTGCCGTCGGTGAATCCCTGCGCGTCCGCACCGTCGACGTGGCCGACGAAGTCCATCGGCGCGCCCGCGGCCTCCGACGACTTGGCCGCCTGACCGGGCGGCACCTTCTTGGTGGTGGTGGTGGCCTTCGTGGTCGTCGCCGGTGCCGGGACGAGGACCGTCTCGGTGTGTGTCGGCGCGGCGGTGGTCGTGACCGGCGCCGGCGGCGCCGAACTCGCGGTGACCGACGATGCCGACGCGGCGTCCGGACCGCGGTCACCGAGCAGCCATGCGGTGGCTCCGGCCGCCGCGAGGGCGGCGACCGCCGCACCGGCCGCAACCGGAACCAGGAGTCGGCGAGGACGAGTCGGGGTTGCAGTCGCCGGCGCGACGGTCGTCATGGTCGGTGCGACGGCCGTCCCGGCCGGCGTGACAGTGGTCACGGTCGGCGCGACGGTCGTCGGGGGCACCGGCGTCGACAGATGGGTTGTCGGCGTCGGCACCGCGACGGTGGCGGGGGCACCGCCGATCAGCGCGGTGTTTGCGGCAGCGGCCAGAGCGCCCGACGACGGGAACCGATCCGTGGGGTTCTTCGCCATCGCCCGCGCGATCACCGCGTCGAGGGCGGGCGGCAGGTCCGGGCGCACCGCCGTGACCCGAGGCGCGGGCAGGTTCAGGTGCGCGTGCACGAGATGGGCAGTGTCGGATCCGGGAAACGGCAGCTGCCCCGTCAGCAGGTGGTACAGCGTGCACCCGAGTGCGTACTGGTCGCTGCGCCCGTCCAGCGTACGGCCCTCGAGTTGTTCCGGCGACGCGTACTGAAGGCTCGCAACGACCGTGCCGGTGCGGGTCAGGGCGGTGGCCTCGAGGCTCTTCGCGATCCCGAAGTCGGCCAGCAGAGCTCGCTCCGGGTCGCCGGGCCGAGGCGAGGTCAACAGGATGTTCGCCGGCTTGACGTCGCGGTGCAGCACCCCGTGCGTGTGGGCGTGGTCCAGGGCGCGGGCGATGTCCGCGACGATCGCGACCGCGCGCGCGGCGGGCATCGGCCCCCGGCGCAGTGGCGTCGCCGCATCGGTGCCGTCCACGTACTGCATCGAGATCCACAGCTGCTCGTCTCCACCACGCGGGTCGCGTTCCGCTCCACCACGCGGGTCGCGTTCCGCTCCACCACGCGGGTCGCGTTCCGCTCCACCACGCGGGTCGCGTTCCGCTCCACGGTCGTAGACGGTGACGATGTTCGGGTGGTCGAGCCGCGCCGTGTGATCGGCCTCGCGCAGGAAACGGTCCCGGCCCTCCGGGTCGCGGGTCAGCGCGGGGTCGGGGAGTTTCAGCGCGACCAGACGCGGCAGGCTCGGATGCGCCGCCAGGTACACGCTGCCCATGCCGCCGGAGCCGAGTCGCCGCTCGATCCGGTACCCGGCGAACACACTGCCCGGCTGTAGTTCTCGCGCGCTGATGCTCCACCCCTGACCTGGTCCGTGCAAACGTCGGTCAGCATATCCGGGCGGGTCGGCACCCTCGGCGGACGTGCGTCTCGGGCCCGGTGGGACCTGGGTGGCACCGGCCCGCCGCCGTTCGGTTTCGCGGACCGCCCTTCCGGGTCCCCGGAGCCCGGTAGCCTCGGGATCCCTGTGTCCGAGCGGCTGATCCGGGAGGGGAGTCGGGGCGAATGGTCAGTTTCTTCACCAGGCAAGGCGATCGGCTGGTCGCGGAGAGGTTGGCGGTCAGTCATTGGGCGCCGACGCAGTTGGGTGGGCACGCCGTGTGCGGTCTGCTTGCCCGGCAGCTCGAAACCCATTGTCCTGCCGGATTCGTCCCGGCCCGGATGACGGTGGACCTCTTCCGGCCCGTGTTGAACGCTCCGATCGAGGTGCGCAGCGAAGTCGTGCGTGAGGGGACGCGGATCGCCGTTGCGGATGCCTCGATCGTTCAGGACGAGCAGGTACGGGCGCGTGCGTCGGTGGTGTTCCTGACTCCCGGTGCGGAGCCGGCCGGCCGGGTGTGGAGCGCCGCGCCGGACCTGCCGTTGCCACCGGAAGGGTGTGTGTCCCCGCACGGTGCCCCGCCGCTCTTCAAGAGTGGTGGTCGTGACTGGTCGCCCGACTACGCCGCGAACCAGAACGCGGACCGCAAGACCTCGTGGCACAGTCTTCCTCCGCTGGTGGCAGGGGAACCGATCTCGCCGTTCCAGCGCGCCGCGGTGCTCGGCGACACGACGAACCAGGTGTGCCACTGGGGTTCGCACGGTGCCGGCTACATCAACACGGACATGACGCTGACGCTGTCGCGACTGCCCGTCGGCTTCGAGCTCGGTCTCCGCGCCGACAACGCCGTCGCGGCCGACGGCGTCTCGATCGGCACCGCGACCCTCTACGACCGCACCGGACCGCTGGGGACCTGTGTCGTCACCGCGTTGTCCAACGCCCGCAGGCAGATCGATTTCACGGCGCCGAGGCCGGTCTGAGGTCCGCCGTGGAACCGCCTGTCGCGGCGGCCAAACGGTGATGGAAGGTGGCGAGAAGGACGGCACCCACCGCCACGGGCAGAAAGTACGGGTAGACGACCACCACCGGAGTGGTGGACGGGCCGATGGTGTTCATCAGCGCCAGCGCCCCCAGCAGCGGGCAACCGGCGAGACCAGCGGCGGCGGCCCAGGCGACGGCGCGCCGGGGGACCGCGGCCGGGGCCAGGCAGAGGACGACGGGGACGGCGAGCACGGCGATCAGACCGAAGCCGAAGTAGGCCAGCGCCGAGGCCGCGCACTCGGCGGGGGACTCGATTCCTCCGGGGTTGCCGACGGCGAAGTGGCCGAGTTCGCAATCGGTGAACTGCAGCATCGGCTCGCGTGCGACCACGACGCCGAGGACGGCCGCGAGGATCGCGAGGACCACCCATTCGGCGCGCAGCAGGATCATTCGGCGATCCTGCCACGGCGCCGCACGGGACGGTCAGATCGACGCGCGTCTCTGCGGTCGTCGGACCAGCGCGCGTCTCCCGGTCGTCAGACCAACGCGCGACCGGTGCGGATCCGCCACCGCAGATCGGCCATCAGGTAGTTGTAGGGGAACTCGCGAACGATGCCGGGCAGGAACCGGTTGACGGTCGCGATCGCCTTCATCAGGCGATCGAATCGGCGCTGGTCCCGGCTCGTCCAGGAATAGTGCATCTGGTCGCGGAACTCCTGCGGGAGAAAGCCTTTGGTGATGAACAGGTTGAGCGGTCCGAGCAGCTTCGCGAGGATCGGGTTGGCGAACCCGGCGCGGGCGATGATGTCGAGGTGGGCGCGAACCGCGTCGTCGATGGACACCTTCTTCATCGCCTCGGTCCAGTACTCCTCGAACGCGTCCCGATTCTCGGGCCACATCTCCTGCTTGACCTGCAGTGTCGTCCCGAACACTGCGCCCCGCTGGTAGTAGTACTCGCGCTCGGCGGGGGTGTACTCGCCGCGCAGGACGCGATGGGTGTCCTCGAATCCGCGGTAGATGCAGGCCGCGACCCACAATTGCAGCTCCGGATCGAACGCGTTGTACTCGACCGGGCTGTCCTCGTTGGACCGGACCTGTGCGTGCGCGCGGTTGACGCCGCGGCGATAGAGCCGCTTCTCGTCGTCGGTACCCATCGACGCCACCGCGAGATACTGCAGCGTGGTGCGGCTGCGTTTGATCGGATGGTCGAACAGGCGCCCCGACTCGACCTTGCTCTCCATCACGCCGTAGCCGACGCCGGGCCACGAGAGTTGCATGATGACGTTCGCCGCGCCGGCCATCAGGGAGACGCCGTCGACCTGGGCGAGCACGGGCCCGCCGTCGATCGCCCGCACGGCGGCGCTCCCCCCGGTCGCGGACCGGGCGGACGCGTCCTGCGCCTGCGTTCCCTGTGTCGACGAGTCGTCGCCGGTCACATCCCCATCAGACTGCTCCAGCACCGACATCTGCCCCTCCAGACCGTTCGATTCTCCGCTATCTGATCACGACCGTACTCACATATATGTCGTGCGTCCAGCGGTCGGTGGAAAGATGATCGCCATGACGTCGTCGGCGCGGGTCTACGCGGGAGTGGAGGGCGATCAGCGGCGCGCCGAGCGGCGCGCCCAGCTGATCGAGGCGGGTCTCGACCTGCTCGGTGGACCGGAAGGGGAGTCGACGCTGTCGGTGCGCGGTGTCTGCAGGCACGCCGGCCTCGCGACCCGGTACTTCTACGAGTCCTTCGCCGACCGTGACGCCCTGACGGTGGCGGTGTACGACCACGCCACCTCGCGCATCGCCGAGTCCACGCTGGAAGCGGTCGCCGATGCGCCGAAGCAGGAGCGGGCACTGGTGCGCGCCGGCGTCGCGACCATCGTCCGCGAGATCTCCGAGGATCCGCGCCTGGGCAGGCTCGTGTTCTCCGGCCCGGTCACGTCCGTTCTGGCACAGCGGCGGCTGGAATCGGCCCGGATGTTCGTCGGACTGACCACCGCTCAGGCGGTGGACTTCTACGACCTGCGGTCGGGTGCCGACGTCGACCTGGCCGCCCACTTCGTCGTCGGGGGCCTGGCGCAGATCCTGACAGCGTGGCTCGACGGCAATCTCGACGTCGCGGCCGATGTGCTCGTGGACCGGTGCACCGACCTGATGCTGGCGGTCGGCACCCTGGTGTAGCTCAGCGCCCGGCTGTGTCCCGGTTCACGCTCAGGGCGTGTGCGAGAACCGGTGTGGTCAGCTCGCGCTGCCACGGTCGGGCGTCACCTTCGGCCAGCGCGGCGTCGACGAAGTCCTCCAGAGCCGAGGCGCTTTCGCCGCGGTGGTCGGCCGGGTCGAAGTCCCAGCACAGCCGGCGGACCAGCTCCGGGGTCAGCAGGTTCTCGACGGGTACGTGCACCCGCTCGCTCAGCGCGGACATCTCGCTGCGGGCCGCGGTGAGTCGATCGGCGGCTTCGGGGTGCTTGCGGGCCCAGCGATTGGCCGGCGGTGGACCGGTGAACGGTTGGGTGAGGGGCGGCAGGTCCGCCTCGGGCAGCGCGCGGGCCCGTTCCAGCGCCTGCAGCCACACCCGCGAGGACCGGCGCTGGCGAGGGCCGCCGAAGACCGGCAGTGCGCGCAGGGCGTCCACCGACCTCGGGTTCGCGCTCGCGGCCGCGACGATCGCCGAATCGGGCAGGATCCGGCCCGGAGCGATGTCCCGTCGGCTCGCGATCTCGTCGCGTGCCTGCCACAGTTCCCGAACCGCGGCGAGCTGCCGGGGTGACTTGAGGGAGTGGATCTGCGAGGTGCGACGCCAGCGGTCGGACTTCGGCTTCGGCGGACCGGCGAGGCGAACGTGCTCGAATTCCTGTGCCGCCCATGCGGCCTTTCCCTGAGCATCGAGCTCGGCGGCCATCGCGTCACGCAACTCCACCAGCACCTCGACGTCGAGAGCCGCGTAGTTGAGCCACGATTCGGGCAGCGGTCGGCGGGACCAGTCGTCGGCGCCGTGCCCCTTGCGCAGTTCGAGGCCCAGCATCCGTTCGACGATCGCTGCCAGCCCGACCCGATCGAAGCCGGCGAGCCGCCCGGCGAGCTCGGTGTCGTAGAGGACGGCCGGGCGCAGGCCGAGCTCCGCCATCCCGGGCAGGTCCTGATCGGCGGAGTGCAGCACCCATTCGAGCGGATTGATCGCCTCGGCGAGCGGGCCGAGATCGGCGGCGATCGGGATCGGGTCGACCAGCACGGTACCGGCACCCGCGCGCCGGAACTGCAGCAGGTAGGCACGATTGGAGTAGCGGAAGCCCGAGGCACGTTCGGCGTCGACGGCGAGCGGCCCGGTGCCTGCCGCGAGGCGGGCCGCCGCCTCCGCGGCCATCCGGGGAGAGTCGACGACCTCGGGCAGTCCGTCCGCCGGGGTCAGGAGGGGGACCGCGGCGTGCGGGGGCTCGGGGTCGCTCGACCCGGACGTGGACGACTCAGCCATGGACAGTGACTTTACGGCTCCACGGTTCGTGGCTGCTGGAGGGTCGTTTTTCGGGGTCGCTTCCGGGATTTCGCGCGCGCCGCGGCGGCCAGGTCGTCGAGTGCCGGCTCGAACGCGTCGGCGAGGTCCCACAGGTGCGGGGCAAGTTCCCGGCACGAGGTCAGACCCACGTTGAGGCTGCCGTCGAGCGACATCACTGTCACGTTCAGGCCGTTGCCGTGGAAGATCGGGCCGAGCGGATACATCGCGGTGATCCGGGCCCCGAGGAGATACAGGGGGACCGACGGTCCGGGCACGTTGGAGGTGATCAGGTTGGTGACCACCGGATGACGCTCCGCGAGACGCAGCGATGCGTACGCCCGCATCACGCCGCCGAACAGGGTGGGGGCCGCGAACTGGGACCAGTCCTGCAGCAGTGTCGCGCCGAGCGACGCGTTGTGCGACTTGACCATCGTGTTGTGGCTGTTGGTCTGCATCAGTCGCTCCACCGGATCGGCGATCTGGGTGCCCAGCTGGGTGAACATCCCCGAGAGCTGGTTGGTGCCCGGCCGATCGGAGAGGTCGTGGACGGACACCGGCACCATCGCCACCAGCGAGCTGTCCGGCAGTTCGTCGCGGGCCTCGAGGTAGCGGCGCAGCGCCCCGCCGACCATCGCCGTGACCACGTCGTTGACCTTGACGTCGAAGGTGTTCTTGACCAGCTTCACCTTCTCGAGGTCGAGTTGTGCCCAAGCGACGGTGCGGTGCCCGGTGATCGCGCTGTTGAAGGAGGTTCGCGGCGCCGTGAACGGCGCGGGCATCGCCTCGCCGCGGCGTGCCCGGCGGATCCACTTGGGCAGCAACGTGACTCCGCCCGGCAGTGCCCGCGCCACCTTCAACGGCCGGGTGGCGAACCCGATCAGCCCGCTGACCGCCAGGTCGAGGGTGCCGCCGGGCCCCGCGCCGCGCTGCTCCGGGTCGGGTTCGGGCCGGGGCGCGTCGGGGGTCAGGCTGCACAGCTGGGCGAGCACCATCGCGGCGGTGACGCCGTCGACGTTGGCGTGGTGCATCTTCGTCATCAGCGCGACCGACCCGTCCGCGACGCCTTCGATCACCCACATCTCCCACAACGGGATCGTGCGATCCATCTGCTGACTGGCGATGTGGCCGCACAGTTCCTCGAGTTCGTCGCGACCGCCCGGCGCGGGTACCGCCACCCGGTGCAGGTGCCGGTCGATGTCGAAGTCGGTGTCGTCGATCCAGGCCGGATGGTCGAGGTTGAACGGCGAGTCGTACAGCTTGCGGCGGAAACTCGGCATGTCGCGCAGGCGATCCGCCAGTTCGGCCTTGAAGGCGGGATAGCTGTAGCCGCCGGGGACGGTCGAGACGTCGAGGATCACAAGGCCGCACACGTGTAGCAACTGTGTGGGTGTCTCGAGGTAGAGGAACGTGGAATCCAGACCGCTCAGTCTCTCCATCGGTACATGCTAAAGCGGGTGCCGGCGTGTGGACCGGCGAACGGACAGGCGGTGACCGATGCCACCTCAGCGACCGAGTTGGGTGATCCCGGCCGGGGGCAGGCCCGCAGCGGCCGCGAGTACCTCGCAGAACGCCTCGACGTGCGGGGCGAGCGATGCGGTCGCGGCGGTCCAGGACGCGCGCAGTTCGAGCTGGTGCGCCCGCGGGGGTCCGGCGATGTCGCCGTAGCGGACCGAACTGGTCGCGGTGACCGTGCCGCCGAGCGCGGTCACGTGCTCGTGGTGGGCGTCGAGCGCGTCGACCAGCCAACTCCACGCCACCTCCGGGAGCAGCGGGTCGGCGGCGAGGTCCGCTTCGAGATCGGCCTGGATGTACGCGACGAGCCGCATCGTGCCGTTCCATGCCTCGTCCCCGGCCGGGTCGTACAGCAGGATCAGCCGCCCGAACGCGTCACCCTCGGATTCCTCGGAGACGATGTCGGAGTCCGGGTGCCGGACCTCCGCGCCGATCGCGTAGCTGTACGGGGCCAGCCGCTGGGGCGGGCGGATGGGGCCGATCTCGATCTGCGGATGGACCGATGCCGTGTGCATCGACTCGACGGCGCTGCGGAACTGCGCTGGCTCGGCGTTGGGTCCGGACATGGTCACCAGTCGGACGGTAGACCGGTCCCGACGGGCCGCGCGGTAGGCGCGCCGGTCCGGGGGTGAGCCCCGGCAAATAAAACTGTCGTCTGACAGGTATTGCGGAAAAGATTCGGGCCGAGACGTGCGGTAATAGCGCGTAGCGTGCGATCGAAGGTCGGACCCGAGGTCCAACAGTGGAGGTGCGTCGAGGCGGCCACCGTGCACCGTCGCGCCGGTCGAGTGGGCCGCCGTCTTTGGGTGTCGCACGCGGGCGTCTGGCAGCATGGCCACCACAGGACGAATCGGGCGACGAGCGTTGGGACACATGAGCGATCTGGAAGACACGAATTCGGCGATGGCCACCGGGGCGCGGTATCCGTACCGCAGGCGCCTGACCGACGCACCGCTCCTGGCGGCCGCATCGGGTCGCCGGCCCGTCCACCGTCCGGTGTGGTTCATGCGTCAGGCCGGGCGTTCCCTACCCGAGTACCGCGAGATCCGCGCAGGCATCGGCATGCTCGAATCGTGCTTCAACCCCGAACTGGTCTGTGAGATCACCATGCAGCCGGTCCGTAGGCACAAGGTCGACGCCGCGATCCTGTTCTCCGACATCGTGGTTCCGCTCAAGGCCGCCGGGGTCGATCTCGACATCGTCGCCGGCACCGGCCCGGTCGTGGCGAACCCGGTGCGCACCGCGTCCGACGTCGCGGCGTTGCCCCGGCTGCGTCCGGAGGAGGTCGGCGCGGTCACCGAGGCCATCTCGCTGCTCACCACCGAACTCGGCGGCACCCCGCTGATCGGGTTCGCGGGCGCGCCGTTCACGCTGGCGTCGTACCTCGTGGAAGGCGGCCCGAGCCGCAACCACGAGCGCACCAAGGCGTTGATGCACTCCGACCCGAAGACCTGGCACGCGCTGCTCGGCGCCCTCGCCGACACCACCATCGCCTTCCTCAAGGCGCAGCTGCACGCCGGCGTCGACGCGATCCAGCTGTTCGACTCGTGGGCCGGAGCGCTGTCGCTGGCCGACTACCGCACGTTCGTGCTCCCGCACTCGCAGCGGGTGTTCGCCGAGATCGCCGAGGCCGGGGTGCCGCGCATCCACTTCGGGGTCGGCACCGGCGAACTGCTCGGGGTGATGGGGGAGGCCGGCGCCGACGTCGTCGGCGTCGACTGGCGGGTCCCGCTCGACGAGGCCGTCCGGCGGGTCGGACCGGGGAAGGGGCTGCAGGGCAACCTCGACCCGGCCGTGCTGTTCGCGGGCTGGCCTGCGATCGAGAAGGAGGTGCGCCGCATCGCCGGGGAGGCCGACCGGGCCCTCGCGTCCGGCGCCACCGGGCACATCTTCAACCTCGGCCACGGCGTGCTGCCCGACACCGATCCGGCGGTCCTGACCGACGTCGTGGAGCTGGTGCATTCGCTGTGACCACCGTTGCGGTCGTCGGGGGCGGCATTTCCGGACTCGCCGCGGCGTACCGGCTCCGGACCCGGCTCGGCCCGGACGCCCGGATCCTGGTGCTGGAGGAGTCCGACCGGTTCGGCGGAAAGCTGCGCACCGTCCCGATCGCCGGTGACCCGGTCGACGTCGGCGCCGAGGCGTTCATCGCGCGCAGGCCCGAGGTGCCCGCGCTGCTCGCCGAACTCGGCCTGACCGATCAGGTCGAGAATCCTTCGGGAGCACGACCGCTGCTCTGGGCGGACGGCCGGCTGCACCCGCTGCCGACCGGCACGCTGATGGGCATCCCCGCGCGGGCCGATTCGCTGGCCGGTCTGGTCGACGCCGCCACCCTGGCTCGGATCGAGGGCGAACCGTCCACGCCGCTGCAGTGGGACCGCGGCAGCGACGTCTCGGTCGCGGCCCTCGTCGGCGCCCGCTTCGGTGAACAGGTGGTGCGCAGGTCCGTCGACCCACTGCTCGGTGGCGTGTACTCGGGCCTGTCCGACACCGCGAGTGTCCGGGCCGCGGTCCCGGCGCTCGCCGCGGCACTCGACGCGGGCGCGACGAGCCTGACCGAGGCCGTCCGGACGGCATTGCCACCCCAGTCGGACGCGCCGGTGTTCGGCACGCTGCGCGGCGGCTACGGGGTGCTGCTCGACGCCCTGCGGACGGCGTCGGGTGCCGAGTTCCTCGATTACACCCCCGCGACCGGCTTGCGTCCCGCGGGCGACCGCTGGTCGCTGGATCCGGTCGGTGAGGTGGACGGGGTGATCGTGGCACTGCCCGCGGACCGGGCCGCCACCCTGCTCGCGGACGCGGCATCGGAGGCGTCCGCGCAGGCCGCCCGCATCCCGCTCGCGTCGTCCGTCGTCGTCGCCCTTGCGCTGCCGAAAACAGCTGCGCTGCCGGAGAACTCGGGGATCCTCGTCGCGACGGGAGAGGATCTCGCGGCGAAGGCGTTCACGCTGTCGTCGCGCAAGTGGCCGCACCTGGCGCAGCGCGAGGTGACGCTCGCCCGCGCGTCCTTCGGCCGGTTCGGTGACGCGGCGATCGTCGACGCGGACGACGACCAGTTGATCACCCTCGCCCGCGCCGACCTGGCGACCGTCACCGGGGTCACCGACCAACCGGTCGCCGCGTTCGTCCAGCGGTGGCACGGAGGGCTCCCGCAGTACCGCGCCGGGCACCTGGAGATCGTCGACCGCCTGGAGGCGGCGATCGCGGGAGTCGACGGCATCGAGATCGCGGGCGCGATGCTGCACGGCGTCGGCGTGCCTGCCTGTGTCGCCTCCGCCACCACGGCGGCGACGCGGCTCGCGGCGCGGGTGGCAGGATAGGGCCATGGCACGCCTCGATTACGACAAGCTCAATTCCACCCTGCGCTACGCGATGTTCTCGGTGTTCCAGGCCCAGCCCGGTGTCCTCGGTGACGACCGCGCCGCCGCGGTGAAGAACGCCCAGGACTTCTTCGACTCGTTCGAGGACACGGACGTCGTCGTCCGTGGCATCTACGACGTCGCCGGCGTGCGCGCCGACGCGGACTTCATGATCTGGACCCACGCGGAGAAGCTCGAGGATCTGCAGAAGCTGTACGCCGACTTCCGGCGGACCACCGACCTGGGCCAGGCGAGCGACCCGGTCTGGTCGAATGTCGCACTGCACCGTCCGGCCGAGTTCAACAAGAGTCACGTCCCCGCGTTCATCGCCGGCGAGGATCCGGGCAACTACATCTGCGTGTACCCGTTCGTCCGGTCCTACGAGTGGTACCTGCTGCCCGAGGCGGAACGCCGCACGATGCTCGCCGATCACGGGAAGGCCGGGCGCGGCTACCCGGACGTGCGCGCCAACACCGTGCCCGCGTTCGCGCTCGGCGACTACGAGTGGATCCTCGCGTTCGAGGCTCCCGAACTCGACCGGATCGTTGACCTGATGCGTGACCTGCGCGCCACCGAGGCCCGCATGCACGTGCGCGAGGAGACGCCGTTCTTCACCGGCCCGCGCGTGTCGGTCGAGCAGCTGGTCAACTCCCTGCCCTGAGGGACGCCCCGGCGGCCGGGACGGATGGATGCCGTTTCCGGCCGCGCCAGGGCCGTGATGTGACATTCTCCGTGGTGGAACGACGGCGGTACCCCACCTGCATGGGCTGAGGTGCCGTCGTCGGGTGTACAGGGCAGGCCACCACGGAGGGACCCACCATGTCGCATCGCTTCTCCCAGGTCACCAGGCGATTGAGCGTCGTTCTCGCTCTCGCCGCAGTGTTCACCGCCGTGGCACCGGCGGCGGCCGCACCGAACAACGGCGCCCCGCCGGGCGAGCCGAACAACAAGAAGGTCACCGTGATGACCAGGAATCTGTACCTGGGCACGGGGCTGACCGACATCGTGACCGCGACGACGTTCCCGCAGTTCGTCGAGGCGGTCACCCGGGCCCGGCAGAACGTGATCGACACCGACTTCCCGGCGCGCGCCGAGGCGTTGGCGACCGAGATCCAGCGCAGCGGCCCCGATCTGGTCGGGCTCCAGGAGGTCTCGCTGTGGCGGACCCAGACGCCGTCGGACCTCAACGGGCCGAACGCGACCACCCCGTTCCAGGACTTCCTCGCGATCCTGCAGACCGAACTCGCCGAACGCGGCCTGTCGTACACCGCGGTCGCGACGTCGACCAACGCGGACGTCGAGGCCCCGTACCTGGACCCGGCCGCGCCGGTGAATCCCGCGGTCGGCCTGCCGCTGTCGGACATCCGGCTCACCGACCGCGACGTGATCCTGGCCCGCTCCGGGGTGGCCACGTCGAACCCGCAGAACGGCCACTACGCCGCGCAGCTCACCGTGCCCACCGCGGCCGGTAGGCCGGTGACCTTCACCCGCGGCTGGACCTCCGTCGACGCGACCGTGAACGGGGCCGCGTTCCGGTTCTTCAACACCCACCTCGAGACCGAGTCCCCGGCGCCGGCCATCCAGGTCGCGCAGGGCGCCGAGGCGCTCGGAATCGTCAACTCGAGTCCGCTGCCGGTGATCGCCGTCGGCGACTACAACTCCGATGCCGCGGGGACGACGACGCCGACCTACGCGAACCTGATCGCCGGAGGTCTCGTCGACGCGTGGCCCGCCGCCAACCGCTCGGCGGCCGGACAGACCTGCTGCCAGAACGAGCTGCTGACGAACCCGGTCTCGGAGAACGGCACCCGGATCGATCTGGTCCTGACCAAGGGCGACTGGCAGGCCAAGAATGCGACGTTGGTCGGCGCGGAGCCGTTCCGTGCCTCACCGGCGCCGCTGTGGGCGTCCGATCACGCGGGCGTGGTGGCCGAGCTCAAGCTGAAATAGGGGCCGGTGGCACACTGGCCACCGTGACTTCGGAGCCGGTACGGCGCCAGCAGATGGCGCACTGGGGGATGTTCGAGGCGGAAGCCGTCGACGGTGACGTCATCGCAGTGCACCCGTTCGCCGGTGACGCAGACCCGTCGCCGCTGCTGGCCAACGCGATCGGTTCGGTGCGGCACCGGTCCCGGGTCGCCGGGCCTGCGGTGCGCCGAGGCTGGCTCGAACGGGGCCCGGGGCCGTCCGATCGGCGTGGTGCCGACGAGTTCGTCGCCGTGTCCTGGGCGGAGCTGACCGAGCTGCTTTCCGGGGAACTGCGCCGGGTGGTCGACACCCACGGCAACCGCGCGATCTACGGCGGCTCGTACGGCTGGTCGTCGCCCGGCCGGTTCCATCACGCGCAGAGCCAGGTGCACCGGTTCCTGAAGATGCTCGGCGGCTACACCCGCTCCGAGAACAGCTACTCGCTCGGCGCCACCAGCGTGATCATGCCGAGGGTGATCGGCACCCACTGGAAACTGTTCGCCCGCGCCACCAACTGGGACGTCATCGCCCGCGAGACCGACCTGATGGTGTGCTTCGGCGGCGTGCCACTCAAGAACACCGCCGTCAACGACGGCGGCACCAGCAACCACCCGACCCGCGGCGCACTGGACGCGCTGCGCGCCCGCGGCGGTGAGATCGTCTCGATCAGCCCGCTGCGCGACGACATGCACGGTGCGGCGCGGTGGCTGGCGCCGCGGCCCGGCAGCGATGTGGCGATCATGCTGGCGCTGGGCCATGTGCTGGCCACCGAGGGGCTGGCGGACCGGGCGTTCCTCGACCGCTACACCGTCGGCTACGACAAGTTCGAGGACTATCTGCTGGGCCGCAGCGACGGCGTCGCCAAGGATCCCGCGTGGGCGGCGGCGCTGTCCGGCCTGCCCGCGCAGACGATCGTGGACCTCGCGCGCCGGATGGCCGCCGGCCGCACCCTGGTGACGGTGACGTGGTCGCTGCAGCGGGTCCGGCACGGCGAACAGGCACCCTGGGCGGGCGTCACCCTGGCCGCGATGCTCGGCCAGATCGGCCTGCCCGGAGGCGGCTTCGGACACGGCTACGGCTCGATGAACGAGCCCGGCCTCGCCCCGGTGCCGTACCCGCTGCCCACCCTGTTCCAAGGCCAGAATCCGGTGCCGGATTCGATTCCGGTGGCCGCGATCTCGGACCTGCTGCTGAACCCGGGGCAGGAGTACGACTACAACGGCGAACGGCGCACCTTCCCGGACATCCGGCTCGTCTACTGGGCCGGCGGCAATCCGTTCCACCACCACCAGGACCTCGGCCGGTTGCGCCGGGCTCTGGCCCGGCCCGAGACGATCGTCGTCCACGATCCCTACTGGACGCCGATGGCCCGTCATGCCGACATCGTGGTCCCCTCGACCACCGCGCTCGAACGCGACGATCTCTCGTGCACCCGCAACGACCCGCTGCTGGTGGCGATGCAGGCCGCCACGCCGAGGTATGCCGACGCGCGTGACGACTACGACACCTTCTCCGCGTTGGCGCACCGGCTCGGGTTCGGGCACCGCTTCACCGAGGGCCGCACGTCGGGGGAGTGGCTCGAGCACCTCTACGAGCAGTGGCGCAGCTTCGTCCTCGCGGACGGCGGTGAGGCACCCGGGTACGACGAGTTCCGGTCCCGCGGTCACGTGGAGATGCGCACCGAGGACGGCCTGACGCTGCTCGAGGACTTCCGCGCCGATCCGGATCGCAACGCGCTGCGTACCCCGAGCGGGAAGATCGAGATCTTCTCCGTCGACATCGACGGCTTCGGATACGACGACTGCGCCGGGCACCCCACCTGGTACGAGCCGCAGGAATGGCTCGGCGGTGAGCGCGCGGCGACCTATCCGCTGCATCTGATCGCGAACCAGCCGCGCACCCGCCTGCACAGCCAGCTCGACCACGGGCGTACCAGTCAGGCGTCGAAGATTCGCGGGCGAGAGCCGATCCGTATGCATCCCGATGCGGCGGACGCGCGGGGTGTCGCCCCAGGCGACGTGGTGCGGGTGTTCAACGACCGCGGCGCGTGCCTGGCGGGTGTCGTGCTCGACGCCGAGATGCTGCCGGACGTGGTGCAGCTGTCGACGGGGGCCTGGTACGACCCGCTGGACCCGGCCGATCCGAATTCGCTGTGCGTGCACGGCAATCCGAACGTGCTCACCCCGGACATCGGGACATCGAGATTGGCGCGTGGCAGCACCGGCCAGCACGTGCTGGTGGAGATCGAGAAGTTCGAGGGGGAGCTGCCGCCGATCCGGGCCTACGACCCGCCGGTGGTCCGGTCGCCCTGATGCGGCGGATGTGACCGCTCTACGGGATTCTCCGCCCGAATCGTGGTCACGCGAACGGCCCACCCCGCAGGATGGACATGCCGGACGACCTGTCCGCGCCGACATCACGGGAGAGGGCACACACGCCAATGGGGGTTTACGCGGTCACCGGATCCGCATCGGGAATGGGCAACGCGGTCGTCGAGAGGCTGACCGCGGCCGGGCACACGGTTGTCGGCGTCGACATCGCCGGCGCGGACGTCGTTGCCGACCTGTCCACTCCGGAGGGCCGTCGCGCGGCGGCAGAGAAGGTGCTCGCGGCCGCCGGCGGGCGGCTGGACGGGGCGGTGCTGGCGGCAGGGTTGGGACCCACGCCCGACCCGGACCGGCCCCGAATGATCGCGCAGGTCAACTACCTCGGAGTGGTGGAGCTGCTGCAGGCGTGGCGTCCCGCCCTCGCCGCGGCCGGGAACGCCAAGGTGGTGGTCTTCTCCAGCAACTCGACGACCACCACGCCCGCGGTTCCGCGCCGGACCGTGCGCGCGCTGCTGGACGGCGACGCGGACCGCGCAGTCCGTTCGCTGCGGTTCCTCGGCAAGGCGGCCCCGCCGCTCGCGTACGCCGCCTCGAAGATCGCGGTCAGCCAGTGGGTGCGGCGCGCCGCGGTCACCCCCGAGTGGGCCGGCGCGGGAATCCGTCTGAACGCGCTGGCTCCCGGCGCGATCCTCACGCCGCTGCTGGAACGTCAGCTGGCCACCCCGGCCGAGGCGAAGCTGATCAACCGGTTCCCGGTGCCCGTAGGCGGCTTCGGTGATCCCGGCCATCTCGCCGACTGGGCGGTGTTCATGCTGTCGGAGGCGGCCGAGTTCCTCTGCGGCAGCGTGGTGTTCGTCGACGGCGGATCCGACGCCTACTTCCGCCCGAAGGACTGGCCGCGGTCGGTGCCGATCCGCCGGATCGGCGGCTACATGTGGCGGATGTGGGCGTTCTCCCGCCGGTAGCAGCGGCGACCGGCCGCCACCGCGATCCGGTCGCGGCCGCCCGAGAACCCGGCGGCGTGCCGCTGTACGGCGTACGGTGAACGTTCATGAGCCGAAACGGTGCATTTCGGGGACGACGAGACCGAGCACTTCGCGGGCGGCCCGCCCGGCTGGTTCCGGGGCGAACCGCCCGTGCGGCCTGCGCCGCGTTCGCTGTGACACTTCTCCTGGGCGCCTGCTCCGACGACTCGGGTGGCTCGGAGTCGGCGTCCGCATCGGGGACGACGCCCTCCGGAACCGGGACGGCGACTCATACGATCGACCAGGCGACGCTGCAGGCGGCGCTCGAGACGGGCGCGACGGAGTTCCTGTTCCCGGGCGCGGTCGCGTTGCTGCGCACCCCGACCGGCACCGTCACCGCGACCTACGGGACCACCGAACGCGGTGGCGGCGCACCGGCGAACCTCGACGACCACATCCGGGTCGGCTCCAACACCAAGACGTGGACAGCGACCGTGATCCTGCAGATGGTGCAGGACGGCAAGATCGCGGTGTCCGATCCGGTGTCGAAGTACCGGCCGGACGTTCCCGGCGGCGACGGCATCACCATCGAGCAGCTCCTGGACATGCGGTCCGGCCTGTACAACTACAGCGAAACCCCGGAACTCAACGAGGCGCTCGACAACGACCCGCAGCGGGTGTGGACGCCCGATCAGCTGCTTGCGCTCGCCTTCGCGCACCCGCCGTACTTCCCGCCCGGCCAGGGCTACCACTACTCGAACACCAACTACGTGCTGCTCGGCCTGATCGCCGAGCAGCTCGACGGCAAGCCGCTGCCGCAGATCTACCGGGACCGGATCTTCGGTCCCGCGGGGCTGACGAGCACCTCGTTCCCCGACGCGGCTGACACGACGATCCCCACCCCGTACTCGCACGGGTATTTCTTCGGCTCGAACATGCTGACCCTCACCGACCCGGCCCTGCCCGCCGACATGCAGGCCGCGGCGAAGGACGGCACCCTCGCGCCCAAGGACGTCACCAACGCGAACCCGTCGTGGACGTGGGCGGCCGGACAGGGCATCTCCACCGCGAACGACCTCGCGACCTGGGTGGAGGCGCTGGCGGGCGGCAAGGTGCTCGACGCGGACATGCAGGCGAAGCGGATCGCCAGCGTGAAGCCGACCGACCCGAGCAATCCCGAGGCCGCCGGCTACGGCTGGGGGATCGCGAAGATGGGGCCGATGTACGGGCACACCGGTGAGCTGCCCGGGTACAACTCGTTCATGGGATCCGACCCGGAAACGGGTGTCACCCTGGTCGTGTGGGCGAACCTGGCGCCAGGCGCCAACGGCCAGGATCCCGCCTCGACGATCGCGAAGGGCCTGATCGAGAAGATCTACGCGGGCTGAGTTCACAGACCCAGGGCGGCCTGGACCTCGCGCAGCGCGCGGGCGGAGGCCAGCAGACCGTCGGCCTCATCTGAGGACAGCGGGACCTCGAGCGCCCTGGTCGCGCCGCGGCCGTCGACGAGGGTGGGCAGCGAGAGGCACACCCCGTCGATGCCGTGGGCGCCGCGATGCAGCGTCGACACCGGCAGAACGCGATGCTCGTCGCGGAGCACGGCCTCGATGATCCGGGCCGTCGACAGGCCGATGGCGAGGTTCGTCGCGCCCTTGCCCTCGATGATCTCGTAGGCGCTGCGCACCACTTCCGTGGAGATCTCGGCGCACGTGGCCGCGCCGAAGAGCGGCCCGTCGCCCGCGTCGTACCGCAGCGCCGGCACACCGCCGACGGTCGCGCTCGACCACAGGGTGATCTCGGAGTCGCCGTGTTCGCCGACGACCAGGGCGTGCACGTTCTCCACCGCGATCCCGACTCGCTGCGCGATCAGGAACCGGAGTCGTCCGGAGTCGAGCACGGTGCCCGACCCGAAGATGCGTGGTGCCGAGTCGAGCCCGACGGCACGGATCGCGGCGAAGGTGACGATGTCGACCGGGTTGCTGACGAACAGCACCACCGCATCCGGTGACAGGTCGAGCAGGGCGGGGGTGAGTGCCTGCGCGAGTTCGACATTCGCGGCCGCCAGGTCGAGCCGGGACTGTCCCGGCCGCTGCTTGGCGCCCGCGGTGACGACGATCAGGTCCGACCCCGCGGTCACGGCGAGGTCGTCGGAGCCCTCGATCCGGCACGGCGGAGCGAACTGGGTGCCGTGATTGAGGTCGAGCACCTCGGCCCGCACCTTGCCCGCGTTGGTGTCGTACAGCGACAGCGCGTCCGCGGTCCCGCGGATCAGGCAGGCGTACGCGACCGCGGTGCCGACGCTGCCCGCCCCGATGATGGAGACCGTGGACTTGCGGGTGGTTTCCGTCATGGTCCGATCGTCCCCGCCGTCGGGGCTCCGCGCAGTCCCAGTGGCGGCCTACTCGGCGGGAACCAGGCGCAGCGAGATCGAGTTGATGCAGTACCGCTGGTCGGTGGGGGTCGGGTAGCCCTCGCCCTCGAAGACGTGGCCGAGGTGGCTGTGGCAGTTCGCGCACAGCACCTCCACCCGGCGCATGCCGAGCGAGTCGTCCGCGCGCAGGACCACCGCGTCGGTGTCGGCGGGGTCGAAGAAGGACGGCCAGCCGCAATGGGACTCGAACTTCTCCCCGGACGTGAACAGCAACGCATCGCACGCCCGGCAGTGGTACTCGCCGACGGTCTTCGTGTCCGTGTACTCACCGACAAAGGGACGCTCGGTGCCCGCCTGCCGGAGCACCACGTATTCCTCGGGAGTGAGCTTCTCGCGCCACTGCGCGTCGGTGAGCTCGAAGCCGGGTCCGCGGCCGGTGTCGTCGGAGGCCGCGCCGCGGCCGGTGTCGGAAGTCATGGCACCACGCTACTCAGGGTGCGCCGGTTCAGCCGACCGGAACCTTCTCCGGTTCGGGTTCGTCGAACACCGGGTCGATGCCGCGGTCGAGTCGGCCCTCTCGCTTCGCGGTGAGGTAACGGGCCACGAGGACACCGCAGATCACCAGAAGCAGCAGGCTCCAGCCGAGGGTGGTCTTCATGTACTCCGCCGCCCGCCCGGTCGCCGGGAAGTGGCCGGACAGCCAACTGTCGAACGTCATGAACCCGTACACCGCCAGCCAGGCCGGCCAGTTCCGCATCACCGAGTTGCGGAGCACCACGCTCATCAGCAGCGGCAGGAGCATCATCGAGTAGTACATCTGGCCGAGCGAGCCGATCAGGAAGTATGCCGTCATCAGCACGCCGGTCGCGGTGGTGAGGAAGAACAGCCGGTCCTCGCGGTAGTAGCGGTACAGCAGCCACAGCGACACCAGCACCACCACCGCGAAGATCGCCCGCAGCGCCAGGATCATCCAGGTCGGCAGGTCGTAGTAGGCGCCGTTGCCGACGATCGCCGAATTGAAGTAGTCCCGCGACTCCATCAGGTACGGCAGCGTGTGGTGCACGAACTCCATCGGGTCCGCGGACAGCGGCCACGCAATCGCCGTCAGCACGAGTGGGACGCCGACCGCCGTGACGAGGGCACGCCACTGCTTCGTCACCAGTGGCAGCAACAGCAGCGGTGCGAGAACGGGTTTGATCGCGAGTGTCAGCCCGATCGAGACACCGGCCCAGGCGTCCCGGCGACGCAGCAGCAACAGTAGGAACGCCACCTCGCCGAGGAGGATCAGCCCGTTGATGTTGGTGAAGACGAGCGTGTTGGTGACGGTCTCGCTGGCGAACATGCCGAGCAGCAGGATCGGCGCGGCGACGGAGTCGAGGGCGAGCCCGAACATCTTCAGCAGCAGGTAGCCGGCGATGATCACCGCGACCGCGTTGCCGAGGATGAACAGCCAACGCGACCGTTCCGGGTCGATGATCGCGATCGGCGAGAGCAGCAGGGTGCCGCTCGGCGCGTACAGGTAGTGCGGGTCGACCCAGTTGAAGTTCGCGGTGTACACCGGCTGCCGGTTCAGGAACGCCAGCGCCGCCTTGTACACCGGCGTGAAGTCATCCGTGCGGGCTCCGTTGACGGCCTTGACCAGCACTCGATGCAGCACGGTCATGATCGCCAGCGGCCACAGCGCGAACTTCACCACCTCGGCTGTCGTCCGGGCGGTGCGTGGTTCGAGCTGTCGAAGGAACACCGGTGGCACGGTACCCGACCGGAGGGGGTGAACCACCCAAGACACCCACCTCGAACTCAGCCCGGGCAGGCTCCGCCGTCGGGCGGCAGGATCCCGGCCTGCGCGTACCCGGCGACCGCGAGTTGCGCACACTCCGAGTGCGGCAGCGCCGGATGCCCGGATCCGAGCCACGCGATGGTCGCCGTGGGGGTGCCGACCGCCGCGAGCACGCCCGTCGCGGACGAGGAACCGTCACCGGCCACCGGGTCGGCGGCGCCGGCGACGGTGAGGGTGGCTGCCGTCGCGGCATTCGGGGCCGGCGCAGGCGGGGTCGTCGGCCACGATGCGCACAGCAGCAGGTCCAGCGCGCCCTCGGGACCGAACACCGGATACCGCTGACCCCAGTCGGTCATCAGCTCCCGCACCCGACCCGGCGTCGGCCACTGGCGGCCGTCCGAACACCGGGCGACGAACTGTCCGTCGGTGCGCGTCGCGGCGGCGGCCGCGTCGATCCGCCACTGCAGGGCGCTCGTGTCGCCACGGCCGGCGGCCGCGAGCGTGTCCGCGAACTCGCGGACCTGGGTGCCGACGTCGCCGCGCGGGGAACCGAACTGGTCGGTGAGCGCCGTGAGCAGGGCGTTCGCCGAGACCTGCCCGAGATCGCCGCGTCGGGCCCGGTTCGCCAGGTCGGTGACCGCGCCGACCGGATCCAGACCGAGCGCACATTCGAGTGCCACGCACTGCCGGGCGAAGCCTGTCAGGGCCGCCTCGCGGCCCCGCACCACGGACTCCGCGCCCGTCGCCGCGTCCGCGCCGACGACGGAGGGGGAGTCGAGGACCAGCCTGCCCACCGCGTCCGGGTACTCGGACGCGTACGCCAGCGCGACGTCCACCCCGCTGCCCGTCGCGAGCACGCCGATCCGGTCCACGCCCCATGCGCGGCGCAACTGGTCGAGATCATCGGCGGCGTGCGGGGAGTCGAAGGACAGCTCGTGGGGTTGCAGGAAGTCGGTGCACGCGGTGGTGGCGTCCCGGCCGAGCGCAAGGACGGTGTCGACGGCATCGCCGCCGGCGACGGGCGGCGGAGTGAACTGGCCGAGGTCGAGCATCGCGCGGCGCAGCTCCGCGGTCATCGGATCGGTGCACTCGATCGGCGTCGAGGTGCCGATGCCCCGCCGGTCCAGCGCGACCAGTGGTCGGGTCGAGAGCAGCGATCCGATCGGAGCCGCGGCCAGCGCGGCGAGGGTGCCGGTCGAGGAGCGGTCGGCGCCGGACGTCAGGACGAGGGGAGCGGCGTCGGTCGGGGTCTGCGGCAGGCGGGCCCGCAGCGCGCCGAGGGAGAACGCGCCGTGCATCGCACTGGCGGCGTCGACGGGCGCGGCCAGTTCGGCGCACTCGAGGACCAGCCCGGCCGGTCCGGGGCCCAACCCGAGCACGTCGAGTGTCGACTGCGTGCAGTCCCGCCAGTCCAGGTCGTGGACCGGGACGGGCAGGTCCGGCACCGATCCGGGCAGGTCGCCGCTCGGCTCGGTGGTCGCACGGTCGCGGTGTTCGACGACTGCGACGTCGGGCCGCACGCTGGGCCCCGCGCCGCACGCCGTGCACAGCGCGATGACCAGTGCCGCCAACCCCAGTGTGCGCATGCGTCACAGCCTGCCAGGTCGCTCGCGCACCCAGCGGGTCAGCATCGTGCCGTCGTCGTCGGCGAGTACGTGCGCACGGCGCATCGGGCGCGGTGTCGCCGACGGAGACGCCGTGATCCGGCCTGAGGGGCCCGCAACCAGAACCGGTGACGTGGTCAGGCACAGTTCGTCGACGGCGTCGTCCGCGAGCAACTGCCCGAACAGTGTCGGACCGCCCTCGCACAGCACCCGGTGCAGCCCCCGTTCGGCGAGCGCGGCAAGGATTCCGGCGGTCGGGACGCTGCGCTCGCCGACTTCGAGCACGGTGGCCCCGGCCCGGGTGAGTGCGCCGGTGCGCTCGGCCGGTGCCTCGGTGCCGGTCAGGATCAGCGGCGCGACCTCCGTGTCCGTCAGCAGTCGTGAGCTCGGATCGAGGTGCGCACTCGCGGTGACCACCGCGATCGGCGGGACCGGTGCCTGCCCCCGCTCGACGCGCCTGCGGCGGGCGTCGGTGTCCGGGGCCGCGCCGCCGTAGTTCTCGGTCCGCACCGTGGACGCGCCCACGAGAATCACGTCCGCGAGTTCGCGGAGGATCGTGAACAATCGGCGATCTGCGGGCGTGCCGAGCCCACCCGAGGTACCGTCGGTGGCCACGGCGCCGTCGATGCTGGACACGAAGTTCACCCTGATCGACGGCGCGCCACGGTCCGCGGGGTAGGGGTACAGCCCGCGGATCTCTTCGTCGCGGAGTGGTGTGAGGTATCCCTCAATATCGATGCGGCGCATACTGTCGATAACAGCACGTAGATACGCTGTTTACATGCAACAGCGCCTTGTCGATCGTAATCCGGTGGTCCTTGCCGACCAATTGATCGCGCAGATGGTCCCGCCGGCGATGTTCGACGAGGTGAGTTTCGGCTCGTACATCCCCGATCCGAACGAGCCGAGCCAGGCCGCCGCAGTCCGCAAGGCGGAGGAGTTCGCAGGCAAGGTCGCGAAGATTCGCTCCGGCGGCCGCCGCGGTCTCTTCGGCAAGAAGGCGCCGTCGACCGGCGCAGGCCTCTACCTCGACGGCGGGTTCGGTGTCGGCAAGACCCACCTGCTGGCGTCGATCTTCCACAGCTCGCCCAGCCCGAAGGCGTTCGGCACGTTCGTCGAGCTCACCCACGTCGTCGGTGCGCTCGGCTTCAACAACGCCGTCGAGCAGTTGTCGAGCCACAGCGTGCTGTGCATCGACGAGTTCGAGCTCGACGATCCGGGCGACACGATGCTCGTGTCCCGGCTGCTGACCGAGCTCTCCTCCCGCGGTGTGTCGATCGTCGCGACGTCGAACACCCTGCCCGGCCAGCTCGGCGAGGGCCGGTTCGCCGCCCAGGACTTCCTGCGCGAGATCAAGAAGCTCGGCTCGATCTTCGAGACCATCCGCGTCGACGGCCCCGACTACCGGCACCGCGACCTGCCGCCGGCTCCGGAGCCGATCTCGTCGGAGGAGCTGCGCGAGCGCGCCGAGTCCACCCCGGGGGCGACCCTCGACAACTTCGACGAGCTGTGCACGCACCTGAGCACCCTGCACCCCTCGCGATACAACAAGCTGATCCAGGACGTCACCGCGGTGTTCCTCGACGGCGTGCACCCCGCACAGGACCAGTCGGTGGCACTGCGCCTGGTGGTCCTTGCCGACCGTCTCTACGACGCCAGCATCCCGGTGACCGTCTCCGGTGCGAAGCTCGACGAGATCTTCACCCCCGAGATGCTGGCCGGTGGCTACAAGAAGAAGTACCTGCGCGCCACCTCGCGTCTGCTCGCGTTGTCGCGTTTCGAGGTCCCGGCCTAGCCTTCGCACCTACCATCTGCGCCATGACGTTTCGCGTGGTGCAGTGGGCGACGGGTGGGGTCGGGAAAGCGGCGATCGAGGCGGTGCTTCGGCATCCGGAACTCGAACTGGTTGGCTGCTGGGTGCATTCGGCCGACAAGTCCGGGCGGGACGTCGGCGAGCTGATCGGCGGCGACCCCGTCGGTGTCCTGGCGACCGACGACGCCGACGCGTTGCACGCGCTCGACGCCGACTGCGTGATCTACAGCCCGCTCGTCGCGGACAAGAAGGTCGTCGCGTCCCTGCTGGCGTCTGGTAAGAACGTCGTCACTCCACTCGGCTGGTTCCGTCCCGCCGAGCGCGACGCCGCACTCGAGCAGACCGCCCGCGACGCGGGGGTCACATTGCACGGCACCGGCATCGACCCCGGTGGCATCACCGACCTGTTCCCGCTCGCGCTGTCCGCGATGACGTCCGCCGTCACCTTCGTCCGCGCCGAGGAGTTCTCCGATCTGCGCGGGTACGCGGCACCGGATGTGCTGCGGTGGGTCATGCGATTCGGCGGCACGCCCGAGGAAGCCGCGGACGGTCCGATGCTCGGGTTGCTGACCGGTGGGTTCACCCAGTCGCTGCGGCTGATCCTCGACGGCATGGGATTCGACCCGGGCGCCGAGATCCGTACCGGCCACGAGATCGCGGTGGCGACGACGCCCATCGACAGCCCGCTCGGGGTGATCGAACCGGGAGCCGTTGCCGCGCAACGCTTCCGGTGGGACGCCCTGATCGACGGCGAGCCGGTCGCGCGGGTCGCGGTGAACTGGCTGATGGGAGAGGAAAACCTCGATCCGCCGTGGACGCTCGGCCCGGCCGGGGAACGCTACGAGGTGGCGATCGAGGGCACCCCGAGTTCGCTGATGACGTTCACCGGGTTCAACTCCGACGCGATCGCCCGAGCGGAACACCCCGGTCGCTCCGCGGGCTCCGCTCCTGCCGACCCCAACCCCGGCATCGTCGCCACCGCCAATCACCTGGTGAACTCGGTGCCGTACGTGTGCCGCGCGGAACCGGGCATCAGGACCTACCTGGACCTGCCGCTGATGACCGGCCGTGCCCACCCGAAGCTGGGGCCGCGCTAGAAACCTCGCTGCAGGACGAAATCGTGATGCAGTTGGTCACCGACCTTGAAGCGTTTGGTCCCCGCCCGGCCGAAGCCCTGCTTCGCGTAGAAGCGTTGGGCCCGAAGGTTCTCCTGGTTGACGCCCAACCAGACACCGGCGACCCCCGCGCTCCGGGCGTGCTCGAGGGCCGCGGCCATGAGGTGGTGCGACACCCCTTCGCCGTGGTGATCGGGGAGTACGTACAGCTTGCTGATCTCGACGGTGGGCAGCACCGTCACCGCGGCCCGGACGTCCGCATCGTCCGGGAGGCCGTCGACGAGCATCGCGTACCCGACGATGCTGCCGTCGATGACGGCCTTGAGCACCGTCCGGTCGGGCGCGGCGAGGTACTCGGTGAACCGCTGCTCGGACAGCACCGTCGCGAGGAAGTCGTCGACGTCGTCGGCGGTGACCGACGGCGGGCAGGCGAGCGGGAAGGTGACCGCGGCGACGGCGGCGAGTTCGGCGGCGTCGGAGGCGGCGGCGGTGGAGACGGTGACGGTCACAGCTGCGCCACCGTGTCCTTGGCCTGGCGCAGGCTCATCCCGGTGTGTTCGCAGAGCAGTCGCGCTGCCTTCGTCTCCTGGCCCGCGTCCTTCAGTGCCCGCAGTTCCGGCGCGAGGTCGGACCAGCCCCCGCTGGGTGGCACACTGTCGGGCCCTGCGGTCGGAACCCATTCGCCGCGCGTGACGGCGTCGATCGCCGCCTTCGCGTCGGCGAGTCCGAGTCCGGTGCGCTCACGCAGCAGCTTGATGGCATGAACCTGCTGGTGGTCGGCGACGAGGCGTTCGATCCGATCTCGGGTCCCGAGGTCGAGGCCCCGGATGAAGGGGTTGTGCGGGTTCGGGAGTGGGGTCTTGCGGCGAGTCAGCAACCACACGGTGACGACGGCGACGTCGACGAGTACGAGCATCACGATGAGCCAGCCCCAGTTCGGCATGGTGCCAGTCAACCACTACCCGGAGCGGTCAGGGGAAGTCGGTGTCCCGGGTTGCCTCGCTATCCGGCGCGGTCCGCGGAGAACGGAGCCCGCCGTACGCGGTCCGGGTGGAACGCAGGCGCGAGAACGATCAGGGCGACGGCGAACGCGAGTGGGATCGCGAAGCCGACCCTCAGGTTGGACACCGCCGCGACCGCCCCGACGATGCCGCCGCCGATCACCGTGCCCGCGTAGTTGAACAGATTCAGGCGTGCCACGACGGCATCTGTCTGGTCGGGCGGGGCGAGACGTCCGGCCGCGCTGAAGCACAGCGGTGCGACGACCGGTGCACCGAGACCGACGACGAGGAACCCGACGATGGCCATCGCGGGACCGGTCGCGAACACGACCACCAGCAGTCCGATCGCGCCGATGGAGGCGCCGACCCGGACCACCGCGATCTCGCCGTATCGGCGCACCCAGAAGTCGCCGGTCAGGCGGGACACCAGCCCGGCGCCCTGGTAGGCGGCCACCGCGAGGGCCGCGGTGCTCGCACTGGCCAGCAGCAGGTCCTTGAGATACAGCGCGGACCAGTTGCCGACGGCAAAGTCGATTGCGAAGAACAGGGCCATCGCGACACCGAGCGCGAGAAACGGACGCAGCGGCACGGACAGCGGGGCGGCGGGGGAGTCGAACTTCTCGTGACCAGTGACGAGCAGTCGGGGGCCGAGCAGCGCGGTCCCGACCGCGACGACCGCGGCGGCGACGAGCAGCGACACCCCCAGGCTCACGTCGAGTCCGGCGCAGGCCGAGACGAAAAGGGCGCCGACGATTGCACCGACACTCCACACCGCGTGGAACGACGACAGAATCGACCGGCCGTACCGGTGCTGGATCGCGACCGCCTGCATGTTGGCGGCGGCGTCGACCATGCCGAGACCGATCCCGTACACGGCGAAGCCGGCGAAGAATGCAACCGTGTTGTGGGAGAACGAGATACCCGCGCCTGCCACCGCGATCACGGACAGTCCCGCGCGCAACGTGGTCCTGCTCGACGTGCGGGTGGCCACGAACTCGGCGAGCACGCTGCCGACGCCGGCGACGAGCGAGACGGTGACGACGGCGACGACGATCGTCGTGTCCGTGAACCCGAACTTGTCCTTGAACTGGGGGAGCTGGGTCAGCAGGACCGCGAGGAAGAAACCCTGAAGCGCGAACGCCCCCGCGGTGGACACGCGGGCGCTGCGGTGCTCGGGCGTGGGGTGCGTCATCAGGTCGTAAGTGCTTTCGCCGGGCCCGCCGACATCAGTGATCGAGCGGGCAGTTGTTCACGAATTGAAACACCACACTGGACGTGCGTCCAGGAAACGGTCAGACTCCGTCCATGACTGTCGCCGAACCGATGCTTCCGAACGACTTCCTGTGGGGGGTCGCCGCGGCCGCCTACCAGATCGAGGGCGCCGTCGACGTCGACGGCCGGGGCCGGTCGATCTGGGACGAGTTCTGCGAGCGGCCGGGCGCGATCGTGCGCGGCGAGAGCGGCGCGGTCGCGATCGACCACTACCACCGGTATCGCGAGGACGTCGCGCTGATGCGTGAACTCGGCGCCGGCGCGTACCGGCTGTCGGTGTCGTGGCCGAGGGTCCAGCCGACCGGCAGCGGCGCCGTCAACGAGGCCGGTCTCGACTTCTACGACCGTCTGATCGACGAACTGTGTGCCGCCGGGATCGCTCCGGCGGTGACGCTGTTCCACTGGGACCTCCCACAGTCGTTGCAGGACACCGGCGGATGGCTCGCCCGCGACACCGCCGCCCGCCTCGCCGAGTACGCCGACATCGTAGGCCGCAGGCTCGGGGACCGGGTCGACATGTGGATGCCACTCAACGAGCCCGTCGTGCACACCCTCTACGGTCACGCGCTCGGCGTGCACGCGCCCGGCCACCAACTCGGGTTCGGTGCCCTGCAGGCGGCCCACCACCAACTGCTCGGGCACGGGTTGGCGGTGCAGGCGCTGCGGGCGGCGGGGTGCGACAACATCGGCATCGCATCCAACCACGCCCCGGTCCACGCGGCCAGTGACGCCGACGCAGACGTCGAAGCCGCCGAGATCTACGACCACATCGTCAACTGGACGTTCGCGGACCCGGTCCTGCGCGGCGCCTACTCCGCGCCCGAACTCGCCGCGATCCTCCAGGGTCCGGTCGAAGACGACCTGAAAATCATTGCGCAGCCGCTGGATTGGTTCGGAATCAACTACTACGAGCCGACCGTCATCGCGGCACCGACGTCGGACGAGGGCAGCACCGGGGTGCTCGAGGTGGACCTGCCGCCCGGCATGCCGTTCCAGCCGGTCTCGCTCGACGGCTACCCGCGTACCGATTTCGGGTGGCCGATCGTTCCCGACGGCCTGCGCGAGATCGTGCAAACCTTCGCCGACCGGTACGGTGACGCCCTTCCTCCCATCTACATCACCGAATCCGGGGCATCCTTCCACGACGCCGACCCGGACGGTGCCGGACGCGTGCGGGATCAGCGCCGCATCGACTACCACCGCGACCACCTGCACGCGCTGCGGTCCGCGATCGACGCCGGAGTGGACGTGCGCGGCTACTTCGTCTGGTCGATCCTCGACAACTTCGAGTGGGCGGCCGGGTACCGGGAACGGTTCGGGCTGGTGCACGTGGACTACGACACCCTCGAGCGAACCCCGAAGGACTCCTACTTCTGGTACCGCGACCTGATCGCCGCGCACGCGGCGAGTCGAACGATCACGCCGTGACGGCGTCGAGGTCCTGCCGCCAGTCGTAGACGACCTCGGTGCGCAGCAGGATGTCCTGCACCGAGCGTCGTCGCGGGTCGAGGACCACCCACAGCAGCCCGACCGGGAAGAACACGCACGTCACGGCGCGCAGAACGGCGATCGGCCAGCCGACCCGGCGGTGCTCGCGGGTGGTCACCCGCAGTCCCATCGCCAGTGATCCGACGGTGCGACCGGTCGTGGCCCAGCATCCGGTCAGGTACACCACCGAGGTCGCCAGCCAGGCGGTGAGTGAAAACAGCGGCGCGGGTTCGGGGAACGTGAACTGGTGCGGCGACAGCAGCAGGCGGACGAAGACCAGTGACAGGTATCCGAGTCCGAGCAGTGCCAGCACCACACCGAGGTCGATGGCCGCGGCGAGGACGCGGGTCACGATTCCGGCGGGACGGCGTTCGGGCAGATCGTGTGTCACAGTTCGGACCCCGCGTCGCCGGCCGGGTATCCGTGATTGTGCCGGTCGCGCCCGAACAGTCGCCCGACGAAGCCTGCGACCGCATCGTCGGCCTGCATGCCCTGACTGCGCACCCCGCGCACCGCCTCCTCGGAGAGTGACCCCGTGGAGTCCCGAATGATCTGGGGCAGGTCGACACCGTCGATGACCTCGTTCGCCAGGCCGAGCAGATCCACCCGCGCGATGATCGCGTCGATGTCGATCCGCCGCGCTATCGCGTCGATGTCGATGCGGGCCGCGGCGGCGTCGAGGTCCACCCGGTCGACCTGCCTGCCGAGGTCCACGGTGTCGACGACGGCGTCGAGGTCCACCCGGCGGATCACGTCGTCGACGTCGACTCGGCGAACGATTGCGTCGACGTCGATGCGGGCCGCGACGGCGTCCACGTCGATGCCCTCCGCGATCGCGTCGAGGTCGACGTGGTCGCGGACGATGCGCGTGAGATCGACCTCGAGCAGCGCGGCCGCCACCACCTCGCGGACGACGGTCCGTAGCACCGTTCGGGCCGCGGCGGTCGCCGTGCGCACCGCCGCCTCGCCGCGGTCGATCGTGGCCGTGGTGACGGAGTCGATCAATCCGCCCACCCCGGGGACCACACGGACGGTGTCCAGGGTGGTCCGGGCGGACCAGCGGACGAGGTCGACGGCGCGGGCCGCAGCGCCGACCGCGAAAAGCAATGCGTCGGCGTCTCGACCGACACCGGCCTGCGGGGCCACCGGCGGGTGAGCGCCGGATGCGGTGACCATGGTGGTGTCCTCTCGACGCAGCGATTGTCTGTCTCCACCAAGTACATACCCGATTCGCAACCGGGTCGGGGGTGTGACGCACACAGATGTCCGCTGTTCGGCGCACAGCAGCACAAACACGTCGGGCCCCCGGAGTTCCGGGGGCCCGACGTGTTGAATTATGGTGCGCAGATCAGGACAACGGCGTGTAGGGAAAGAGGGGGTTAATTGGGGTGTA
>NZ_JBSFRT010000038.1:0-62552 GCF_053589375.1 Rhodococcus sp. NPDC003348
GGCACGTCACGGGCGACCACCCGTGACGTGCCGACCGGGACCGCTCAGTCGGCGGCTGCGCCGAACCACCTGGGCAGGTGGCCCAGCAGGTCCTGCTGATCGTCGCCGACCCACGCCACGTGACCGTCCGGCCGCAGCAGCATCGCGGGCACGTCCAGTTCGGCGTCGGTGTCGACGACGTGGTCGACCCGATCGGCCCAGCCCGACACCGACAGCCGGCCGGTCCGGTCGAGCAGCAGTCCGCGACCTCCGCGCATCAGCTCGTAGAGGCGCCCCCGGGTCAACCGCACGTCCCGCATCCTCCGCCCGAGGAGCCGGTGCCCCTCGCCGAAGTCGTAACGAACCCCGATCGCGGTGATCTTCTCGATCAGGTAGCGGTTGACCTCGTCGAAGTCCATCAGTTCGGCCAGCAGCCGGCGCAACGCCTGGGCGCCCGGCGCGACGGACATCAGCTCCATCTGCGCACGGGTGTTGTCCAGCACGTCGGCCGCCACAGGGCGCCGTTCGGTGTGGTAGCTGTCCAGCAGCCCCTCCGGCGCCCAGCCCGCCACCTCGGCGGCGAGCTTCCAGCCAAGGTTGAACGCGTCCTGGATTCCGAGGTTCAGTCCCTGCCCGCCGGTCGGCGGGTGGATGTGCGCCGCGTCGCCGGCCAGCAGCACCCGGCCGCTCCGATAGCGGTCGGCGAGCCGGGTCGCGTCACCGAAGCGGGAGAGCCACCGCGGGGAGTGCACGCCGAAGTCGGTGCCGGCGACCGCCTCGAGCTGCCGTCGCAGTTCCTCGAGTGTCGGCGCGGCGGTGCGGTCCTCGGCCACCCCGGCGGCAGGCACGATCACGCGGTACAGCCCGTCCCCGAGAGGTGCGGCACCGAAGCGCAACTGGGATTTGCGGATCTCTGCCACCACGGCGGTGATCTGCTCCGGCTCCGCCGTGAACTCCACCTCGCCCAGGAGCGTCTCGACGCGGGAAGGTTCACCGGGGAAGCCGACGCCGAGCAACTTGCGCACCGTGCTGCGGCCGCCGTCGCACCCGACGAGGTAGCGCGCACTCAGCGCGGTGCCGTCGGACAACTCCGCGGTCACGCCCCGCTGGTCCTGACTCAGCCCGACAAGTTCGATGCCGCGCCGAATCTCGGCGCCCAGTTCGGTGGCGTGTTCGGCCAGCAGACGGTCGGTGACCGGTTGCCGGATGCCGAGGACGTATCCGTGTGCGGTGTCCAGCCCGTCCGGCCACGGCTTGACGAGGCCGGCGAAGAATCCGCCGACCTCGTGTCGCGTGCCGTGTGCGAGGAAGCGTTCGAGCAGCCCGCGCTGATCCATCACCTCGATGCTGCGCACGTGCAGGCCGAGCGAGCGGACCACCTTCGTCGGCTCCGGCTCCCTTTCCAGCACGACCACATCGACCCCGTGCAACCGCAACTCGCCGGCGAGCATCACACCGGTCGGCCCGCCGCCGGCAACGATCACGTCACTCATGCACACCCCATTCGTCCACCTGGATTCCGGGCGACCGCGGACCCGCGTCTCGATCGCCTGATCGCCGCGGGTTCCGACCCGGACTGACGAGTCTGCAACGCACCCGGGGTCTTGCCGCAAGACCCGGGGTGCGCTGTACGTTGGAAGGGGGTGAGGGGTGTGCTCCGCTGTTGCCACCGAAAACCGCATCACACCGACAGCCACCCGAGACACGAGTGGGGCCGACCCGGAATCCGGTTCGGCCCCACTGGCTCTGCTCCTCGAGGTTCCCGTGTCAGCGCGAGGTGGCGCCCCGGCGGATCAGCAGCGTGAAGCCGATGGCCGCCAGCGACATCACGCTCAACATCACGATGACGGCATTGAGGCCGCTGATCGTGTTCAGGCCGCTGGCCAGGGCAGTGCTCGACAGCAGCATGGTCGCGATCGAGACGCCGATGCCGCTGCCGCCGGTGCGGACCACCGCGTTGGTGCCGGTGGCCTCGCTGGTGGCGTGCTCGGGGACCGCCTCGACGAGCAGGTTCGGCAGCGCCGTGTAGGCGAAGGCCGTGGCGACCGACACCGTGATGACCATGACCACCATCCCGGCGACGGAGTCGTGGACGAAGAAGAGCAGCACGTTGCCGATCAGGAACAGGACACTGCCGATGAGCATCGAGGTGCGGGCACCGACCGCCGCGGCGATGCGACCGCTGAGGGGGGTGCAGACGAAGCCGAACATCGAGCCGACGAACGAGAGCCACCCGGCGTTCGTCGGGGTCAGGCCCAGCCCGAACGGTGCGCTGGTGGGCGACTGGAGCACGATCGGAATGATCATCGTGGTCACGCCGATGGGGCCGATCGAGATCGCCAGGGTCGCCAGCATGGTGAGGGCGAACTTGCGGTCGGCGAACTGCCGGATGTTGACGATCGGGGACGTGGCCCGCAACTCCCACAGCACCCACAGGACCATCATCGCCAGGCCACCGAGCACCAGGCCGAGGGTCGCCGGGTCGGTCCATCCCCACGTCGTCGACTTGTTGACGCCGAGCAGCACTGCCGCGATCGCGGGCACGAAGGCGACCGCGCCGACGTAGTCCACCTTCTCCGTCGTGCCCTTCGGCGGGCGCCACGGCAGCACGAACGCGACCAGTGCGATGGCGCCGATCGCGTACACGGCCGCGACCACGAAGATCATGTGCCAGCTGGCGTGGTCGAGCATCACGCCGGCCACCAGCAGCGACGCGGAACCTGCGGCCACCGCGGAGCCGGAGATGATCGCGACCGCGACCGGAACCTTCGCCGCGGGCAGGTGCTCGCGGGCCAGGCCGATGCACAGCGGCAGGATCGCGCCCGCCACGCCCTGGATCGCCCGTCCGACGATGATGCTGCCGATGCTGTCGCCGACGGCACTGATGATCGACCCGGCCGCGGCGGCGAAGAGCAGCACGATCAGGACCCGTTCGCGGCCGTACATGTCGCCGAGCCGCCCGCACACCGCCGCCGACGCCGCCGCCACCAGCAGGAAGGCGGTCACGGCCCAGCCGACCGTGGCCGCGTTGCTGTTGAACTCCGCGATGAACGTGGGGATGGCGGCGTACACCATCGACGTCTCGAACGCGCTGATGATCTCCACCGCCACGAGAACCGCGATGATCACCCAGGCGGACCGTTGACGGTTGTATCGACCCTTCCGCGCGGTGCCGTCCGGCGCGTCGTCGACTCGGATGTGGTCTGTTGCTGTCACTGAAAACCCGTCTGCCGTCTACCGAATTCTGGCAAGCGAAAACGCCCCGCTCGCATGGCTGGAAACGGTAAAGTGCTCCGGAACTCCGAGCCCCGGACTGTCTCGGTGACCGGGACCACACCCCGTAGTCTGTTGTCATGCACTCCACATTCGGTGAAATCGGTGACGCGAAATACGTCCTGCTGACGACGTTTCGCAAGGACGGGACACCGGTGGCGACACCACTCTGGGCGGCACGGGACGAGGACCGGTTGCTGATGTGGACGGTCACCGACTCGTGGAAGGTCAAACGGATCCGCCGCAATCCCCGGGTGACGGTTGCGCCCTGCGACGTGCGCGGCAACCCGAAGGGCGAGGCGGTGGAGGCAACCGCGGAGATCCTCGACCCGCCCGGGACCGATCACGCTCGTGACGCGATCGCCAAGAGGTACGGCATCCTCGGCTGGCTCACGATGAAGGGCAGCCTGCTGCGTCGGGGGAAGGCGGGCACGGTCGGGTTGGCGGTCACCGCCGCATAGCGGCCGACACGAGTCCCCACCCGGCGGGACATCGCCCCCTTCGTCCGGCGCACCGAGTTCGCCACGTCCACCGGTTACTTGCAGTTCGCAACTAGAGTCCCGGCTGAAGCGGTCGCCGGTGTCCACGTGGCGTCGGATGGACGGCCCACCGGTGTGAGCCGGCCGCGCCCGTCATGACGAAGGGAATCACGATGCCTCGCAGGACCATCCACGGCCTTGCCCGGAAGGGCGCGACACTGGCCGCGGCCGGGGTGCTGGCCGTCGCCGCGGCCGGGGCGGCCCATGCCAACGTTCCCGCCCCGCCCGCGGCGTCGACGCCCACCGCTGCGCCGGCAGGCGCGAACGACTGGAACTGCCGCCCCGCAGCCGCGCACCCGCGACCGGTGGTGCTGGTGCACGGCACCTGGGGCAACCAGAACAACTGGGACGCGCTCGCACCCGACCTCGCCGCGCAGGGCTACTGCGTGTTCACCCTCAACTACGGGCAGGACACCTCCAGCCTGATGGGGTCGCAGCCCGGGTCATACGCCAACGGAGACATCCCGACCTCGGCGAGGGAGGTGGGCGCGTTCGTCGATCGGGTTCGCGCGGCGACCGGAGTCGCACAGGTGGATGTGGTTGCGCATTCCCAAGGCGGGGTGGTCGCCCGGCACTACCTGAAGTTCGAGGGTGGCGCCGCCACCGACCCGGCGGAGAACAAGGTGCGCACCCTGGTGACCGTCGCCGCCACCAATCACGGCACCACCATGTCCGGACTCTCGGAGCTCGCGAAGACCTTCCCGCAGTTCACCGGAGACGTGGAGGGGATCGTCGGGAAGGCCGCGGTCCAGCAGCTGGTCGGCAGCCCGATCATCACCTCGCTCAACGACGGCGGGGACACCCTGCCGGGCATCGACTACACCGTGGCCGCCAGCCACGCGGACAGGATCTCCACCCCGCCGGAGGCAACCTTCCTGACCGCCGGGCCGGGCGCCACCGTGCGCAACGTGTGGCTGCAGGATCTGTGCCCGGCCGACACCACCGACCACGGCAGCCTGCCGAGCTCGCCGACCGTCGCGCACGTCGTCAAGTCCGCCCTCGACCCGTCCTACGTCGGCGACGCCTGCTCCGGTCGGTGACAGCGCCCTGGTGAGGGACCCGTCCGGCTCGGGCCGGACGTTCCCCTCACCAGGCGCCGAGATGCCGCGCCGGAGAGGTCAGGACTGGCTGCTGCCGAACAGGTCGGCGCTGCCGGAGCTGCCCGCGTCGGAACTGCCCGCGCTACCGGAATCGGAGCTGCCTGCGCTGCCGGTGTCCGAGCTGCCGCTGTCGGAGCTGCCACTCACGACGTACGCCGAATCGAAGGACACCTTGAGCTTGGCGCGATAGCCGGGCGAGGAGAGGCCGAGGGTGCCTCCGGCCGGAACCAGGGACGAGCCGCCACCGCCGCCCGCGGTACCGCCACCGCCGCCGTACAGGCCGCCGCCGCCACCGCCGCCGCCGACGCCGCCGGATCCACCTGCGCCGAGCACCCCAGCAGTGCCGCCGAGACCCGCTGCGCCACCGGCACTGTCGGTGCCGGCGAGGCCGCCGCTGGGGGCGTCCGCACCGGCGTCACCGCCGGCGCCGAGGCCGGCGCCTCCGCCGCCTCCCGCCACGACGAGACGACCCGCGAGCGCCGCCGCACCCTCGTCGAGTGAGGCGGTGCTGAGCGCGGAGTATCCGCCGCCGCGGTTCGTGCCGGTTCCGCCGCCGCTCCCGATCACCACGTACAGGGTCGAGCCGGGAGTGACCGCAATGTCACCCTCGACGAGTGCGCCTCGGCCTCCCCGTGCACCACCGCCGCTGCCTCCTTCCGCGACCACGTGCATGGTGGTCACGTCGTGCGGAACCTCCAGGAAGAACTCTTCGATTCCGGAGGAACTGTCGTATGCGCAGGTCGTGCTGCCGTTCGCCGACCCGCACCCGGTGCTCGCGGCAGGCTGCGCCGACACACCCCCAGCGCCCAGGAGTCCCGCGGAGGTACATGCGACGGCCACCACGGCGGCCATCCGCGCGGGCCTGCGCCCCCGCACCTGTTCCCGTCGACTGCCGACACGACCGATCATCAACCGCACCTCACTCATTCACGTCCATGCCGGAGCGGACGCCACCGGCGGCCGGAAGCATGACACGGAATGCCCTCGCGGACACCGTGAATCGGAATTGATGATTCGCCCAGATTGGTTAGCTAGTCTTCGTTAAACCCGCGAAGCCGATTGAGTTCTCGCCGTTCACGTTTCGTCGGACGGCCCGTCCCGCGGTCACGCTGGGGAACGGCCAGCAACACCTCTCGGGGCGGCGGAGGGGGAGACTTGTCGATCAGGCAGAGCGCGGCCTCGGGCGCGCCGACCCGCTTACGGACCAGTCGGGTTACGACCACGATCCGTTCCCGGCCGCCGACCCGCATCCGAATCTCGTCGTCGACCCGGACGAGTTGCGCTGGTTTCGCGGAGACCCCGTTCACGCGGACATGCCCCGACCGGCAGGCCGCGGCCGCCGCCGATCGGGTCTTGAACAGCCGCACCGACCACACCCAGCTGTCGAGCCGCACACCCGAGGATTCAGACACGCCCACCAGGGTACCGAGGGCTCATGGCCTGCCGAATCGTGCCAGGCTCACCGGCCGCATGCACATGCCGAGCAGCTCGCGATCCCACCATCGCCCGCTCGCTCGCCGGGTCCGCCGATCGGTGAACCGGTACTCGTAGAGCCGGGCCCGCACGAACCGGGGTGGATCGTCCGGGAACGGGTTGCGGCGCAGCAGTTTCAGGGTGTCTCGGTCGTTCTCGAGCAGGCGGCGCACGAATCCCCCGAACCAGCGGTCACCGTAGCCGGGTGAGATCGCGGCGAACCACATCAGCCAGTCCAGACGCAGGTGGTACGGCGCGAACTGACGCGGCCGCCGAGCCGGGTCGCCGGGTTTTCCCTTGAATTCGTACTCGCGCCACTCGGAAGCCGGGGTGATCGCCTCGTCGGCGGTGCCCTCGACGACGATCTCGGTACGCACGCGGGTGACGGAACCGAACGCGCCGTAGGTGTTGACCAGGTGCCAGTGGTTGAACGACGCGTTCATCAACTGGTGGTGTCCGAGCATGTTGCGGACCGGCCACCAGCTCAGCACCACGACACCCGCCGTCAGAGCGAGGGTGGCGATCGTGAACCACAGTGGCGCCGGGGAGGTCTCGGGAATCTCGACGGGCAGCAGCCGATCCAGCATCGCGTCGGGCAGCACCGAGCAGGCGAGCACGATGGCCAGCCAGTTGAGCCAGGAGAAGTTCCCGCTCGCCACCAGCCAGAGCTGCGTCAAGATCATCACCGTCGCCGCGCCCGCCGCCACCGGCTGAGGCGCGAACAGCAGGAAAGGCACCACCAGTTGGGTGACATGGTTGCCCGCCGCCTCGACCCGGTGCAGCGGCCGCGGAAGATGATGGAAGTACCAGCTCAACGGTCCGGGCATCGGCTGGGTCTCGTGGTGGTAGTACAGGCAGGTCAGCCGGCGCCAGCACGGATCGCCGCGGATCTTGATCAATCCGGCCCCGAACTCGAGCCGCAACAGCAGCCACCTCAGCAGCAGCATCACCACCACGGGCGGCGCGATCGCCGCATTGCCGACGAAGATCGCCAGGAACCCGGTCTCCAGCAGCAGCGACTCCCATCCGAAGCCGTACCAGAGCTGACCGACGTTGACGATCGACAGATACAGCACCCACATCAGCAGCCACACCAGCATGGACACCGGCAGCGGCAGCCGCGCGGTCACCCCGGCGACAGTGACGGCCGCCAACCCGGCACCCACCCAGGCCGCGGACGCATAGCAACGGTCGGAGTAGTACCAGTGGAAGATGCTCGGAGACCCGCGAAACGACGATGCGGCCAGGTAATCGGGGATGGGCAGCATTCCCTCGCTGCCCAGTAGTGCACGGAACTGGCTGGCCGCGGCGACGAAGGCGACGAGATAGATGACCGCGAGCCCTTCCGTGAAGAGCCATCGGCCGAGGTATCCGACTCCGAACCAGTCCATCACCGTCACCGCGCCCAGATCGGACGGTACTCCGTCTGTGCTCAGGTGACGGAGACGACCACACCGGGCGGATCCTCGACGGTGGTGACCGCGAACGGTCCGGGTGCGGTGGACAGTCCGATGAACGACTGGGTGACGGCGTCGGTACCCACACCGCGACCCGGAAGCAGGAACAGTTCGGTGACGACGGACCCTGGCGGTCCCGGCAGGGGATTCCGCCGGTCGTGGACGGGCGCGCCGGATGGCGGTGCAGCAGCGGTGCCCATGATGTCCACCTGCAGGATGGCGCGCCCGGACACCGGAATCGGCGCGCCGCCACCGTGCGGAACGGCCTCGGCGACGTAGCCGACCTTCCAGAACAGGGTGCCGTCGCCGGCGAATCGGAGTACGACGCGATTCCCCTCGACCGTCACCTCGGCGACCGCTGCGGTCGAGACCCACGGCCCCGGATCGGCGGCATCGGGTCCAGAGGTCGGCACGACCACCGTCGGCGGCGACTCCGGCGCCGAGCCCACCCGGAGGTGACCGGACTGCTCGACGGGCGCGGGACTCACCCATCCGGGGTTGTCGGACCTGGGTGCGGTGTCCGCGCCGCATCCGACAACGCCGAGCAGACACGCAGCGACTGCGGCAAGCGCTGCGTCCCTGGTGCCCGTCACGGCTCCTGACCCCTGCCCACGAGAAGTACGCCGGCCACCCCGGCCATCGTGAACACCACCGCGGACGCCATCGCCCACTGCCCGATGAGCAAGCCCCCGAACACGATCGATCCGAGGGTGCCGACGGCACCCACCCCGAGCAACACCACCCCGAAAACAGTCACCGGACGACTCATGGCCACCGCCCCTCCTCGTGTGCACCAGATCGTAGCCATCCGGGAACAGGTGGCCGATCACCCCGGGCGTCATGATCGTTCGCGCGGTTGTCGGTGGCGCCACCGCATCGACGGATCCGGGCACGGGCTCATCCCTGGACGGTACGCATCAGGACCGATGCCGATCCTCGACCAGCGGGCGCTGGACGTGATCGTGTCGCTACCTCGGGTGTGATGCGCGCAGCGACGTGTCCAGTGCGCTCATGAGCTGCGCCGTGCGGTTCCTGCCGGTCGGGGCGAGCGGATACCGGCTGAGCACGTCGACCAGGTGCGGCGTCGCTCGTTGCCGGACCTGCTCGATCACCATGTCTCCGATCGCAGGATCGCCGCCCGAGATCAACTCGGCGACCCGCGCGGCACTCGCAGCCGCACGCAGGATGTGGCCGACCTGGGTGGCCTTCGCGATCGGGTGCAGGTAGGCGGCGGCAGCGGCGTCACCGGCGGCCCGGGCAGCGAGACGAGCGGCCTCGGTGCCCGCATCCCTGGCCGCGCGGTGCGCGTCCAGCGCGGTGACGCGCTGCAGCCTGGTCCTGTTCGCGCCGTGAACGAATTCCCATGCCGCGTCGAGTGCCGCACGTGGGCGACGATCACCCGGCACGGCAGCCTCGAACACCGGGAGGAGGTCGTCGGCGCACTCCGCAGCGAACCGCGCGACGACGCGCAGGTCGTCGATCGTCAGCTCGAAATCACCGGCCGCGTCGGGCATCGACTCGTCCGCCCGGTCAGCCCAGCGCGTCGACGTACAGCCAACGGCCGTGCTCGCGAACGAACCGGCTGTGCTCGTGCAGGGAGTCGCGTTCACGTCCGTACCGGTAGTGGGCGACGAACTCGACGGTCCCGGCGGATTCGAGCGGGCTGCCGCCCGACCGGCCGAGAATGTCGAGGCGCACCCATTGCTGGTCGGGATCCAGGTCGAGGGATGGCGGGCGGGTGCTCGGATGCCAGGTACGCCGAAGGTAGTCGGCGTCGCCGACCGCGAACGCCGAGTACCGCGACCGCATCAGCGCTTCCGCGGTCGGCGCCTCGGCCGCACCGGAGTGGAACCGGCCGCAGCACGCCCCGTAGGTCTCCCCGCTCAGGCACGGACAGCGGGAACCGTCGGTGACGCTCACTGCGCCGCACTCACGGAGGACATGTGGAAGTCCGGGATCCGCAATGGCGGCATCGCGGTGCGGGTGAACCAGTCCTTCCACTCACGCGGCAGCGTCGGCTCGGTGGCACCCGCCTCGGTCACCCGGCGCAGCAGGTCGAGGGGACTTTCGTTGAAACGGAAGTTGTTCACCGCGCCGGTCACCTCGCCGTCCTCGACGAGGTACACACCGTCGCGGGTCAGCCCCGTCAGCAGCAGCGTCGTCGGGTCGACCTCGCGGATGTACCACAGCGTCGTCAGCAGCAGTCCCCGCTCGGTGCGGGCGACCATCTCGTCCAGTGTGCCCTTGCCACCGCCGGTGAGCAGCAGGTTGTCGCCCGGCACCGCGACCGGTGCATCGAACTCGCGGGCCGCGTGCCGGGGATAGGCGAGCGCGTTGATCACGCCGTCGCGGATCCAGTCGACCCGGGACGCGTCCATGCCGTTGTCGAACACGGACACCGTCTCGCTCGAGGTGGCGGTCGCGACGAACGGGGCGTACGTCAACCCGGGGGAGTGCGGATCGGAGAACAGGGTGAGCGGGATGTCGGTGAGCCGTTCCCCGACACGGGTGCCTCCGGCCCGCGACAGGGCGGTGTGCCCCTCCTGCGCGCCGCGGCCCTCCATCGTCCACATCAGGTAGATCATCAGGTCCGCGACCGCGGAGGGAGGGAGCAGCGTCTCGTACCGTCCCGCAGGGAGCTGCACCGTCCGCTTCGCCCAATCCAGCCGGGTACTCAACTGCGCCAACAGGTTCGACACGTCGACGTCGGCGAAGTCCAGGGTGCCCGCGCCCACCCAGGCGCTGGCGTCCCCACGTTTGCCGTTGATCTCCACCGAACCGGTAGGCTGGGTGAACCGCCGCCGCACGCCCGTCGTGGTTCCGAGCCAGGTGGAATGCAATTGGTGGTGAGCGAACCCGTACAACCGGTCCGCACCGTCGAAACCAGCGGTCAGTGCGTCGGCGAGACCGGCGAACACCTCGACTCGGGTCTCCGCCGGACCGTCGGCCCAGCCGGCGTCGGTTCCGTTGCCGGGCTGCACGAGTTCCATCGCGTCCTCGGCGGGGCGGGCGCTGCGCGCCGCACCCTCGGCCGCCTGCACCACACCCCGGATCGAATCCGGGTCGACGCTCGACGACGTCACCGATCCCACTCGCGCCCGGTCACCGTCCCGGACGATCGCGACGACGGTCCAGGTGCGTGAGCGGGAATCGCCGTTGGTCGTCATCGAACTTCCCGCCCACCGCAGCGCGGTCTCGGCGGCGTCGGTGACGATCACCATCGCCTCGTCGACGGTGACCAGCGACAACGCCTTCTCGATCAGTTCCTGAGCGGGGATCACCGGCCGGCCTCCTGACGGGTGTTGAGCACGTTCACGCCGCGGAACAGGGCCGACGGGCAACCGTGACTGACCGCGGCCACCTGACCCGGCTGCGCCTTGCCGCAGTTGAAGGCGCCACCGAGTCGCCACGTCGAGGGTCCGCCGACGGCCTCCATCGCCCCCCAGAAGTCAGTCGTGGTCGCCTGGTAGGCGACGTCGCGGAGCTGGCCGTCCAGCTTGCCGTCCCGGATCCGGAAGAACCGCTGGCCGGTGAACTGGAAGTTGTAGCGCTGCATGTCGATCGACCAGCTCTTGTCGCCGACGACGTAGACGCCGTCCTCGACACGGGAGATCAGCTCCTCGGTGCTCACGTCCCGTTCCGGATCCGGTTGCAGCGACACGTTCGCCATCCGCTGGATCGGCACGTGGTGCGGGGAGTCCGCGTACGAGCAGCCGTTGGACCGTGCCAGCCCCAGCCGCGGCGCGAACACCCGGTCCAGCTGGTAGCCGACGAGAATCCCGTCGCGCACCAGATCCCACCTCTGGCCGGACACCCCGTCGTCGTCGTAGCCGACGGTCGCCAGACCGTGCAGCTGCGTGCGGTCCGCGGTCACGTGCATGACCGGGGTGCCGTAGCGCAGGGTGCCGAGCTGGTCCGGGGTCGCGAACGACGTGCCCGCATACGCGGCCTCGTAGCCGATCGCCCGGTCGTATTCGGTGGCGTGGCCGACCGATTCGTGGATCGTCAACCACAGGTTCGTCGGATCGATCACCAGGTCCGTCGGACCGGCGGTCACCGACGGCGCCTTCACCTTCTCCGCCAGCCACTCCGGGATCCGGGCCAGCTCGGTGTCCCAGTCCCAGCCGTCGCCGCGCAGGTACTCCCAGCCGCGCCCCACCGGGGGAGCGAGGGTGCGCATCGTCTCGAAACTGCCCGCCTCCGCATCGACCGCCGTCGCCTCGAGTTCGGGATGCAGCCGCACCCGCTGCTGCGTGATCCGTGACCCGGCCAGATCCGCGTAGTACGTCTGTTCCTTGACCTGCAGCACACTCGCGGTCACGTGGTCGACGCCGTCCGCCCCGGACAACCGTCCCGAGTACTCGGTCAGCAACTCGACCTTCTCTGCGGTCGGCACCGCGAAGGGGTCCACCCCGTACTCGGAGACCCACACCGCGTCCCGGTACACCGCTTCGTCGGCCAGGTCGACCGGGTCCCGGTTCAGGGAACGCAGCGCCCGCGCCACCTGCACCGCACGGTTCGCGGTGCGCGCCGCGGCCTCGACCGTCAGCTCGGCGTGCGAGGCGAAACCCCAGGTGCCGTCGACGATCACCCGCACCGCCAGCCCGAGCTCGTCACCGTCGACCACGGATTGGACCGCGCCGTCCCGCAACCGCATCGACTGGGTCCGTAACCGGTGGACCCGCAGGTCGGCGTGACTCGCCCCGGCCGTGTGTGCGGCGGACAGTGCCGCGTCGGTGAGCGCCGCCAGTGGCAGCGCCAGGAAATCCGGATCGACGTCGTGTGTTCCCACCCGGTCAACCTAGCCGAACGGTGCGATTCGCTCCGCAGGCTGCGCTCACAACTGCTGCCAACCCAGCCGGATCACCATGACCACGACCACCACCAGGAGCACGATCCGGATGAAGCCGGCTCCCTTCGCCAGCGCCATCCGCGCCCCGAGGACCGCGCCGATCACGTTGCACGCCGCCATCGTCAGCCCGAGAGCCCACCAGACGTTGCCGGTGACCGCGAAGTACACCAGGGCACCGACATTGGAGCCGAGGTTGATCACCTTCGCCATCGCGGCGCTACGCACGAACTCGGTGCCGAGCATCACCGCGAACGTGATGATCAGGAACGTGCCGGTGCCCGGACCGAAGAGGCCGTCGTAGAAGCCGAGTGCGCCACCGGCGACCAAGACGGTGGTGATCACCCTCAGTCGCGTCGGCCGGTGCTTCGCGAGGGTGGTGCCGACGGTCGGCCGCAGCGTCACGAACACCGCCACCGCCACCAGCAGCACCATGATGATCGGGATGAACAGGTCCTTGTCGATCAGCGACACCGTCGCCGCCCCGAGCGCCGAGAAGACTGCGGCGAGCAGCGCGGCGGGGACCAGCAGCCGCCATTCGAGCCGGACCTTGCGGGCGAACGTGACCACGGCGGCCGCGGTGCCGTTGACAGCCGTCAACTTGTTGGTGGCCAGCGCTTCCTGCGGCGTCATCTGCGGCATGGTCAGCAGGATCACCGACAGCAGGATCAGCCCGCCGCCGCCGACCACGGCGTCCACCCAGCCCGCGGCCATCGCCGCGGCCATCAGCACACCCCAGTCGGTCCACGGCACCAGGTCACCCAATCACAGACCCGGTCGCCACGTCGGTGCGGACGCACTCGGCCGATCCGTCAGGACGGTGCGCGGGGCAGCCTCAACACCAGCCGGACGCCGCCGAGCGGACTGTCCTCGAACCATGCGGCGCCGCCGTGCAACTGCGCCTGCTGACGGATCAGCGCCAGGCCCAGCCCTGAGCCGTCCGGCGCCGCGGTGGTGCCGCGGCGGAATCGTTCGAACAGCGCCTCACGCTCATCCGTCGGTACACCGGTGCCGTCGTCGGTCACCGCGATGTACACCGCGTCGCGACCGTCCCGGGCGCCGATCTCGATCACCCGCGCCCCGCCGTGCCGGACCGCGTTGGAGACGGCGTTGTCCACGGCCAGCCGCAGCCCCGCGGGCAGGCCGATGACCGTCAGTGTCGACGGCACGTCCAGGCCGATGTCCACCCCGCTGTGGATGCGGGTCGCGTCCTGCGCGGCTCGGTCCAGCAACTCGGCCAGATCGACCGGCACGAAGTCGGCACCCGACGTCAGGTCACCGGCCGCGAGCCGTTCCAGCGCACCGAGAGTGGCCTCCGCCCGCCGCTGCGTACGCAACGTGTCGGCGAGGATCTCCTGGCGGGTGGACGCAGGCAGGTCCATCGTCGTCGCGACCTCGAGATTCGTGCGCATCGCGGTCAACGGGGTCCGCAACTCGTGGGCGGACGCGGCCGCGAAGTCACGGGCCGTCTCCAGCGCAGACTTCGTGCGGGCGCGCTCGGCCGCATTGGCCTCGAGCAGCTGCCGCAGCGCCGCGGCCAGCTCCTCGGCTTCCTGCGCCCCCGACCCCTGTGGCGGCGGCGCCGCGGAATCGACGCCGAGCCGCCTCGTCTGTTCCGCGAGCTTGCGCAGCGGCGCGATCGCGACCCCGGCGAACAGCCACCCCAACGCGGCCGCCACGAGGACCGCGCCGACACCGACGACCACCGTCCACCGGTGCAGCCCGGCGATCGTCGACCGGGCCGGGGCGGTCGGCGCACCGACCGAGATCGTCGCGCCGAGCCCACTGATCACCTCGACCGTCCGCACACGGTAGTGCGTCCCGTCCACCGTCGAGTCACTCCAACCTGCCTGCGACGGCGGAAGTGTCGCGGCGGTCGTCGACACCACCAGCCCGCCCGCGCGCAGCGTGCCCGCGTAATCCGGTGGCAGCGGCAGCGGTCCCTGCAGGACCCGCAGGCTGGTCAGGTTCGCCGCCGTCACCTGGGTGACCGAATCGAGCTTGGCGTCGAACTGCGAGGTGATCTGGCGTTCGATACCGATCCAGGCGACCCCACCGAGCAGCAACACGACCAGCGCGGTCCCGAACGCTGCGGCCGCAGTCACCCGCAGCCGCAGCGAGACCGGTCCCCGGTGCGTGGTCATCCGTCTCTGAGGACGAACCCGACCCCGCGCACGGTGTGCAGCACTCGGGGTGCGCCGCCGAACTCCAACTTGCGCCGCAGGTAGCTGACGAACACGTCCACCACGTTCGTCTCGGTCTCGAAGTCGTATCCCCACACCGACTCGAGCAGGGTTTCCCGGCTGAGCACGATCCCACGATTCTCGGCCAGCGCCGCGAGCAGGTCGAACTCCCGCTTGGTCAGCTGCACCGTCGTGCCGTCGACGTCGACGCTGCGGCCCAACAGGTCGACCGTGAGCGGTCCGACGTGGACCGTCCCACCAGGGTGTGCGTCGACCGGACCCGGCCGCCGCCGCAGCAGGGCGCGGATCCGCGCGACCAGCTCGCCGAACTCGTACGGCTTCACCAGGTAGTCGTCCGCGCCTGCCTCGAGGCCCGCGATCCGGTCGCCGACCGCACTGCGTGCGCTCAGCACACACACCGGCACATCGTTCTTCATCGCGCGCAACGCGGTGACCACCCCAACCCCGTCGAGCACGGGGAGAGTGAGATCGAGCACGATCAGGTCCGGATCGTGCACGTCGACGGCACGCAGAGCGGCCGCCCCGTCCGCTGCCGTGCAGACCGCGAAATCGGACAGTTCGAGTCCGCGCCGCAGCGCGGTCAGGACGTCCGAATCGTCCTCGACGATCAGTACCTTGTGGACGGCAACCACTTCCTCATCTTGCAGTGCCACGCCCGTCAGCGCCGGGCTATGCGGCCTCGGCTGCCGGCTGGGGGTTCAGCAGGCACTCCACCGCGTCGGACCACTCGCGGAAACCTTCGGTCCACTGCTGCGCCGGTTCGGTGGCGAAAAACAGGACATCGACCTCGACTTCGGGCGTGGCACCGGGCAGCACGGATGCCATCCACCCGCGGCCGGGCTCGGTGACGAGCACCTCTCGGCAGTTCCGCTCATCCGCGACGATCACGGCCAGCCCTCGGCTGCGCAACTCGGCGGTGGTCGTGGTGATGCAGTGCCGATCCCGGCTCGTCTTCAGAATGTTCGACATGACGCCTCCCTGCCTCGAAACATCTTTCCCTTCAAGGATGTTCGATTACCGAAGAGCCTGTGACACAAGCTAGGTACGGAAGATGGGGGTTCGATTGCGGGCGATTGAGAACTTTGTGAGAGTCGGCGCCGCGCGTCAGAGCCCGAGCGCGGTCACGGCGTTGCCGTGCAGGCCCGCGTGCTGGCGCGAATAAAGGGCGATCATCCGCTGGTCGGTGTGCCCGCTCTGCGTCATGATCTGCTCGGCGCTGGCGGCGTTGCGGACCGCCTGGGTGACGAACCCGGCCCGCAGACTGTGCCCACCGAGCATCGCCACGAACTCCTCGGCGTACCCTGCCTGCCGGGCCCGACGCTGGATCATCGACGCGACAGCCTGCCCGGACAGCGCCGCCGCGCCGAGAGCGCCGGTACGGTGCACCCGGCGGAACAGCGGTCGCGCCACCGACTCCGGGGTCCCGGTGATCCCGCGGCAGCGGTGCTCGGCGTGGTCGTCGTCGGGGCCGGACAGCAGCGCGGCGACACCGTCCCGGCCGGTGCCGTCCCACCCGTCCACGACCTCCCGCCACCGCCAGTACGCGCACACCGGGCACGTCACCGCCGACGCCCCGTAGGGCAGGGTGACGGTGCGCCCGGCGGCCGCCTGGTCCGTCTTCGACCGGCGAATCGTCACGTAGAGCCCGTCGGCGCGGTGTGGCCGGACGTCGGAGACGAGCAGTCCCGCCAGCTCGGAACGGCGCATCGCCCCGGTCAACCCGATCAACAGCAGGGCCGAGTCCCGACGCTCCGCGACGCGGTCCGACCAGGATCCGGCCGAGGACCCGGCGCGCATCTTCTCGACGATGATCCGAATGTCGTCCGTCAGCAACGGTTCCCGGCGTGCGGGCGGGGTGGCGCGGGTGCGGGCGATGCCGCGCAGGATCTCCCGCACCGCGGCCGCCTGGCCCGGCTTCGGGTGCCCGGCGAGCGAGTGGATCGTGTTGATCGACGCCACCCACCGCGTCAGCGTCGACGGCGCGTACGCGGGCCGCCCGTCCGGCCGAACCTCCGTCGACTTCTCGGTGAGGAACCAGCCGACCAGTTCCGGGGTCGCCGGCAGCGGGCGCTGCCCGACGCGTCCGCACCAACGGGTGAAGATCGTCCAGTCGCTGATCTGCGCGGCACGCGTGTTTGCGGACACCGACTCGGCCCGCAGTCGCTGCATTGCCGCCGCGACGTCCTCGGGAACCGGGGTCACCGTCGACGGCAGTGCGCCCGACCGCACCGGCGAGTCGCCGGCGCCGCCCATCCCATCCCACTTCTCTGGTTCGGCGGCGATCGTCACCTCGGTGACGATACGGGTTCGGGGTGACACGTGAGGGGAGCGTGCGGTCGCGTGGTGCGGGGTCGGTCAGCGGGCCGGAAATTCGTTGGACGAGCCTCGACGTCGGTTGATAGCGTCCGCGAGACCGTGACATCACGCCAGGAGGTGAGACCCATGAACGCAGTAACCATGTGGGTGCTCCCACTCGTGTTCACGGTTCGGCGACCGGCGTAGGTGTCGCCGGGAGCGCCTCGACAACAAGGCACTCCCGAAAGGCAACACCATGCACTTCACCTCTGAGACATCGTCGAACGGCGTCGTCGAACGACACTTCACCCTCGATTACATCACCGGCGTGCTCTGGTCGCCCACATCCGGAACCGTGGGCGCACCACTGCTGCTGTCGGGGCACAGCGGCGGCATGCACAAGAAGGCCCCGGGGTTGGTGGCAGGCGCATTCCGCAGCGTGACCACCGACGGCTTCACCGTGGCAGCCATTGACGCGCCCGGACACGGTGACCGCCCGCGAAACCACCAGGATCAACGGTGGGTCGAGGCGATCCACCGTGCCCGGGCATCGCGCGAGCCGATCGCCCCGATCGTCATCGACTACAACCTGTCGCTCGCAGAGCGTGCGGTACCGGAATGGCAGGCCACCCTCGATGCACTCCAGGCGCTGCCCGAGATCGGCGCCGCAGCGCCGATCGGCTACGGCGGCATGACCTTGGGCGTGGTGACCGGACTGATGTTGACGCCGGTCGAACCCCGGATCGCCGCTGTGAGCTTCGGCGGGGTCTTCGTGACCGACAGCCTGATCGAGGCGGCGAGAAGGATCACGGTCCCGGTCGAGTACCGGATCCCGTGGGACGACGGCGAACTCGACCGCGCGGCAGGGGTCGCGTTGTTCGACGCCTTCGCCTCGAAGGAGAAGACCCTGCACGCCCACCCGGGCAGGCACTACCAGGTGCCGGACCACGAGCGAGAAAGCTCGGCCCGGTTCTTCGCCCGCCACCTCGGCCGGGCCGCCGCGGCGTAGGAGTGACGTGACCGGTGTCGGAGGCCGACACCGGTCACGTTCCTGCCGGTCAGGGCCCGGGAAAGCACGTGGTTGTCGCGTCCGAACCGGACGTCGAGCCTGGTGATACGGCTCAAATTCGAGCGCTGGTGCGTCACAGTGACGTTTCGGGCTGCGGTAAGTGGATGCAGTCCCGGCGATCTCGACCCGAGCGGGGAGCACCCGCGTGGGACATCCCGGGGGAATGGTCGCCGAGGTCGCGTTGACGTGTGTCAACGGTGGACTGCGCCGGCGCCCACACTCTCGGAGCAGTCGGTCGCCATGCAGATGCGTGGCGCCACTGTCCGCGGGCCCACTCATCCCACCGGTTTCGGACCGGGATTTCGGCGGCGTTCGGCGCGAGATCGAGCCCGACTTGTAACTCACCATAAGTGGGGATTATGACGATCAAGAATCGCTGTTTCATTTCTTTCGATGTTACGTATCCTGAAACGTAACGTAATAAAAGCCAATCTGGAGGGTGACGCCGTGACAACCGAACCGAACGAGAACGACGCGGCACAGGCCGGCGCCGCCGACGAGTCCCGGCCGCGACCGGGCCGGCCCCGCAAGTACGCGAGCGACGCGGATCGGGTCCGAGCGTTCCGAGCTCGACAGAAAGCCAAGGGCCAGGAGATCGATCTCGAAGCGGTCGCGACCGCCACCCCGAGCGAGGCGGTCGGCACCCTCGAACGCACCCTGACCGAACTGCGGACGGTCAGTGACGGCGCGCTCGAGCAGTTCTCGCTCGCGGCCCGTCAGATCACCGCCGCGGTCGACCGGCTGGCCGACCCCGCGGCACTCGACGGCGCACTGCACCGCGCGAACGTCGAACTCGCCCAGACGAAGGCCAAGTACGAGACCGAGTTGGCGGAGCTGCGCGCGACGCTCGACGCGGCCGTCGACGATCGCGCCAACGCGGACGCCGCCGTCGAGGCGGTGGACGCCGAACTGGTCGACGCACTGAGGGCTCACCGGGCCGAGGTCGAACAGCTCACCGTCGACCACCGGACCGAGATCGAGGACCTCGAACGGTCCCACCGAACCCGATTGGGGGAGACCGCCGAGCAGATCGCGGCGCTGGAGGTTGACCGCGACACCCGACTGTCTTCCGCCGCGGCCGAGATCAACGCATTGCGAACACAGCTGCGCGAGTCGGATTCGCGTGCCGAGTCCGCCGAACAGCGGGCCGCGGTCGCCGAGCTCGCGGCGACCGCCGCCCAGCAGCGCGCCGTCGAGGAGAGCGAGACCGCCGCCCGCCACCTCGCCCAGGTCACGGCGGTGTCCGACCAGCGCATCGTGGATCTCCGGTCGGCCGCGGAGAGCGCGGCGACGGCCGCGGCGACCACGATCACGCGGCTCGAGCAGTCGGTCGAGCACGAACGCGCCGCCGCGGTCGACGCCCGGATGCGACTGGACACCCTCCGCGACGAACTCGAACGGTCCCGCGTCGAGGCAGGTCAGGCGCGCACCGCGGAGGCTGCGCTCCGCGATCAACTCGCCGCTCTCCGGGCAGCGCCGGCCGAGCCGGACTCACGCGCCTCGGACTGAGACCGGCGGCGTGATCATGCCGGTCGCGGCGCCTGATCGCTCGCACCGGCGGTGGATCCGCGACTTGTCGGAAGGCAGACTCACCTGTGGCATTGCCGTCGCTGACGTGGACATCTGAGTCGAGTGCCCGGACTTGCAGCGCGAATGGGGCAGAAGTCCTTCTACATCGTGAGACGAATCGGTGTCTGCGGGCCTTCCCTCAGGTGGATCTGACGCCGTGTTTGACGATGGTGGAGACGGACAGGTTCAGCGGGGCAAGTGGCGCGGTTAGCTGTACTGACCGGAGACGTTGATCGAGTGCTTCACTCACCTTGGCCATTCACGGGTCTTGCTGTCGCCGGGGGGATTCCGATCTCGTCGATGCCATGACCGCTGCAGGCAATCTTGGTGGTACTGGCGTGCTCGACACGGGACACGAGGAACCACCGCATATCGCTGCGCAGCCTGCACCAGCCGATCAGGTACCACTGGCCGTTCCTGGAGGCGAACATCACCGGCTCGACGTCGCGGGTGGTCGTGTTGCCGCCACGAGAGGTGTAGCGGATACGCGCCACCCGTTGCTCGGCCATCGCTTCCTCCAGCGCTGACTTGATCGTGCGCCGAGTAGGCGGCGCGTCGACCCAGACGCGACTGGCCAGCTCATCGGCCTTCGTCCGGGTCAGCGGATCGAGGACGTCCATGATCTTCCGAACGCCGGCCAAGGCGAGATCGGCGTAGGGTGCATCGGGTGCAGCAGAGACTGCCGCGAGTAGCGCCACCGCCTGCACCGGGGTCAGGCTGACCGGTGGCAGGGTGCCTCGGGCGACCAGCCCGTAGCCCCCTCCGGGGCCCGGGCGCGACCAGATCGGCGCACCACTGTTCTCGAGTGCGGCGAGGTCTCTCTTGACGGTCCGCACGGACACGCCGAACTCGTTTGCCAGTCGTTCGGCAGTGCATCCACGCGGCCCGCTGCGTCTCAGCATCTCGGACAGGGCGTGGAGCCGCTCCGTTCGCTTCATCCCCCACCCCGGCAGAAAATCATGTCAGAAATGGTGACATACTCTTGTCCTAGAGGCTTGAGAGCATCGTGGTGTGACGAACAATGCGAGCAGCCCGACCATCGTCCTGATCGCTGGCCATTGGCTAGGTGCTTGGGCATGGGACGAGGTGCGCGAACACCTGACCGCTGACGGCTGGCGAACCATCCCGATGACGCTTCCCGGCCTCGATGAGCGGGACCCCGAGCGGGCGTCCAGGACGCTCGATGACCAGGCGACGGCGATCGAGCAGACTATGACCCAGGCTGAGGCTTCCGAGGCCCAGCCGGTAGTCATCGTGGCGCACAGCGGAGCCAACGCGCCGGTTAGCCTTGTGCTCGATCAGCATCCTGAACTTGTCCGCCGAGTGGTGTGGGTCGACAGTGGGCCCGTCGCGTCCGGCAGTGTCTTCGCCCCGGATGCGCCCGAGGATCTGAACGAGTTTCCCCTGCCGCCCTTCGACGCGCTCGGGGAGCAGGCCAGTCTTGAGGGCCTGAGCCCTGAGGCTCTCGAGCGGTTTCGAGCCAGGGCCGTTCCAGAACCCGGTCCCGTGCTACGCCAGCAAGTGGAACTCACCAACGATGCGCGTCTGGCGGTCCCGACCACTCTGGTGTGCTGCTCGATCCCGAGCGCGCAGATAGTGGAGCTGGCCAACGCGGGTCATCCCATGTTCGCCGAGGTGTCAAACCTCGACCATGTTGACCTCATCGACCTCCCGACCGGGCATTGGCCCATGTGGAGCCGCCCCGGCGACCTCGCCCACATCCTCGCCGCAGCAGCGACTTCCCCAGCCAACTGAACCGCAGACAGATCTGAAGAGGGCCAGCCGAAGCGGCTGGCCCTCTTCCATTCCCGAAGGATCTCATGACACACCCAAATGCCGCACTCACCCCAAGACACCGCCTCAAGGTCGCCCGTCTCGTCGTAGAGGAGGGGTGGCCGATCAGCGAGGTCGCCGCCCATTTCCAGGTGTCCTGGCCGACTGTGAAGCGCTGGGTCGATCGCTACCTCGCCGGCGAGCCGATGCACGATCGCTCCTCGCTGCCGAGAACATCGCCGAACAAGACGAGCAAGGCCGTGACGAAGCGATGTGTGAGCCTGCGGATGCGGCTGCGCGAAGGCCCGGTTCAGCGCTTTCACCGCACTATGGCCGACGGATCGGCCTACGCCCGCTGCTACACCTCAGAACAAGAGCGGCGGGGAGCACTTGGGGCGTGGTTGCACCAGTACAACCAGCATCGCCCGCACACGGCGTGCGGCAACCAGCCGCCCTTCTCACGATTGATCAACCTCCCCGGGGCAGTACAGCTAGCCGGTGGTCTGGCCTTCCGGGAAGTACGCGGCGGCAGCAACGCAGGCGACGCTGCCAACCGCAATCGCCGGCCACAGATCGATGCCGGTCAGCCCGATCAGCACCAAGGCAACCACTGCGAGCACGGCGATTGCCAGTCCGGTTGCCCCGGCGAACAGCACACGGAGTCGGACCGGTTTTCTCGGGGGACGACCGTGAGCGGCGAAGCGAAGGACAACGTTGCCGATCCCGACCGCCACCGCTCCCAGGACAGCGCCTGCGGGCAGGGATGCGCAGACCCCAATCGTGATGGCCCACAGCTTCGATCCGACATCAGGGCCGGCGAACTGCAAGGCGAGCCACGTACCTACAGCAGCCCCACATACCAGTGGCCAGGCCATCGCCCGGGCTTGCCACCGCTCCTGGGTTGGCTCGGCAGGGTCCGGGCCAGCCATCATGGGTGTCTCTCGTTCGTCTCGATGCGACGGGGCCCGATACTCATCGACACACCCTATCCATCCAGGGGTACCGAGACTTGTCCCGCGGATGGAGTCGGACGCTCGTTCGGTGTCCTGTTCGACGATGGTCGCGTCGGACGGTTCGCGGTCGACGACAAGGGCGTCATTGCCGGGTATGGGTCTTCGAGATACGCGAGGGCGTCGGGGTCGGCGTTGCGGGTTGGCCAGGCGGGTGCTCACCCGGATCGGCTGGTGGTCCCATCACCTCTGGTGGTCCCGTCACGTCCGCGCCGTCGAGCATTGTCACGGTTGATGTCGAGCCGAACACCCTTGTACACCACTGTGTACGGCACATCGTCGTCGTTGTCCGGGTCGCCCGAGTCCGCGGGATCCGGCAGTTCCGCCATCTCCTCGATGACGATCTGTGCTCGCGCCGCACCGGGATCGAACATCTCCTGAAACGGCCCGACGAACGTTCCCCCGAGCCCGCGGTGCTTCGCCCGGATGGCTGCCCACCCGAACAGCGCCAACGGTCCGATCGTGGCGATCAGCAGAAACAAGTCCCCGCCCATGCCCGCGAGCGTAGCGATGAACTCATCCGCTGGCGGCACACTCGAAGCCGAACCGGCACGGCAGGTGATCGTGCGACGGGAATTTCTTGTCGGTCTGCGGTGCTTGGCGATAGTGACCGGCACGGCTCCACATTCGGAGCCGACGCCGGCCCGGTGGGTGAATCACGAAGGAGAAGGAATGTCCGACACGCGTAAGGCGATTCTGGCAGGCGGATGCTTCTGGGGCATGGAGGACTTGATTCGCAAGCAGCCGGGTGTGGTGTCGACACGAGTCGGCTACACCGGAGGGCGCAACGATCACCCCACGTATCGCAACCATCCGGGTCATGCGGAGGCGGTGGAGATCGTCTACGACCCCGCACGAACGGACTACCGAGCGCTGCTGGAGTTCTTCTTCCAGATCCACGATCCGACGACGGAGGATCGTCAGGGCAACGACATCGGGACCTCGTACCGTTCGGCGATCTTCTACCTCGACGAAGATCAGAAGCGTGTCGCCGTGGACACCATCGTCGATGTCGAGGACTCGGGGCTGTGGCCCGGCAAGGTGGTGACCGAGGTGACCCCCGCGGGCACCTTCTGGGAGGCGGAGGCCGAGCACCAGGACTACCTGCAGCGTTACCCGGACGGCTACACCTGCCACTTTCCGCGACCGGACTGGAAACTGCCGAACCGCCGAGCCACCACCTGAGCCTCACCGGGTGTCCTGCCGGCGCGCGGCGATCGCGCCGTGCGGCCGGTGGCCGGTCCCCGTTCGTGTATGTGTCTCGACCACCTCGAAGCCTGCCGTGACCAACTCCTCGCCGAGTTCGGCCACCGGCCACCGATGGGCAGTGGTCACGGCATGGTCGAAGCTCCCTACGGTTGCTCCTTCGAAGAAGCCCACCAGCAATCCTCCGCCCGGCCGGATCACGCGTGCGAACTCGGCGAGTGGCGTCCGGATGTCCTGCGGACTGTGGTGAATGAGGGAGTACCAGGAGAGCACGCCACCCAGTGATCCCGTCGCGGCGTCCAGTGCCTCGAAGCCGCCGACCTCGAAGGACAGGTCCGGATACTGCGTACGCGCGCGGTCGATGAACTCGGGAACCAGATCGATCCCGCGCGCGGCCAGTCCGCGCTCGGCCAGGAAGTCCGTCCACTGTCCCGGGCCACACCCGGCGTCGAGCACGGGACCGGTCAGGGTGGCGGCCCAGCTGCTCACCAGGGCCCGATCGGACGGGTGTGTCGAAGCGATGCTGCCGAAGAGATCCACGTACTCCTGGGACCTGGCCGAGTACGACGCTCGGACGGTGTCGTCTCGCGGGGCGCTCGTGTTCTTCATCCGTCAAGGATCGTCGATGCGGTGCCCGCAGGGGATGCGGTGGTGACACGCCCGACGTCTGTCGGCGAGCCGGAGGGGGAGTGGCGTGCGGCCGCCGCATGTCACGGCAGGAAACGCGCGGCCGGCGGCGTGCTCGGCGGCGGTCGGCTGCACCGGCAGCGGGCCGCGGGTCGGGCAGGATCGCAACCGGAACCCAACCGGACGAAGAGGACACCCGTATGCGCGTGATCACCCGCGCCGCACTCGTTGCGGCAGCGTCGATTCCACTTGCCGCCGCCGCTCCTGCGCTGGCATCTGCGGCTGCCGCAGGCGACGTCAGCTACAGCTACACGGTCAACGGATCGACCGTGACGAACACGATCACCAACAACTCCGGTGCGACCCTGACCTGTGCCACGTCGCTCGCGGCCGCGCCGGGCGGGGTGTTGCCGCCGGTCGCGGACGTCATCGCCGGCGGTCAGACCCTCTACGACGCGGGCGAGGTTCAGCCGGGGGTGTCGACCCAGGTCGTCTCCGACGTCCCGGACGGCACCTATGTCGTCCTGGCCACGTGCGGACGCCACGACGACGACCCGACCATGTGGGTCTCGGCCTACCCGGGCGTCGAGGAGTACCTGGCGGTGTTCCCGGCCACCACGTTCACGGTGGAGCAGGCCTCGACGGTGGTGTCGATCCCCTCGACACCACCGGCAGCAGGCCTGCTTCCGGACCTCGGCGCGATCTTCAGCAGCTGACCGCGCCCGGCCTCACGGGGCGGCGAGGGGCTCGACCGTCCCGTCGGAAACGCGATGGCGCCGACGGCTCGGCACCATCGCGGTCGGGTGGGAGACGCCCCACGCGGCGCCCGCACAGACGAACTCCTTGATCCGGGCGGCGGTGCGGCCGGTGACGGCGGTGGGCGTGGCCCGGTCGTCGGGGGTCACCCGCTGGATGATGCCGTCGCGGCGACCGAGGCTGATGCACTGGATGTTGTATCCGATGGTCGTCTCGGGAACCTTGCGACCGGTCAGACGGGCGGCGAGGGCGTCGGCGGCGAGCCATGCCATCGGGATTCCGGAGGCACAGGACATCCGCAGGGGCGTGCCGCCGGCGCCGTCGGCGAGTGCCGCGTCACCGACGGCGTAGACGTCGGGGTGCGAACGCGACCGCATCGTGGCGTCGACGACGATCCGCCCGCCCTCGGACACTTCCAGGGTGGTGGCGGCGGCGATCGGGTGCACGGCGAAACCGGCGGTCCAGACGGTGACCTCGGCGGGGATCTCGCCGGCCGCGGCGGTGACCACCGCGTTCGCCTCGACGCGCGTGACGTCGGCGTGCTCGTGGACCGTGATGCCGAGTCGGTCGAAGACGTTGTGCAGGTGGCGCACGGCCTTGTCGCTCAGCCAGTCACCGACGCCGCCGCGGGCGACGATCGCGACCTCGAGGTCCGGATGGGCCTCGGCGATCTCGGCGGCGGCCTCGATTGCGGTCAGGCCGCCGCCGACGACGACCACCGTCCCACCCGGATTCAACTCGGTCAGGCGGGCCCGCAGCCGCAGCGCCGCCCGCTTCCCGGCGACGTCGTGTGCGTATTCCGTGACACCCGGGACGCCGTGGTCGGCGGCGGTGCTCCCCAACGCGTAGACGAGGGTGTCGTAGGTGAGCGTCTCGGCACCCTGCTCGGCGGTGACGTCGACGGTGTGACGGTCCACATCGACTTCGGTGACCCGCGCCGTCCGGACCTGCACCCCGGTGCCCGCAAGGATGTCGCGCAGCGGGCGGTGCGGCAGGTCCTGTCCGCTCGCGAGTTGGTGCATCCGCACCCGCTCGACGAACTCGGGGTGGGCGTCGACGAGTGTGATCTCGACGTCGTCGCAATGGATCCGCTTGGCGAGGCGTCCCGCCGTGATCGTTCCGGTGTATCCGCCCCCGAGAATGACAATGCGGTGCTTCATGGCTCGCTCCTGTCCGGTTGAGTGTCACTCCCTGAACCGGACAGCCGGGCGATCCCTGACAGAACCGAACTGTGATCTGGGTCACCAGATCTCGACGAGGGGGCGGTGAGGCCCCTCGGCCGCCCACTGGCGCGTGATGCGCTCAAGCTTCTCGGGGTTGACCTGGGTGCGGATCGCTGCGACCCCGTCGGCGGTGGCCTCGAGGCAGAGGACTCCGAGGATCCGCTCGTCGACCTCGACCAGCACGGCGGGGCCGCCGTTGACGACGACGGCGTGGAGCGCCGGCCTGCCGCCGGCCTGGGCCCGCCGGGCGTCCGTCGGCCGGAACAGGCCGCGCAGGAACCGTGCGATACCGAGCGCACCGACGATCGGGGTCTTGCGGGCCGGGATCCGGCCTCCACCGTCGGCCACACTGACCGCGTCGTCGGTGAGCAGTCGGATCAGCGGCTCGGTGTCGCCGCTGAGTGCCGCGGTGAGGAATTCCTCGACGATCTTCGTCGCAGCGACCGAATCGACCTCGGTGCGGGGCCGGTCCGTGGTGACATGCCCCTTGGCGCGGCGGTAGATCTGCTGGCAGTTCGACTCGGTGAGGTCGAGGATCTCTGCGATCTCGCGGTGTGGGTACCCGAACGCCTCCCGCAGCACGTACACCACGCGCTCGTTGGGCGACAGTCGCTCCATGAGCGTGAGGATCGCCATCGAAACCGACTCACGCTGGACGGCGGTGTCGGCCGGACCGAGCATCGGGTCGCCCGCCAGGAGCGGCTCCGGGAGCCATTGCCCCACGTAGGTCTCGCGTCTGGCCCGCGCCGAGGTGAGCTGATTGAGGCAGAGATTGGTGAGGACCTTCGTCAGCCAGGCCTCGGGCGTCTCGATTCGCTCTCGGTCGGCCGCGTGCCACCGCAGAAACGTCTCCTGCACCGTGTCCTCGGCATCCCCGGCGGACCCGAGCAGCCGGTACGCGATCGCCTCCAGGCGGCCCCTGGAGCTCTCGAACAGATCGGCCTCGCGGTCGGTGAGCGACATCACCACATGGTCGGGGACGCGTGCCCGTCACGTCCAGCCGGCCAGGTGTGCGCGCCGGATTCATGTTCCGGAGCGGTCCGGGAGAAAATCGGACGTCCCGGACGTTGAACGGGCAGGGTTTCGACCGAAAGGACCGACATGTTCCTGGCACTTTTTGTGCTGTACCTCGTGGTGGAGATCGGGGCGGTGGTCTGGATCGCATCCATGATCGGGGTTGGGTGGACGATCGTGCTCTTCGCGGTCTGCTGGGCCATCGGACTCGCGCTCGCCTTCTCGCAGTTCCGCTCCGCCTTCGGTCAGTTCGTGCAGGCCGGCCGCGGGACCGGTTCGGTCGACCGCGCCATCGTCGACGGCGCACTGGTCGCCGCCGCATCCATCCTGCTGATCGTGCCCGGACTGGTGACCGGTCTGATCGGGCTGTTGCTCGTGCTCCCGCCGACGCGGCGCCTGCTGCGCCCGGTTGCCACGCTGCTCGGCGGCAAGCGGCTGGCCGTGATCAGTGCGACCGGCATGGCCGGGGCCGGGGTCTACTCGCGCATGCGCCACCGCACCGTGGTCGACGGCACCGTCGTCGAGGACGTCATCGTCGAGACCGGCCCGGAAGCGAACACCACGCGGATCGTCGATCCGCTCGCCATCGAGGGCGAAGTCATACTTCCCGATCCCGGTGCGAACCGTCCCGACGGCGGGCGGGCAGACTGACGTCCCGTGAGTACCCAACTGTTGGTCGGCGGCCGGATCTACAGCCCGTCCGCACCGGATGCGACGTCCATGGCGATCACCGACGGCACCGTCGTCTGGGTCGGTGAGGACCGCCCCGGCCGCGCGCTTCACCCGGATGCCGAGATCGTCGACCTCGGCGGAGCCTTCGTCGCCCCAGGATTCGTCGACACCCACGTGCACACCACCGCGGCCGGACTCGCCCTCACCGGGCTCGACGTCGCCGCGGCCCGCTCCCTGCGCGAATGCCTCGACCTCGTGCGCGCGTACGCCGCCACCCACGACGACGCCGTGATCTGGGGACACGGCTGGGACGAGACCGGCTGGCCCGACGCCGACCGCGGACCCACCACCGCCGAGCTCGACGAGGCCGCCCCCGGCCGGGCCGTGTACCTGGCCCGGATCGACGCGCACTCCGCCGCCTGCTCGACTCCGCTGCGCACGAGCGCCGGAATCCCCGGCGACACCCCGGTCACCGCAGACGACCACCACCGCGCCCGCGCCGCCGCCCGTGACCTGCTCACCATCGACCAGCGCGCGCGTGCCCGCGCCGCCGCACTGGACCGGGCCGCCTCCTACGGCATCGTCGCCGTCCACGAATGCTCCGGACCGGACATCGCCGGCCGCGCCGATCTCGCCGAACTGCTCGCCACCGACCACGGTGTCCAGGTCCGGGCGTACTGGGGGCAGGCCGTCGGCAGCGCCGAGGAGGCCACCGCACTGCTCGCCGAGACCGGCGCGCACGCGCTCGGCGGTGACCTGTTCGTCGACGGCGCGATCGGTTCACGGACCGCGTGGCTGTCCGAGCCGTACGCCGACCGGCCGCACACCGGCACCTCCTACCTCGACGTCGACGCGATCGCCGCCCATGTGCGCGCCTGCACCCTGGTCGGGATCCAGGCCGGCTTCCACGTCATCGGCGATGCCGCGGTGGCCGCGGCCGTCGAGGGATTCGACCGCGTCGTCGCGGAGCTCGGCGGCCCGGCCGTCGCGGCGTGCGGGCACCGCCTCGAGCACGTCGAGATGATCGACGCCGAGCAGTCCGCCATGCTCGCCGCCTGGGGCGTGGTGGCCAGCGTCCAGCCCGGCTTCGACGCCCAGTGGGGCGGCGCGGACGGGATGTACGCGCGCGCCCTCGGCGCCGACCGGGCGGTCGCGATGAACCCGTTCGCCGCGATGGCGTCCGCCGGGGTCTCCCTGGCGATCGGATCCGATGCCCCCGTCACCCCGCTGAACCCGTGGGACTCGCTGCGCGCGGCCGCACATCACCGCACCGAGGGCAGTGGCATCTCGCCCCGCGCGGCCTACGCGGCCGCCACCCGCGGCGCCTGGCGGGCCGGCGGGGTGCGCGACGGACTGGCAGGCACCCTCGTCCCCGGAGCCCCCGCGTCCTATGCCGTGTGGGACGCCGGCCAACTGGTCGTCACCGCCGCCAAGGACACGGTGCAGCGCTGGTCCACCGACCCGCGGTCCCGGGTGCCCGCGATGCCGCGCCTCGACGACGACGCACCGAACCCGGTGTGCCTGCGCACCGTGCACCGCGGCGCCACCATCTATGAACGCTGAGGCAGTGGCCGTCGAGGCGCCCGGTCGGTGGCGGCGGGCGGTGCCGGTCCTGAGGGACGGCGCGGCGGCCGTCGGCGCGGGTCTGCTGCTGTTCGCGAGCTTCCCACCGCGGCCGCTGTGGTTCCTTGCTCCCGTCGGCATCGGCCTACTCGTCCTGGTTCTCACCGGGTGGGGTCGCCGGCCGCGCACGTGGCGCGCCGGCTTCGGGTACGGCTACCTCGCCGGTCTCGGCTTCCTGCTGCCACTGCTGCCGTGGGTCGGCGAGTACGTCGGGCCGGTCCCGTGGCTGGCCCTGTCCGCCGTCGAGGCCCTGTTCGTCGGCCTGTTCGGTGCGCTCGCGATCGCGGTGTCGCGGCTGCCGCTGGCGCCGCTGTGGATCGCGAGCACCTGGTCGCTGACCGAATGGCTGCGCGCGTCCGTCCCGTTCGGCGGCTTTCCCTGGGGACGGCTGGCGTTCGGCCAGTCCGACGGACTGCTGCTGTCGCTCGCGAGCGTCGGCGGCTCGCCGCTGGTCGGTTTCGCGGTCGCGTTGACCGGCGCCGGTCTCGCCGCCCTGGTGACGGGTCTGACCGGTACCCCCCGGCGGTGGGTGTCCGCGGCCGCGCTGACCCTGGTCGCGCCCGTCCTCGCCGCCGCCCTGTGGCCGACCCTGCCCGGAGCCGACTCCGCCGACAGCGATCTCACCGCGAGCGGCACGATCACCGTCGCCGCGATCCAGGGCGGCGTCCCGCGCCTGGGCCTCGACTTCAATGCCCAGCGCCGTGCCGTCCTCGACAATCACGTCCGCCAGACCCTCGACCTCGCCACCGACATCGACGCGGGCAGCACCCCGCGACCGGACATCGTGATCTGGCCGGAGAACGCCTCCGACATCGACCCCTACCGCAACGCCGACGCGGCCGCCGCGATCACCGCCGCCGCCCGCGCCGTCGGCGCACCGATCCTCGTCGGCACCGTCCTTGTCAGGGGCAACGGCACCACCACCAACTCGGTCATCGCCTGGGACCCGACCACCGGCCCCGGCGACCAGCACGACAAGAAGATCATCCAGCCGTTCGGCGAATACCTGCCGTACCGCGACTTCTTCCGGCACTTCTCCGAGTACGCCGACCGCGCCGGTAACTTCGTGCCCGGCACCGGCGACGGCGTCGTGCACGCGGCCGGGATTCCCATCGGCATCGCCACCTGCTACGAGGTCGCGTTCGACCGGGCGCTGAACCAGTCGGTGCGGGCCGGTGCCCAGCTGATCGCGGTACCCACCAACAACGCGACCTTCGGCGACACCGAGATGACATATCAGCAGCTCGCGATGTCGCGGCTGCGCGCTGTCGAGCACGGCCGGGCCGTCGTCGTCGCCGCCACCTCCGGGGTCAGCGCGATCGTCGCGCCCGACGGCACCGTGCAGGAATCTTCGTCACTTTTCACGCCCACGACGCTGGTGGCGCAGGTGCCGCTGCGCGCCTCCACTACGCTGGCTACTCGGCTCGGCCCGATTCCGGAGTTCGCTCTCTGCATCGGAGCCGTGTTGGCCCTGCTCGCCGCAGCCCTGCACTCGGCAGCGCGGCGGCGCCGGCCGGCCGCACCCTCAAAGGACGGTGCGGATGTTCACGGAAAGAACCAGCCTCGGCTGGGGGAGAGGATCGAATGAGCGCGGGTACGCCGACAGGGGACAAGCCGAGCTCCCACACGCTGGTGATCATTCCGACTTACAACGAGCGGGAGAACATCGCACTGATCATCGGCCGCCTGCACGCGGCCCTGCCCGACGTCCACGTCCTCGTCGCCGACGACGGCAGCCCGGACGGCACCGGTGACATCGCCGACAAGCTCGCCGCCGACGACACCGACGGCCGCATCCACGTGATGCACCGCACCGAGAAGAACGGGCTCGGCGCCGCATACATCGCCGGATTCCAGTGGGCCCTCGAACGCGACTACCAGGTCGTCGTGGAAATGGACGCCGACGGCAGCCACGCCCCCGAGCAGCTGCACCGCCTCCTCGACAAGATCGACGCGGGCGCCGACGTCGTCGCCGGCTCCCGCTACGTTCCCGGCGGCAGCGTCGTCAACTGGCCGCGGCGCCGGGAGATCCTCTCCCGCGGCGGCAACATCTACTCCCAGCTCGCGCTCGGAGTGAAGATCAAGGACATCACCGGCGGCTACCGCGCCTACCGTCGCGTCGTGCTCGAGACCCTCGACCTGGGTGCCATCGAGTCGGCCGGCTACTGCTTCCAGATCGACATGGGCTGGCGGGCGCTGCAGGCCGGGTTCACCATGGTCGAGGTGCCGATCACCTTCACCGAGCGCGAATTCGGTGAATCGAAGATGTCCGGAAACATCATCACCGAAGCGTTCACCAAGGTCCTCGGCTGGGGCATGAAGAACCGGTGGGACAAGCTGCGATCCCTGATCGGGAAGTAGTACCGACACGAAAGCGCCCCGGAGGATGATCCTCCGGGGCGCTTTCGTCGATCCGACGCCTGTCCGCGTCCGCCGGCTCCGCGCCGCGGTGCCGCTAGGCTCCGCGCCGCTTGGTCTTCAGCAGTTCCAGGCGCTCCTTGAGCAGCTCGTCGAGCTCCTCGACGGAGCGACGCTCGAGCAGCATGTCCCAGTGGGTGCGCGGCGGCTTCACCTTCTTGACCTCGGGTGCGGCGCCCTCCAGGAGCGTGCCCTCGAGGCCGTTCTTGCACAGCCAGGTACCGGGGATCTCGGCCTCGTCGGCGAACGGAACGTCGAACTCCTCGCCGTTGTCACAGCGATACCGGGCGATCCGTCGGGGCGCGAGATCGTGATCACGGTCCGTCTCGTAGCTCACCGCACCGAGGCGGCTCCCTCGAAGTACGCGATCTGCCATGGTGGTGATTCCTCTCCTCGGTCGTCACGCGAGCACGCCCGGCGGACCAGGCGTTCACTCTCTACAACGACACGTACTCCCGAATGGTTCCCGCGCCGAGCGCAGAAGCAACCACGCCATTCTACCGGTGGGGGTGTGGCGATCTCACCCCTAGGGTGACTCCCCGGCCGTGCGGGAATCCGGAACTCTCGACCGTGCCAGCAACTCCACGATCCACCGGAGCCACCATGAACTGCCGCAGCGACGGGCACCGGGCTCGCTCGCCGCACGCTCGCGTGCCGCCCACTTGCTTACCTCCTAGTAGGGTGAGGTCGTGCCCAGCCCCACCCGCCGACTCGAGTCCTGCATGTGGTGTGGTCGGGAGGTTCCCGACGCCGGGGTCGGCCGCCGACGCCGCTACTGCCGGCAGTCCTGTCGGCAGCGCGCGTACGAACAGCGAAGCGCGGTCAAGGGCACCACGATCGCGCCGGACTCCACGATCCTCACCGCCGCGGAGGCGGAGGCCGCGATGGACCGGATGTTCGAGGTGCGCTGCGCTGCCGAGGACGTGGCCACCGCGGCCGCGGAGGGAGCGGGAGCGGACGAGATCGCGACCCTGTGCGACACGCTGGTCAAGCTGGCCCGAGACGCCGAACGTCTGCGTTGACCCTTCCATCTTTTCGTCGCCTGTAGAAAGATCGAACCAGGTAACGCCCTCGGGCGTGGTCTCGACTAAACGACAGACGCACAAATCCACAGACGGCAGGCAGAGGCGCCCATTACGCTGAACACAACGCCGAATCGTTGAGAACACGCCGAAACAGCACCGCAACTGTCCCTTTGCGTGAGGATTACGATGAAGGATTCTTCCTCTGTTGATCCCGGCCCAGACGCACCACGTACGCGGGATCCCCACACCGAAGGAACCGAACCACTCGACCAGACCGGGTCGTCCGGTTCATTTCCGCTGTCTGCCGTACAGCGGACGATGTGGTTCTCGCAGCAGCTCAACCCGACCGTGCCGACGTTCATCGCGCAGTACGTCGAGCTGCACGGCGAAATCGACATCCCGCTGCTGCGGGAGGCCGCCGTCACGGCCGCGCACGAGTTCCAGTCGCCGTTCCTGACCCTCGTCGAGATCGACGGCGAACCCCGCCAGATCGTGGACCCGTCGATCGACTCGAGTGTCGGCTTCTTCGACTTCCGTGGCGAACGGGATCCGATGGCGGCGGCGCACGCCTGGATCGACACCGACTACGTGACGCCGATCCGACTCACCCGAGATCGCCTGGTGGAGATGACGATTCTCCAGGTGGGCGATCGAGATTACCTGTGGTACACCAGAATTCATCATGTCGCACTGGACGGCTACAGCGGCATGACGATGGTCAACCGGATCGCGGCGCTGTACACCGCGGCCGCGAAGGGCGTTGAACCCGACCCGAGTCGGGCGTTGGACCTACGCAAGGTGTACGACCTGGACCTCAAGTACCGTGAGTCGAGCCGCTTCACGGCCGACCGTGAGTACTGGGCCGAACACATCAGGGGTATCGAATCGGGGTCCACCCTCGCCCAGCGTGAGGGCCCGGTTTCCGCCCGCAGCCGGCTCGAGAGTGCCGCCCTGACGCCCGCCGCCCTCGCGCGGCTCGGATCGTCCGACGACCTGTTCGGCGGGACGTCCGCGGCGGTGCTCATCGCGGCGTTCGCCTGCTACCTGTCCAGGATGACCGGTCGGCACGACGTGCTCGTCAACCTGCCGGTGTCCGCGCGCACCACCGCGCCGCTGCAGCGGTCGGGTGGCATGCTCGTCAACGTTGCGCCGCTGAACATCACCGTTGCCGCGGACGACACCGTCGGCTCGCTCGTCCAGCGGGTGCAGCTGGAACTGATGGGCGCACTGCGTCACCAGCGGTGCAGCATCGAGGACATCCGCCGTGACGCCGGACTGACCGGCGCCCGTCAGGGGTTGTCGGGGCCGATGGTCAACGTGATGCTGTTCCGGCAGGAGATCACGCTGGGTTCGGTGGTGGGGGAGTACCACATCGTCACCTCCGGGCCCGTGCAGGACCTGCTGGTGAACATCTACCAGAGCGGGTCTCCCGCCCGTACTCTCGTCGACTTCCGCGGCAACCCGAACCGATACGGGGCCGACGAGCTCCGCGATCACCACGACCGGTTCCTCGCCCTGGCGGAGGAGTTCCTCGCCGCCGGGCAGGACACCCCCGTCGCCGAAGTGCACGGCGAGTCCGCCGCTCTCGGCGAGGAGAACCTGCGCGCGTCCGCCGCGCTCGACTTCTGGCGCGCCGAACTGGCCGGCCTCCCCGCCGAACCCAGCCTGCCCGGCGCTCGTCACGAACGCCGCCAACCCGGTTACACCACAACCGAATTCGAGCTGGATCCCGACCTGTGGGCGAGGGTCCACCCGGTCGCCACCGGCCTCGGGGTGGACGATGCGGCGCTGCTGCACGGCGCGGTCGCGGTGCTGATCGGCCGCCTCACCGGTGCCGACGACTTCGCGATCGCCACGGCCGTCGCGCATGCCGCGGACAAGCCCCCGGACGCCCTCTTCCCGATCCGCACCGCGCTCGACCCCGCCACACCGTTCTCCGACCTCGCCCGCGCCGTGTTCGACCGCGAGCGCCGCGCCGCCGCCCATTCCCGAACGCCGCTGGCCCGCCTCGCCGAATCCCTGACGATTCCCTTCCTCCCCGTCGCGATCTCCGCGCCGGGCATCGATCCCGACTCCCATCCGGGCGGCGCCGACCTCGTACTGCAGTTCCCCGACGCCGGATCCGGCCGGTCGCCCGCGCTGGTCGTGGACCACGCCAACGACGTGTTCGGTCCGGAGGCCGTCGCCGTCCTGGTCGCCCGCCTCGAACAGGTGCTGACCGCAATCCTCGACCGCCCGGACCTGGCTTGCGGGGACGTGCCGGTGATGTCGCCGACGGAGACGCAGGCCCTGACCCCGGTGTGGGGGCCGCCGCCGGTGCCGCCCCGCACGCTGGACCGCATCCTGGCGGACGCGGTCACCGCGGGACCGGACACGGATGCCGTCGTCGACGGCGACCGCACCCTGACGTACCGGGAGCTCGACTCGCGGTCCGGCCTCCTCGCCTCGCTGCTCGCCGCGCGCGGTGTCGGTCCGGACTCCGTTGTGGCCCTGTCGATTGCGCGATCGATCGAATCGGTGACGGCGGTGTGGGCGGTCGCGAAGACGGGCGCCGCGTTCGTCCCTGTCGATCCGAACTATCCGGCGGACCGCATCGAACACATGCTGACCGACTCCGGCGCGGCCTTCGGCCTGACCACGCGGGCCCATCGGCACCAGATCCCGGACCTCGTCGAGTGGCTCGCCGTCGACGAATTCGACCTGGTGTCGGGCAGCGGGTACGTCCCGGTCCACGAGCCGCACCTCGACGACGCCGCCTACCTGATCTACACGTCCGGTTCGACCGGGGTGCCGAAGGGCGTTGTGGTCGGCCACCGCGGTCTGGCGAACTTCGCCGCGGAGATGCGGGAACGCTTCGGGGTCACGCCCCGTGCCCGCACCCTGCACTTCTCGTCGCCCAGCTTCGACGCGTCGATCCTGGAACTGCTGCTTGCCGTCGACGTCGGGGCGACGATGGTGATCGCGCCGCCCGGGATCTTCGGTGGCACCGAACTGGCCGACCTGTTGCGGCGGCAGCGGGTCACGCACGCGTTCGTCACCCCGGCCGCGCTGGCGTCCGTCGACCCGGCGGGGCTCGACGACCTCACCTGCGTGATCACCGGCGGCGACGTGTGCCCGCCGGAACTCGTCCGGCAGTGGGTCGGCACCGCCCCGGAGGACGACACCGGGCGCCGAATGTTCAACGCGTACGGCCCCACCGAGTCCACCGTCGTCGCCGGGATCAGTGCACCCCTGGATCCGCGGCTCCCGGTGACCATCGGCGGTCCGTCCAGGGGCAGCGGCTCGATGGTCCTGGACGACCGCCTGCGCCCGGTCCCGGTGGGCGCGATCGGCGAGCTGTACGTCACCGGCCCCAGCCTGGCACGGGGCTACCGGAACCGGCCCGGGGTGACCGCCGAACGGTTCGTCGCCGACCCGTTCACGGGGGGCCGGATGTACCGGACCGGCGACCTGGTCCGGTGGACCGACGCGGGGGAGCTGGAGTACCTGGGCCGCAGCGACTTCCAGATCAAGATCCGCGGCTTCCGGATCGAGCTCGGCGAGATCGACTCGGTGCTGCGCGCCGACCCGTCGGTCGCGTTCGCGGTCACCACCGGGTACGTCCGGTCGTCCGGGGATGTCGCCCTGGTCGGCTACGTCCTGCCCGTCGACGGGGCCACCGTCCGGGAACCGGAACTGCTGGCCAGGGCCGCCGAGTCGTTGCCGGCGCACATGGTGCCGGCGACGATCGTAGTCCTCGACCGGGTGCCGCTGACCCCGGCGGGCAAGGTGGACCGGAAGGCGCTGCCGCAGCCGCGGTTCGACGCGTCCGCAACCGAGTACCGGGAACCGGGCACCGACACGGAGGCCCGGATCGCGGCGGTGTTCGCCGACGTCCTGACAAACCCCCGCGTCGGTGCCGACGACAGCTTCTTCGATCTCGGCGGCGACTCCCTGATCGCGACGCGGGTGATCGCACGGACCAACGCCGCCCTCGGCACGTCCCTCGGCGTGCTCGACCTGTTCGAGGCGCCGACCGTCGCGATGCTCGCCGACCGTGCCGACGAGGCCGCCTCTGCACTCGCGGCCGGCGCCGGCGCGGCCGTCCCGGTCCCGTCCCGCCCGCCGCTGACGGTTCGTTCCTTCGGTGGTCCGGTTCCGGTGTCGATGGCCCAGCAGCGCATGTGGGTGGTCAACCAGCTCGACACCACCTCGGCGGTCTACAACATCCCGATCGCGGTGCGGCTGTCCGGGGATCTCGACGTGGACGCACTGGCCGCCGCGCTCAGCGACGTGATCGCGCGGCACGAGACGCTGCGCACCGTGTTCCCGAACACTCCCACCGGACCCGTGCAGCGGGTGCTCCCTGCCGCCGAGTCGGCACTCGACCTGACCCCGGTGGATGTCCCCGTCGACCAGTTGCGGCCGCGGGTGCGGGCACTGGCGACGGAGGGCTTCGACGTCACCGCGAGCACCGCGCTGCGCGCCACCCTGCTGCGCATCGAGCCCACCACCCACGTCCTGGTGCTGGTGGTGCACCACATCGCCGCGGACGGGCTGTCGATGGGCCCGCTGGCCCGTGACCTGCTGACCGCGTACGCCGCCCGGGTCGCGGGTGCACCACCCGCCTGGGCGCCGCTGACCGTGCAGTACTCGGACTACGCGCTGTGGCAACGCGACCTCCTCGGGTCCGCGGACGACCCGGACAGCCTGATGTCCCGGCAGCTGCAGTACTGGACGACGGCCCTCGACGGCGCGCCCGAGGTGCTGGCACTGCCCGCCGACCGGCCGCGGCCGGCGCGGGCGTCGATGCGCGGCGGCACCGTCGACGTGACCCTCGAGCCCGATCTGCACCGGCGACTGCTCGATCTCGCCCACGCTCACGGCACCAGCCTGTTCATGGTGCTGCACGCGGCACTGGCGGTGCTGCTGGCCCGGTCGAGCGGCGAATCGGACATCTCGATCGGATCCCCGGTGTCGGGTCGCGGCGAGGCCGGCCTCGACGACCTCGTCGGCATGTTCGTCGGCACCCTGGTGCTGCGGACCCGGATCGATCCCGGCGAACCGTTCGCCACCCTGCTCGACCGGGTCCGGGGCGACGACCTCGCGGCGATGAGCCGTACCGACCTGCCGTTCGAGGTGCTCGTCGACGCCATGCACCCGACCCGGACGACCGCGCACTCCCCGCTGTTCCAGGTGATGCTGGTGCTCCAGGGTGCGGTCGACGCCCATCTCGAACTGCCCGGCGTCACCGCGGACGTCCGGGACGTCGACACCGGAACCGCGAAGTTCGACCTGCAGGTGATCGCCACCGAACACACCGACAAGGCCGGCGACCCCGGCCCGTTGGACACCCAGTTCGCCTACGCCCGAGACCTTTTCGACCACACCACGATGTCGGCGATGATCGATCGTTTCGTCCGCGTGCTCGAGGAGATCACGGCCGATCCGGCGGCCCTGGTCGGTGATCTGTCCATCGTCGGGGAGGACGAGCGCCGGCGCGTCGTGCAGGACTGGAACGAGACCGTCGTCGCGCTCGACGGCGAGGCCACGCTCACCGGGCTGTTCCGTGAGCAGGTGGCCCGTACCCCCGACGCGGTCGCGCTCGTGTCCGGCGACCGGACCTGGACGTACGGCGAGTTCGCGGAACGGGTCGACGCACTCGCACGGATCCTGATCGCCCGCGGAGTCGGCCCGGAGTCTCGGGTGGCGGTGGCGCTGCGCCGGTCCCCGGAACTGCTGGTCGCCATCTACGCAGTGATCCGGGCCGGTGCCGCCTACGTGCCGCTGGACCCGGATCATCCACCGGCCCGGGTCCGGCACGTCCTCGACAGCGCGGCCCCGGTGTGCGTGCTCAGCACCGGCGTGCACCGGGCACTGCTGCCCGAGGACATCGACCTACTGGACCTCGACGTGGTCGACCTGTCCGGCTCCGGCGGCGCCCCGCTGCCGCTGCCGCATCCCGATTCGACCGCGTACGTCATCTACACCTCCGGGTCGACCGGCACCCCGAAGGGTGTGGCGGTCACCCACCGCGCCATCGTCAACCGACTGCGGTGGATGCAGGACACCTACCCGCTCGACGGCACCGACGTGGTACTGCAGAAGACCCCGGTCACGTTCGACGTGTCGGTGTGGGAACTGTTCTGGCCGTTGCAGACCGGGGCGCGGCTGGTCCTCGCCGCCCCGGACGGCCACCGCGACCCGGACTACCTGTCCCGCGTCATCGCCGCCGAGCACGTGACCACCGTCCACTTCGTGCCGTCGATGCTCGCGACCTTCCTGTCCGCCGCCCGCCCCGACGACTGCACGGGGTTGCGCCGGGTGTTCTGCAGCGGCGAGGCGCTGCCCCCGTCCACCGCGGAGACGTTCCGCCGCTTCTGCACCGCCGCGCTGCACAACCTCTACGGCCCGACGGAGGCCGCGGTGGACGTGACCGCCTGGGAGACCTCCGACGCCGACGTCCACACGGTGCCGATCGGTGCCCCGGTGTGGAACACCCGCCTGTACGTGCTGGATTCGCGCCTGCACCCGGTTCCGGTGGGCGTGCGGGGCGAGTTGTACCTCGCGGGCGCGCAGATCGCGCGCGGCTACGTCGGGCGCCCCGACCTGACCGCGGACCGGTTCGTCGCGGACCCGTTCAGCGGCGAACCCGGCAGCCGGATGTACCGCACCGGTGACGTGGTGCGCTGGCTCGAACACCCGAGTCGGGCGCCGGGCCGGCCGAGCATCGGGGCACTGGAGTACGTGGGCCGCAGCGACTTCCAGGTCAAGTTGCGTGGGCAGCGGATCGAGCTCGGCGAGGTCGAGGCCGCGCTGCTGGCGGCTCCGGGCGTCGCGCAGGCCGTGGTCGTCACCCATCACGACGACATCACCGGGGATTCGCTGGTCGGGTACGTGATCGGTGCACCGGGCGCCGCGGTGGACCCGGCCGCGGTCCGGACGCACGCGGCCACCGAACTGGCCGCGTACATGGTGCCGGCGCAGATCCTGGTCCTCGACGAGTTCCCGCTCGGCCCGTCCGGCAAGCTCGATCGCCGGGCGCTGCCCGAGCCCGAGTTCCTGGTCGCGTCGGCGGAGTTCGTCGCACCCCGCAACCCGGTGGAGGAGATTCTCTGCTCGATCGTCTCCGACCTGCTCGAGATACCCCGCGTCGGCGTGCACGACAACTTCTTCGACCTCGGCGGCAACTCGCTCATCGCTGCTCGGCTGGTGGCCCGCGCCAACGGGGCGCTCGGCGCCCATGTCGGCGTCCGCGAGGTGTTCGACGCGCCGACGGTGGCCACCCTGGCACTGCGCGTCGAGTCGGCGACCGCGGCCGCCGCGGACCGGCCGCCGCTGCGACCGGAGGCGCGCCCCGACCCGATTCCCGTCGCGCTGGCGCAGAAGCGAATGTGGTTCGTCAACCAGTTCGACACCACGTCCCCGGCCTACAACATCGCCATGGCGATCCGGCTGGACGGCACTCTCGACGTCCCCGCCCTGCAGACGGCGGTGGCGGACGTGCTCGATCGGCACGAGTCCCTGCGCACCAGGTTCCCGCTGGTCGGCGCCGAGCCGACCCAGGACATCCTGCCCACCGCCGCGGTGGCCCCGGACCTGACTCCGGTCCCGATCAGCGAATCCGAACTGCCGGAGCGGATCACCGCTCTGACCGACACCGGGTTCGACGTCACCACCGCCGCGCCGCTGCGGGCCCGGTTGCTGCGCGTCGCCGGCGACCGGCACGTGCTCGTGATCGTGGTGCACCACATCTGCGCCGATGGCTTCTCGATGGCGCCGCTGGCCCGGGACGTGATGGGCGCGTACGGCGCCCGCACCACCGGGCAGGTCCCACAGTGGGCCCCGCTGCCGGTGCAGTACGCCGATTTCGCGTCGTGGCAGCAGCGGGTCCTCGGCGATCCCGCCGACCCGGAGTCGCTGATGGCGCGGCAACTCGACCACTGGACCACCACGCTCGACGAGTTGCCGGACCTGTTGCCGCTACCGACCGACCGGCCCCGGCCTGCGACCCAGTCCCTGCGCGGTGCCGCGTCGACCTTCGACATCGACGCGGACCTGCATCGGCGGTTGATCGCGATCGCCCGGGACCGCGGCACCACCGTGTTCATGGCGATGCACGCCGTCCTGGCGGTGTTGCTGGCCCGGTCGTCCGGGACCGACGACATCGCGGTCGGCACCCCGATCGCGGGGCGCGGCGAACCCGAACTCGACGACATGGTCGGAATGTTCGTCAACACCCTGGTACTGCGCACCGAGGTACCCGCGGAGCGCTCGTTCACCGACCTTCTCGCCGCCGTCCGCGACCGCGACCTGGAGGCGTTCCACCAGTCGGATCTGCCGTTCGAGCGGCTGGTCGAGGCCCTCGCCCCGGAACGCAGCACCGCCCACTCGCCGCTGTTCCAGGTGATGTTCGAGTTCCGCAACAACGAACGGCCGCGTCTCGAGCTGCCCGGCCTGACCGTCTCGGCACTGGACCTCGGCGTCGCGACCGCGAACTTCGACCTGCAGCTGACCTGCACGGAACGGTTCCACGGCGACGGCTCCCCGGCCGGCATCGACGCCGGGTTCACCTACGCCGCCGACCTTTTCGACCCCGCGACCATCGACGAGTTCGGGCGGCGACTGGTGCGCATCCTCGACGCGGTGACCGCCGATCCCGACACGCCCGTCGGCGATGTCGCCGTCCTCGATTCCGACACCGCCCACGCCCTCGCCCCGGTGTGGGGACCCGGTACCGTCCCGCTGCGCACCCTGCCCGAGCTGCTCATCGCGGCCGCGGCGGGCAACCCGGACGGCATCGCCGTCGTCGACGGTCCCGACGCACTGACCTATCGCGACCTGGACGAGTCGTCGAACCGCTTGGCCCGCAGGCTGATCGGCCTCGGCGCCGGGCCCGAGACGGTGGTCGCGGTGGCGGTGCCGCGCTCACTGCGCTCCGTCCTCACCGTGTGGGCGGTCGCGAAGACCGGTGCCGCGTTCGTGCCCGTCGATCCGCACTACCCGCAGGACCGGATCCTGCACATGCTCGAGGACTCCGGCGCCGCGTGGACCGTCACCCTCGCCGAACACCGGCACATCGTGCCCGACGGCGTCACCCCCGTCGTCCTCGACGCCCCTGAAACGGAGGCGTCGATCGCCGCACTGCCGGGGGACGCGGTGACCGACGCCGATCGCACCGGGCCGCTGCTCCTCGACCACTGCGCCTACCTGATCTACACGTCGGGATCCACCGGTGTCCCCAAGGGTGTCATCGTCACGCACCGCGGACTGGCCGGCTTCGCCGAGGACGTGCGGGCGCGCTACGGGGTCACGGCCGCGTCGCGGACCCTGCACTTCTCCTCGCCGAGTTTCGACGCGTCGATCCTGGAACTGTTCTTCGCCGTCGGCGCCGGCGCGACCATGGTGATCGCGCCGGCCGGGATGCTCGGTGGCGACGAACTGACCGAGCTGCTGCGGCGGCAGCGGGTCACGCACGGGTTCGTCACCCCGGCAGCGCTCGCCTCCGTCGACGCGGACGCGCTGCCGGATCTGCGGTGCGTGGTCACCGGCGGCGACACCTGCCCACCGGAGCTGGTCCGCCAGTGGGCGCGACCGGGCCGGTCGATGTACAACGCCTACGGTCCCACCGAGACGACCGTCGTCGCCGCGGTGTCCGGGCCGATGGACGCGGAGCGGCCGGTCACGATCGGGCGACCCCCGCTGGGCAGCGCGGCCGTCGTCCTCGACGACCGCCTCCACCCGGTCCCGGTCGGGGTCACCGGCGAGCTGTACGTCACCGGGCCGTCCGTGACGCGTGGTTACCGGAACCGTCCCGGCACCACCGCGGAACGGTTCGTCGCCGACCCGTTCACCGGCGGCCGCATGTACCGCACCGGCGACCTCGTGCGCTGGACCCTGACGAGCGCAGCGACGGGGGATGGCACCCTGACGAGCGGAGCGCCGGGGGACGTCGCGGGGGTGGAGCTGGAGTACTTGGGGCGCAGCGACTTCCAGGTCAAGATCCGCGGCTTCCGGATCGAGCTCGGCGAGATCGAGTCCGCGCTGATGCGCCACGACGCGGTGGCCCGGGCCGTCGTCACCACGCACCAGGACAGCGCCGGCCGACCCCGGCTGGTCGGTTACGTGGTGCCCCACATCGGTGCCACCGTCGACAGCGCCGAGGTCCTCGCGTTCGCCAATACGCTGCTCGCGCCCCACATGGTGCCCGCCGCGCTGGTGGTGCTCGACGACCTGCCCGTCACCCCGGTCGGCAAGCTCGACCGCAAGGGACTGCCCGAACCGGACTTCACCCCGCGCGCCGGTACCCGGCGCGCCCCCACCGGGCACACCGAGACGGTCCTCGCCGAGCTGTACGCCGAGGTGCTTGGTGTCGGGGAGGTCGGGGTCGACGACTCGTTCTTCGCGCTCGGCGGCGACAGCATCATGTCGATCCAGCTGGTGGCGCGGGCCAAGGAGTCCGGCGTCCACCTGTCCCCGCGGCAGGTGTTCGAGCACCGGACCGTGGCCGCGCTCGCGGCGGTCGCCCAGGCCGGGGACACCGGTCCGCAGGTCCTCGAGGAACTGCCCGGCGGAGGGGTCGGCGACATGCCGGCGACCCCGATCGTGCGCTGGCTGCTCGAGCGCGCCAGCGTCGGGGAGGTCGGTGGGGAACGGCGCTTCGACCGGATGTCGCAGGCCACGCTGCTCCGCGCGCCGCACGATCTGACCTCGCTCGCGCCGCTGGTGGCGACCGTCCAGGCGGTCCTCGACCGGCACGACATGCTTCGGGCGCGGCTGCGGATCGACGGCGCCGCAGCATCGGGCGGCACCACCGCCGCCACTGGTGGTGCGGTGATGGAGGTTCGGCCCGTCGGCGCCGTCGACGCCGCCGGGTGTGTCCGGCGGGTCGCGGTCCAGGCGGCGCCGGGCACGCCGGAGTACGCGTCCGAGGCGCTCGACGCACTCGACGCGGCGCAGGACCGCCTCGACCCGCTCGGCGGCGTCATGCTGCAGGTGGTGTGGCTCGACTCCACGACCGGGGACGGCAGGTTGCTGGTCGTGGTCCACCACCTGGCGGTCGACGGTGTCTCCTGGCGGGTGCTGGTCCCGGACCTGGCGATCGCCTGGGCGCACGTCGCGGCGGGGCAGACGGCGACGCTGCCCCCGGTCGGCACCTCGATGCGCCGGTGGGCCCATGCCCTCGTCGACGCCGCCGCCGAACGCCGCGACGAGCTCGCGATGTGGCGCGGGATGTCCACCGGCCCGGACCCGCTGCTCGGGTCGCGGCCGCTGGACCCCGACGTCGACGTCGAGTCCACCGTGGCGCGACTGACCGTCGAACTGCCCGCCGACGTCAGCGCCGCGATCCTGACCGCCGTCCCCGAGACGTACCGGGGCGGCGTCACCGACGGACTGCTCACCGCACTCGCCATGGCCCTGACCCGGTGGCACCGCGGCCATGGCCGCACCGTCGACGGCGGCACCCTGGTCGCGCTCGAGGGGCACGGTCGCGAGGACCAGATCGTCACGGCACCGGATGCCCGAGGAGTACAGGACGCCCACGAGAGTCGCGCGGATCTGTCGCGGACGGTCGGCTGGTTCACCACGATCCACCCGCTGCGACTGCGCCTGCCCGACATCGACCTCGACGCCGCGTTCACCGGCGGCGCCGCGACCGGTGCCGCGATCAAGGCCGTCAAGGAGCAGCTGCTCGCGGTCCCCGACAACGGCATCGGCTACGGGTTGCTGCGGTACCTCGACCCGGAGGGCGGCGCGGAACTGGCCGGGCAGCCCGCACCGCAGGTCGCGTTCAACTACCTGGGCCGATTCGCGACCGACCTCACCGACGAGGGCGCGGAGACGGGCTGGGCCCCCACCGCGGACGTGGACATGGAGCGAGCCCAGGACCACGACCTGCCGGTCGCGTCGGCGCTCGACATCAACGCGGTGACCACACAGGTCGACGGCCGGCCGGTGCTGCGGGCCACGTGGGCGTACGCGTCGGGTGTCCTGGACGCCGCGGACGTCCGGGAGATCGCCGGCCTGTGGACCTCTGCGCTGACCGCGCTCGCCGCCCACGTGGACGCGCCCGGCGCGGGCGGGCTGACCCCGTCCGACCTCGATCTGGTGGACCTGAGCCAGACGGCGATCGACGGACTCGAGTCGCGATACCCCGATCTGCAGGACATCTGGTCCCTGTCGCCGTTGCAGTCCGGCCTGCTGTACCACGCAGTGGCGGCCGGCACCCCTGACGTGGAGGGGGACAAGCCCGTCGACTCGTACACGGTGCAGTTGACGCTCGAGGTGCTCGGCGCCGACCCGGTGCGGATGCGGCGTGCGGGCCAGGCGCTGCTCGACCGCCACCCGAATCTGCGCACCGCGTTCGCCGCCGACGACACCGGCCGCGCGCTGCAGATCGTGCACCGCCACGTCGAGCTGCCCTGGACCGAAGTCGACCTCACCGGACTGCCCGCCGCGGACCGCGGCCGGGCTCTGGACCGGCTGATGGCGGAGGATCGGGCCCGCGGATTCGAGATGGACACCGCGCCGTTGCTGCGGATGACGGCGATCCGCACCGGGCCGGACGAACAGCGCATCGTGCTGACGAATCACCACATCCTGCTCGACGGCTGGTCGATGCCCCTGGTCCTGCGGGATCTGCTGACCCTGTACGCGACCGACGGCGAGGACGACATCCTGCCGCCGGTGCGGCCGTACCGCGACTACCTCGGCTGGATGGCGCGGCGCCCGGCCGAGGAGTCATTGCACGAATGGCAGCGGGCGCTGGCCGGGGCGACGGACGCCACCCTGCTCGGTCACGGTCGACCGACCGGGCCGACCTCGCACGAGGTGCGGGTCGCCCTCGACACCGACACCGCGGACGCGTTGCGGACACTGGCCCGTGGCCGCGGCACCACCATTTCCACCATGATCCGCGCGGCATGGGGAATCCTGTTGGGGGAGTTGACCGGTCGCGACGACGTGACGTTCGGCGGCACCGTGGCCGGACGTCCCCCGCAGGTGCCGGGCATCGAGACGATGGTCGGGCTGTTCATCAACACGCTGCCGGTGCGGGTGACCCTGGACCCGCACGAGACGCTTCTCGACCTCCTCGTCCGGTTGCAGTCTGAGCAGGCGACGCTGCTCGACCACCAACACGTCGGCCTCTCCGACATCCAGGCCGGCGCCGGCGCCGGCGCCGTGTTCGACACCCTGACCGTGTTCGAGTCCTATCCGATCGACCGGGACGCGCTGACCGCGGACACCGACATCGCGGGGATGCACGTCACCGGCGTCCACGACAACGCGAACACCGCGCACTACCCGCTGGCGTTGGTCGTCACCGACGACGACGCCCTCACCCTGAAGCTGGAGTACTTCCCGGAACTGTTCGACCGGGAGCAGGTCGAACAGTTCGGGCACCGCATGGCCCTCGCGCTGACCGCCCTCGCCGAGACCCCGGATCTGCCGCTGTCCCGGCTGCGTCTGCTCACCGACCGGGAGCACACCGACCTGGTCCCCGCCCGGGGCCTCCCGGCCGATCACCGGCGAACACTCCCGCAGATCCTCTCGGACGCGGCCGCGCAGGACCTGGACGCGGTCGCGCTCATCGCGCCGCCGGCCGATCCCGCGACCGGCGACCGCTCGGTCACCTACCGGGAGCTCGACGAGACGTCGAACCGGTTGGCGCGGCTGCTGATCGCCCGCGGCGCCGGACCCGACACCTCCGTCGCGCTGTGCCTGGCCCGCTCGGTGGAGTCGGTGACCGCGATGTGGGCGATCGCCAAGTCCGGGGCCGCGTTCATGCCGGCCGATCCGAACTACCCACCCGAGCGGGTCGCGCACATGCTCGCCGATTCCGGTGCGGTACTCGGCATCACGGACGCGGCGACCGTGGACCGGCTGCCCGACCAGGTGATCTGGCTGGTCCTCGACGGACCGGACGCCGCCGATCTGCTCGCCTCCGTCTCCGCGGCACCGGTCAGCGACGCCGACCGCCGGGCGCCCCTGCGCCTCGACCACGCCTCCTACGTGATCTACACGTCCGGATCGACGGGCACCCCCAAGGGGGTGGTGGTCCCGCACCGCGGCCTCGACAACTTCACCCACGAACTGCAGCAGCGGATGCGCGCGACTCCCGGCAGCCGCACCATGCACTTCGCGTCCCCGAGTTTCGACGGCGCGGTCTACGACTACCTGCTCGCCTTCGGTCCCGGCGCCACGATGGTGATCGTCCCGCCGACCGTGTACGGCGGAATCGAACTCGCCGACGTGATCGCCCGCCAGCACGTCACCCACTCGTACGTGAACGTCGCCGGCCTGGAGACCGTCGACCCGACCGGCCTGGACGAGTTCACGACCGTGATGGTCGGCGGCGAGGCCTGCCCACCGGAACTGGCCGCCAAGTGGGCCGCGTTGGACGGCCGCCGGTTCTTCGACGGTTACGGGCCGACCGAGGCGACGATCATGGCCGACATGAGCGAGCCGCTGGTTGCGGGGGAGCCGGTCGGGATCGGGGGGCCCGTGCTCGGGGTCTCCGAGGTGGTGCTCGGCACCCGGCTGCAGCCGGTCCCGCTCGGGGTACCCGGTGAGCTGTACCTGTGCGGTCCCGGCCTGGCCCGCGGCTACCACGATCGTCCCGGCTTCACCGCAGGCCGGTTCGTCGCCAACCCGTACGGCGAGCCCGGGGAGCGGATGTACCGGACCGGGGATCTGGTGCGGTGGACGGAGCACACGAGCACGACGACCGGCGCGACCACGCTCGAGCTCGACTACCTGGGCCGCGCCGACTTCCAGGTCAAGATCCGCGGCTTCCGCATCGAGCTCGGCGAGATCGACTCCGCCGTCGCCGCCCACCCGGATGTCGACTTCGCGGTGACCGTCGCCCGCAGGACGGGCGAGGACACCCATCTCGCCACCTACGTGACGACCCCCGGGCCGCGACCGGCGGCGACCGAGATCCGTGAGTTCGTCCGGGGCCGCCTGCCCGCACACATGGTCCCCGAATCCGTGACCTTCCTCGACGAGATCCCGCTGACCCCGGTCGGCAAACTGGACCGCTCGGCCCTCCCGGAGCCCGAGTTCGTTTCGGCACAGTATGTTCCGCCGTCGAATCCGATCGAACAGACCGTCGCGGACGTCTACGCCGACGTCCTCGGCCTGGAGCGGGTCGGCGCCGAGGACGACTTCTTCGACCTCGGCGGCAACTCGCTGATCGCGACCAGGGTCGCCGCCCGGCTCGGTGCCACCCTCGGCGCGACCGTCGGGGTGCGCGCCCTGTTCGAGGCACGGACGGTGCGGGAGGTCGCACAGCTGGTCGCCGACACCGGCACCGGACCGGACCGGCCGCCCCTGGTCGCCGGCCCGCGCCCGGCGAGGCTGCCGCTCTCGCCGGCCCAACAGCGGATGTGGTTCCTCAACCAGTTCGACACCGCGTCGCCGGCCTACAACATCCCCCTCGCGGTGCGCCTGAGCGGCGACCTCGACGTCGATGCGCTGGCCGCCGCGCTCCGTGACGTGCAGACCAGGCACGAGTCGCTGCGCACCGTGTTCCCGCTCGGTGCGGACCGGGAACCGGAGCAGGTGGTCCTGACCGCGGACGAGTCGACCAACCTGTCGGTCGAGACCGTCTCCGAGGCCGAGTTGCCCACCCGCCTCGCGGAATTCGTCGGCGCGGGATTCGACGTCACCGCCGGGGTCCCGATCCGGGTGTCGTTGCTCCGGCTGTCGCCGACCGAGCACGTCCTGGCGATCGTCGTGCACCACATCTGCGCGGACGGCTTCTCGATGGCGCCGCTGGCCCGGGACGTGATGGCCGCCTACGCCGCGCGCGCGGCGGGGGTCGCGCCGGACCGGGAGCCGCTGGCCGTCCAGTTCGCGGACTTCGCACTGTGGCAGCGGGGCCTGCTCGGCGACCCCGCCGATCCGGCCTCCCGACACGCCACCCAACTCGACTTCTGGTCGAACGAGCTCGCCGGCCTCCCGGAGGTCCTGGCGCTGCCCACGGATCGGCCGCGTCCCGCCGAGCGCACCCTGCGCGGCGGGCGGATCCCGCTGACCGTGGACGCCGACACGCACCGGGCGCTCGCCGCCCTCGCCCGCACCCGCGGCGCGACGATGTTCATGACGATGCACGCGGCGCTCGCGGTGCTGCTGGCGAAGACCACCGGATCCGAGGACCTCGCGATCGGCACCCCGGTCGCCGGGCGCGGCGACGCCGCGCTGGACGAGATGGTCGGCATGTTCGTCGGGACACTGGTGTTGCGCAGCCCGGTCCCGCCGGAACGATCGTTCCGGGATCTGATCGGCGACGTGCGGGCCCGCGACGTGGCCGCGTTCGAGCACACCGACCTGCCCTTCGAGGTGCTCGTCGACGCCCTCGCCCCGGACCGGTCGACCAGTCACACCCCGCTGTTCCAGGTCCTGATCGAGTTCCAGAACAACGAACTGCCGACCCTCACGCTGCCCGGCCTGACGGTCACCGCGCTCGAACCGGATCTGCCGGTGGCGAAGTTCGACCTGCAGTTGACCCTCGCCGAGACGTTCGCCGACGACGGCACCCCGGCGGGGATGACCGGTGCCCTGACCTACGCCACCGACGTCTTCGACAGCCGCACCGCCGCGACCCTCGCCGCCCGTTTCGAGCGCTTGTTGACGGCGGTCAACAGTCACCCGGATCGGCCGATCGGCGACCTCGACCTGTGCACCGCGGCCGAACACGCGGCGATCGACACCGAGTGGAATCTCCCCGGCCGGCGCGCCCCGCAGACCACGCTGGCGGACGCGTTCGCGTCCGCGGTCGCCACGTACCCCGATTCGACCGCGGTCACCTTCGCGGACACCACCCTCACGTACGCGGAACTCGACGCCCGCGCCAACCGGCTCGCCCGCCTGCTGACCGAGCGCGGCGCGGGACCGGAACGGCTTGTCGCGGTCGCGCTTCCGCGTACCACCGACCTGGTCGTAGCGCTGCTCGCGGTGATCAAGTCCGGCGCCGGATACCTGCCGCTCGACGTCAGCTACCCACCCGACCGGCTGGCGTTCATGCTCGCCGACGCCGACCCCGTGTGCACGCTGTCGGTGTCCGCGGACGTCGCGCGACTGCCCGACAGCGATGTCCCGACGGTGCTGCTCGACGCCCCGGACGTCGCGGCCCGGCTGGCCGCGATGTCGCCCGCACCCGTCACCGACGCCGACCGCGCCGCGCCACTCGACCCGGCCGCAATCGCGTACGTCATCTACACCTCCGGCTCGACCGGGCGCCCCAAGGGCGTGCTCGTCCCGCACCGTTCCGTGCTGACCCTGATCGAGAACACCCGCGACAGCTTCGACTTCGGACCGGCGGACGTGTGGACCATGTTCCACTCCTATGCCTTCGACTTCTCGGTCTGGGAACTGTGGGGGCCGCTGCTGCACGGTGGCCGGCTCGTCGTCGTCGACCACGACACGGCCCGATCCCCGCAGCAGTTCCTGCGCCTGCTCGAACGGGAACAGGTCACGGTCCTGAACCAGACCCCGACCGCGTTCTACCAACTGGCCGAGGCGGACCGCGAGGCCAGCGGAGCGGACCTGCTTGCGGCACTGCGGTACGTGATCTTCGGCGGGGAGGCCCTCGACTTCGCGCAGCTCGGGCGCTGGTACACCCGCCACGGCGGGGCGAGCGAAGCGACGGGGAATCTCACTGCAGGACCCGAACTGGTGAACATGTACGGGATCACCGAGACCACCGTGCACGTCACCCGGCTGCCGCTGACTCCGGAACTGGCCGCGACGTCGTCGGCGAGCGTGGTGGGCCGCGCGATCCCGGGTCTGCGGGTGTCGATTCTGGACCGCCGCCTGCGTCCGGTCCCACCGGGCGTGGTCGGGGAGATGTACGTCGCGGGCGACCAGGTCACCCGCGGCTACCTCGGCCGCCCGGACCTGACCACGGCCCGGTTCGTCGCCGACCCGTCCGGCGCGCCGGGCGCACGGATGTACCGCACCGGCGACCTGGCCCGCTGGGACCACACCGGGCACCTCGAATACCTCGGTCGCTCGGACATGCAGGTCAAGATCCGCGGCTTCCGCATCGAACTCGGCGAGATCGAGTCCGAGATGCTCGGCTTCCCCGGCGTCGCGGCCGCCGTCGCCACCGTCCACGACGACGGCGCCGGCCGGACGCGCCTGGTCGGCTACCTGGTCCGCGAGCCCGGCGTCGAGGTGGACCGGGGACGGCTGCGCGAGCACCTCGCCGCCGAACTCGCCTCGCACATGGTGCCGGCCGCGTTCGTCGACCTGGACCGGCTGCCGTTGACCGCGAACGGGAAGCTGGACCGGAAGGCGTTGCCGGAGCCGGACTTCGGGGCCCTCGCCGGTGCGGGCAGGGACCCGGCGAGCGAGGCCGAGGCACAACTCGCCGGGCTGTTCGCCGAGGTGCTCGGACTCGACACCGTCGGCGGTGCCGACTCGTCCCGCACCGTGGGCGTCGACGACTCGTTCTTCGCGCTCGGCGGCGACAGCATCATGTCGATCCAACTGGTCGCCCGGGCGAAGGACGCGGGCCTGACGCTGACCCCGCGGCAGGTGTTCGAGCACAAGACCGTCGCCGCGCTCGCGGAGATAGCGGAGGAGTCCACCGTCGAGGACGTGCCGGTCCTCGAAGAACTGCCCGGCGGCGGGGTCGGTTCCTTCCCGGCCACCCCGATCGTGCGGTGGCTGCTCGACCGGGCCGGTGCGGGCGATCTGGGCCGGTACACGCAGTCGGCGCTGCTGACCCTGCCGGCGGGCGCCACCCGCGAGCATCTCGAACGCACCCTCCGCGCCGTGCTGGATCGGCACGACATGCTCCGGGCCCGGCTCGACCGCGCGACCGCGACGATGACGGTCGCCGCACCCGGGTCCGTGGGGCCGGCTCTGACCCGGGTGCCCGTCGACTCCGTGAGCGGTGCCGCCTTCGAGCGGATCGCCGCTGCGGAGCTCGCCGACGCAGCAGGCAGGCTCGACCCGGAAGCCGGGATCATGCTGCAGGCGGTGTGGTTCGACCCGGTCGGCGGGTCGGACCACACCGGGTCCGGTCGGTTGCTGCTGGTGGTGCATCACCTGGCGGTCGACGGGGTGTCGTGGCGGGTGCTGGTGCCGGACCTGGCGATCGCGTGGTCCCGGATCGTGCAGGACACCGAACCCGCGCTCGCACCCGTCGGAACGTCGATGCGCAGGTGGTCGCGCGCGCTCGCCGACACCGACCGCACCTCCGAGCTCGGGTACTGGACCTCGGTGCTCGCCGGACCTGATCCGGTGCTCGGCACCCGGGCCCTCGACCCCACGGTCGATGTGAACGCGACCGTGGAGCGGGTGCGGGTGGAGGTGCCTGCCGATGTCACCGAGGCGCTCCTCACCGCGGTGCCGGAGTCCTTCCACGGCAGCGTCAACGACGGACTGCTGACCGCGCTGGCGCTCGCGTTGACCCGGTGGCGGGCCGATCGCGGCGAGTTCCACACCGACGCGCTGATCAACGTGGAGGGGCACGGCCGCGAGGAAACCGGCGTCGGCGGTGCCGACCAGCCCGGAGCGGGCGGTGCCGCCCGGGCCGATCTGGCCCGCACGGTCGGCTGGTTCACCACCATCTACCCGGTGCGGCTCGACCTGGAGGGGGTGGACCTCGACGAGGCGTTCGACTCCGGTCCGGCCACCGGAGCCGCGATCAAGGCCGTCAAGGAGCAGTTGCTGGCGGTCCCGGACCACGGCATCGGGTTCGGGCTGCTGCGGTACCCGCCGGACGGGACGACCGCACTCGCCGACACCCGCACCCCGCAGGTCTCCTTCAACTACCTCGGCCGCCTCGGAGGCACGGTCACCGACACCGACGCCGGCTGGGTGCCCGTCGCCGACGTCGACCTCGACGACCGGCCGAGCCCTGACCTGCCGGTCGCGGCCGTCCTCGACGTCAACGCCGTCACCCTCGCCGGTGCCGACGGGTCGCGGCTGCAGGCGACCTGGGAGTTCCCGACCGGGGTGCTGTCGGCGGAGGAGGTCACGCTGCTCGCGGAACTGTGGGTGGAGGCGTTGACCGCCGTCGCCCGGCACGCCGCCGACCCGGCTGCCGGGGGTCTCACCCCGTCCGACGTGGACCTCGTCGACCTCGACCAGCGGGCCATCGACCGCCTCGAGGCCCGCTACCCGGACCTGTCCGAGATCTGGTCGCTCGGTCCGCTGCAGTCGGGGCTGCTGTTCCAGGCCCGCGTCACCGAGCACGCCGTCGATCCGTACGTGGTGCAGTTGACGCTCGACCTGCGTGGCGTCGTCGACGCCGACCGGCTGCGCCGCGCCGGCCAGGCACTGCTGGACCGGCATCCGAACCTGCGGGCCGCGTTCGTGCATGATCCGGACGGCACCGCCGTGCAGGTGGTGCCCGCCCACGCGGTGCTGCCGTGGACCGAGACGGACCTGACCGGATGGGACCGCGGCGTCGCCGAGTCCGAGTTCACCCGAATCCTCGACGCGGACCGGACCGCCGGCTTCGACATGACCGCCCCGCCGCTGCTTCGGTTGCTGCTGGTGACGATCGCACCGGGGGAGTACCGCCTGGTGCTCACCAACCACCACATCCTGCTCGACGGCTGGTCCACGCCGCTGATCCTGCGGGACCTGCTCACCCTGTACGCCACCGACGCCGATGCGTCGAACCTGCCTCGGGTCCGGCCGTACCGCGACTACCTGCACTGGCTGGCCGGACGTGACGGCGCCGCCTCGATGGACGTGTGGCGCGACCGCCTCGGCGACGTGGGGGAGCCGACGCTCCTGGCCCCGATCTCACCCGGGCAGCCGGCGCCCGCCGGGTCCCGCGAGTACGCGGTGTCGCTGACCTCCGAGGACACCGCCCGCCTGCGCGCGCTGGCCCGCGGCCGCGGCGTCACCGTCAACACCGTCGTGCAGGCCGCGTGGGGTGTCGTCCTCGGCGCGCTGACCGGCCGCGACGACGTGGTGTTCGGTGCCACCGTCTCCGGGCGGCCGCCGCAGATCCCCGGCATCGAGGAGATGGTGGGCCTGTTCATCACCACCATCCCGGTCCGGGTCACCCTCGACCCGCACGAATCCCTCGGCGAGCTCCTCGATCGGCTCCAGGTCGAACAGGCGAGCCTGCTCGACCACCACCTTCTCGGCCTGCCGGCCATCCAGCAGGCCGCCGGACCGGGATCGGTGTTCGACACCCTCACGGTGTTCGAGTCCTATCCCGTCGACCGGGCCGGGTTGAGCGAGGACACCGACATCGCGGGGATGCGGGTGGCAGCGGTCGGCGGCCGCGACTCCGCGCACTATCCGCTGGCGCTTGTCGCGTCGGAGGCGACCTCCCGGACGGGCGAGGAGTCACTGCACCTGAAGTACGAGTACTCGGACGCCTTCGGCCGCGGCGAGATCGCCGTCATCGCCGACCGCGTGCACCGCGTGCTGCGCCTGCTGTCCACGAGCCCCGAGACCCGCGTCGCACAGGCCCACGCCCTCGACGCCACCGAACTGGCCGAACTGCTGCCGGTGGCCGGGCCCGCCGGACGGTCCCTGCGGACGCTGCCCCAGATCCTCACCGACGCAGCGGCACTCGATCCCGACGCGGTCGCGCTGAGCGCGGAGGGCCACGAGGTCCGCTACCGCGAGCTCGACGAACGCTCGAACCGGTTGGCCCGGGTCCTGATCGGGCTCGGCGCCGGACCGGAGACGTTCGTCGCGGTGGGTGTCGCCCGGTCGCTGTCGTCGGTGCTGTGCATGTGGGCGGTCGCCAAGACCGGTGCCGCGTTCGTCCCGGTGGACCCGAACTATCCGCCGGAGCGCATCACCCAGATGCTCACGGACTCCGGTGCCACTGTCGGCCTGGCGCTGAACGCCCACCGCGGGACGCTGCCCGACTCGGTGCCCTGGCTGTACCTCGACGCCCCCGCCTTCGCCGACCGGTGCGCCGCCGAATCCGCCGAGCCCATCACCGACGCCGACCGGCTCGCCCCGATCGAACTGACCAACGCCGCCTACCTGGTGTACACGTCCGGGTCGACCGGCACCCCCAAGGGTGTCGTCGTCACCCACACCGGCCTGGACAACTTCGCGCGTGACCAGCTCGACCGGTTCGCCGCCGCACCCGGTTCCCGGACGCTGCACTTCTCCACACCCAGCTTCGACGGCGCAGTGTTCGAGTACCTGCAGGCGTTCGGGGCGGGCGCGACGATGGTGCTGGCACCGCCGACCGTCTACGGCGGAACCGAACTCGCGCAGCTGATCAAGGCCGAACGCATCACCCACGCCTTCGTCACCACGGCGGCGCTGGCCACCGTCGATCCCGGCGGACTGGACGAGTTCCAGGACGTGGTGTTCGGCGGCGAGGCGTGCCCGCCGGACCTCGTCACCCGGTGGGCGCCCGGCCGGCTGCTGCACAACGCGTACGGACCGACCGAGACGACGGTGATGACGAACATCAGCGCACCGATGACGCCGGACCGGCCGATCAGCCTCGGCGGCCCGATCCGCGGCGTCCAGGAACTGGTGCTCGGATCCCACCTGCAGCCGGTGCCCGTCGGCGCGCCCGGCGAGCTGTACATCTGCGGTGTCGGGTTGGCGCGCGGCTACCACAACCGCCCCGGTTTCACCGCCGGCCGCTTCGTCGCCAACCCGTACGCGCCGGGCGAGCGGATGTACCGGACCGGCGACATCGTCCGCTGGACCCGCACCGTCGGAACCGGCGAATACACGGTCGAGTATCTGGGACGCAGCGACTTCCAGGTCAAGATCCGCGGCTTCCGCATCGAACTCGGCGAGATCGACGCCGCGATCATGGCCCAGCCCGGCGTCGGGTTCGCCGTGACCGTCGCCGTCGACGGACCGTCCGGGGACACCGCGCTCGCCAGCTACGTCCTGCCCGCGACCGGGCACCGCCTCGATCCCGCCGAACTCACCGCGGGCCTGGCCCACCGGCTGCCGACGCACATGGTGCCCGCGGCCGTCACCATCCTCGACGAGATCCCCCTGACCCCGGTCGGCAAGCTCGACCGCGCGGCGCTGCCGAGCCCGCGGTTCGCCGGCCGCGGCGGCCGGTTCACCGCCCCGACGACCGCACTGGAACGGACCGTAGCGGACGTGTTCGCGGAGGTGCTCGGCCTCGACCGGATCGGCATCGACGACGACTTCTTCGAGGTGGGCGGAAACTCGCTGGTCGCAACGCGGGTCACCGCCCGGCTCGCCGCCGCGCTCGGCACCTCCGTCGGGGTGCGGGCGCTGTTCGAGGCGCCGACCGTGCGGGCCCTGGCGGCGAGGATCGACGACTCGGAGCACGACCGGGGCCGCCCCGCGCTGACCGCCGGACCGCGGCCGGAGCGGATCCCGATCTCCCTCGCGCAGCAGCGGATGTGGTTCCTCAACCAGTTCGACACCACCTCGCCGGCCTACAACATTCCCCTCGCGGTCCGCTTGACCGGAGACCTCGACGTCGCCGCGCTGCGCGGCGCGGTCGCCGACGTCCTGGACCGCCACGAATCGCTGCGCACGATGTTCCCGGTCGTCGACGGGGAGCCCACGCAGCGGATCGTCCGCACCGCGGACGCGTTGACCGAGTTCGTGGAGACCGAGATCACGGCTGGCGAATTGCCCTCCCGGATAACCGACTTCGCGTCCCGCGGTTTCGACGTGAGCGCCGGCGTCCCGATCCGCGCCGCCCTGTACGCACTCGCGCCGGACGACCACGCCCTCGTCGTGGTCGTCCACCACATCAGCGCGGACGGCGCCTCCCTCGCCACGCTGGCCCGCGACGTGATGGCCGCCTACCTGGCCCGCAGCGCGGGGCAGGCCCCGCAGTGGACGCCGCTGCCCGCGCAGTACGCCGACTTCACGCTGTGGCAGCACCGCGTCCTCGGCTCCGACGACGACGAGCAGTCGCTGATCAGCAGACAGTGGCAGTTCTGGCGGGACGCGCTTGCCGGCCTGCCCGACGTCCTCGCCCTGCCCACCGACCGGCCCCGACCCCTGCAGCAGACGATGCGGGGCGACCGCGTCGAGTTCACCGTCCCCGCCGACCTGCACCGCGCCGTCGCCGACCTGGCCCGCGGGGAGGGCGCCTCCGTCTTCATGGCGGTCCACGCCGCCTACGCGCTGATGCTGTCCCGCCTCGGCGACACCGACGACATCGCGATCGGCACCCCGATCGCCGGTCGCGGGGATGCCGCGCTCGACGAGATGATCGGCATGTTCGTCGGCACCCTGGTGCTGCGCACCCGGATCGACGCCGCGGAGTCGTTCACCGAGTTCCTCGGCAAGGTCCGGGAATTCGACCTCGACGCGTTCGCGCACGCGGATCTGCCGTTCGAGTTGCTGGTCGAGAAGCTGAATCCGCCGCGGTCCACCTCGTACTCGCCGCTGTTCCAGGTCTCCCTCGAGTTCCAGAACACCGAGACCCCGCACCTGGAGCTGCCCGGCCTGGCGGCCGAGGCGATGGACCTGTCGACCCGCGTCGCGAAGGAGGACCTCGAACTCGTCCTCGCCGAACGCTTCGACGACGAGCAGAACCCGGCCGGGATGAGCGGGGCCTTCGATTTCGCCACCGACCTGTTCGACGCGGACACCGTGCGGGCGCTCGCGGACCGGTTCCTGCGGATCCTGCGCGCGGTGACCGCCGACCCGTCCGGTGCCGTCGGCGACATCGGCATCCTCGGTGCCGTCGAACTCGCCGAGTACGCGCCGGCGCAGGGCCCCGAGGGAGCCGCGCCCCAGCTGTGGCCGGACCTGCTCACCGCGGCCGCCGCCGTCGACCCCGAGTCCGTCGCCCTGGCCTTCCGGGATCGCCGGGTGACCTATCGGGAGCTCGACGACATGTCCAACCGCCTCGCCCGCGCGCTGACCGCCCGGGGTGTCGGACCGGAAACCTTTGTCGCGCTGGGGATGTCCCGGTCGCTCGAGGAGATCGCCGCGATCTGGGCGGTCGCCAAGGCCGGCGCCGGGTTCGTCCCCGTCGACCCGACCTACCCGAGCGACCGCATCGACTACATGCTCCGGGACTCCGAGGCGGTGCTCGGCCTGACCGTCACCGACCGCCGCGATGCTCTCCCGGACACGGTGCCGTGGCTGGTCCTCGACGACCTGGAGGAGGAGCTGGCGGCCACGTCCGCCGCCCCGATCACCGACGCCGACCGCATCTCGCCCCTGCACCTGGCGCATCCGGCGTACCTGATCTACACCTCCGGGTCCACCGGTCTGCCGAAGGGCGTGATCATCACCCACCGCGGCATCGCGAACCTCACCGCCGAGGAGTACGACCGCTTCAAGGTCAGCCCGCAGTCGCGGGTCTCGCACCTGGCGTCCCCGAGCTTCGACGCCTCGGTCTTCGAGCTGATGATGGCGTTCAGTGCCGGGGCCCGCGTCGTGATCGTGCCGCCCACCATCTACGGCGGCACCGAACTCGCCGACCTGCTGCGACGCGAACGGGTCACCCACGCCTTCATCACCCCGACCGCGCTGTCGTCGATGGATGACACCGGTCTCGACGAGCTGAAGGTGCTCGCCGTCGCCGGTGAGGCATGCCCGCCCGAGCTGGTCGCCAAGTGGGCGCGCGGCCGCAGCATGTTCAACGGCTACGGCCCCACCGAAACCACCATCCAGGCCAGCGTCAGCGACCCGATGAGCGCCGACGAGGCCGTCAACATCGGCAGGCCCGCGATCGGATTCGAGGAGATGATCCTCGACACCCGACTCCACCCGGTCCCGGTCGGCGTCCCGGGCGAGCTGTACATCTCGGGACCGGGCCTGGCCCGCGGCTACCATCACCGCCCCGGGCTGACCGCAGGCCGCTTCGTCGCGAACCCGTTCGGCGAGCCCGGCTCCGAGATGTACCGCACCGGCGACATCGTCCGTTGGCGGACCACGACCGACGGGCCGGCCACCGTGGAGTACGTCGGCCGCAGCGACTTCCAGGTCAAGGTCCGCGGCTTCCGCATCGAACTCGGCGAGATCGACGCCGTGCTGGCCGGACATCCGGCGATCGGCTTCGCCGCGACCATCGGCTACACCGGACCGTCGGGGGCGACACTGCTCGCCGCCTACGTCGTCGGCGCCGACGGCATGCGGCCCGACCCGGGCGAGCTGCGCGCGTACGTGGCGGCCCGGCTGCCCGCGCACATGGTGCCCGCCGCGGTCACCGTCCTCGACTCCGTGCCGATGACCCCGGTCGGCAAACTCGACCGCCGGGCACTGCCCGCCCCCGAGTTCGGTTCCCGCGCCGACCTGTACCAGCCGCCGCGCACCCCGACCGAACGCACCGTCACCGACGTGTTCGAGAAGGTCCTCGGCGTCGACCGGGTCGGGGTCGCCGACAGCTTCTTCGACCTCGGCGGCAACTCGATCGTCGCGACCCGCCTGGTCGGCGAGATCGCGTCCCGCCTCGACCGGAGGCTGCCGCTGCAGGCGGTGTTCCTCGACCCGACACCCCGCGGAATCGCCCTGGCCATCGACGAACCCGGCGGCGCGGCCCCCGTCGACCAGGCGCTGAGCGTGCTGATCCCGCTGCGCACCCAGGGCAGTAGGTCGCCGCTGTTCTGCATCCACCCCGGGATCGGGCTGTCGTGGGGCTACGCCGGTCTGGTGCGGCACCTGTCGGGTGACCGGCCCGCGTACGGCCTGCAGCTGCCCGTCATCAGCGGGGGCCCGCACTTCACCTCCGTCACCGAACTCGCGCAGCGGTACGTGCAGGAGATGCAGTCGGTGCAGGCGCACGGGCCGTACCACCTGCTCGGCTGGTCGCTCGGCGGCGTCATCGCCCACGCCGTCGCCGTCGAACTGCGCTCGCGCGGGGAAGAGGTCGCGACGCTGGCGATCATGGACAGCTACGTCGGCCTCGACGACGGCACCCCCGACACCCTCACGGTCGGGGAGCTGCTGCACGGGCTCGGTCTCGACCTGCCCGCCGGCGACGGCGACACCCTCACCTACGAACGCGCCGTCGAACTGCTCGACGAATCGTTCGGGCAGAGCACCGGATTGACCGCCGAGCACCTGCAGCGGATCAGTGCCGGGTTCACCGACTCGACCCACATCATGCGCACCTTCAGCCCCGACGTCTTCGACGGCGACCTGCTGTTCTTCCGCGCGGCACGCTCCGCGGACGACGACCACTCGCCCGAGGAGTGGCGCGACGCCGTCACCGGCGGCATCCGGGAGATCGAGATCGACTGCGAACACAACCAGATGATCGAACCCGAGGTCCTCGCCGTCGTCGGCCCGGTGCTCGACGAGTACCTGACCAGCCACTAGTCGCCGACCCACGTTCGGTCGCGGGCGTGCGCTCGGGTTCGTGGTGGCCGCCCCACCCGCTCCGCGCTATCATCGATTTGCACCCGGAAATCGACGAAAGGCTGGGTGGTTGTGGTGAACGACGCAGCAACCGTGGAAGCCCGCTACCTGCGAGGGGACCTCGACTTCGAGGACGCCCTGCGCGAAGTGACCGGCGCCGACATCGGCCGCGACGACCTCGTCCAGATCCTGCACAGCCTCGACTCCCGCAACCCGGGCACCCCCGCACTGTCCGAGCACGACGCTCAGGTGCTCGCCGACGCCGGGTTCACCGCCGATCCCGCCACCGCCACGGCGGCCCGGGTGGACCGCGACATCCGCATGTTGAAGCTGGTCGGGACCTCCCTGTCGATCACCGACGCCGCGGCACGCCTGGGTGTCACCCCCGCCCGGGTCCGGCAACGCATCGCGACCGGCACCCTGTGGGCGTTCGACTCGGGCCGCAACCGCCTGCTGCCCCCGGCCCAGTTCACCGACACCGGAGCGGTGCCGCACCTCGAGAAGGTGCTCCCGCTGCTCGCGAAGGACCTGCACCCGCTGACGGTGCAGGCGCTGCTGACCCGCCCGCAGCCGTCGCTGATCGTCGACGGTCGCCCGGTGTCGATCGTGACGTGGCTGAACGGCAGTGCCGGCTCCGCCGCCGACCTTGCACCGGTCACCGACGTGCTCACCGCGGCCGAGTGGGAATCGGCGTAGATGGGGGCGATGCTCCCGCCACCCCCGCCGGTCCCCGAACTCCGCGCGGCGGGACTGCTCCCCAGGGAGGTCGTCGAGTGGCAGCCGGCCGAGCTGACGTGGCGGGTGCACCGCACCACCGGGCTGCACGTCCTGCCGTGGAACGAGCTGCGCACGTTCGGGCCGATCCTGCGGTTCGACCACCATCCGGCCCCGCGCGGTGAGCATCCCGGCCACGGCGTCTGGTACGGCGCATCCAGTCCACGTGGTGCGCTGGCCGAAGCGTTCCAGTCGGCGCGGGTCATCGACCGACACCGGGGCGACCCGTATCTGACGGGACTGCGGTTCGCCCGCCCCCTGCGGCTGCTCGACGTGGCCGGAATCGGCGGCGGCGCCTGGGCCACCCGCGTCGGCGGCAACCACGCCCTCGACTCGGCACCCCACGGCCTCTCACAGCACTGGGCGCGGACCATTCACTGTGCCCACGCCGACCTCGACGGGATCATCTACCGGGGCCGGTTCGCGGGCAGCACGTCCGTCGCCGTCGTCGAACGCGCCGCCGACGCGTTCCCCCCGCGGCCGGAACTGTCACTGCCCCTGGCGCATCCGGCCCTGGCCGGCGCCGTCGACACCTCCGCCCACGAACTCGGCTACACCATCGCCTGAGCGCTGCCTGTGGCACGATCTGTAATGAATTCCGTTGCGCCACCGAATAACCTGATGGGCGCTGTACGTCCCATTTCTCACGTTTGATGTCCAAGGGGTTTCATGTCCACGGGGAGGAAGTCATGAAGAACGAGAATGTGCGTCGAATGTTCACTGCGGTGCTCGCGACTGTCGGTCTGACCACCGGCGTCGCGGTGGGTGGAGGCGCTGTCGCGAATGCAGAGCCCGCGCCGCCAACGTCTACGACGATGACGTGTTCGAGTGCGAATCCGCTCTTCTGGGCGCCGGCGTTCACGTGGAACGTACGCGCCGCGTCGGGGGCGGCGGCGCCAAACGACGGGCCACTCGAGCCGGCGATCCTGCTCAGCGGCGGTAACGAACTGCCCATACCCACCTCGTTCGAGTTCGGGGTGAACTGGTACGGCACACGGGTGCTCGTCGACTGGCACAACCAGACGACCGGCGCGTCCGGCCGCAGCGTCAGCGACGAGGCGGCCCTGCAGCAGTATCCGGGCATCCCGATCAACCGCACCTGGACCGGGACCGGGACGGTGGACTTCACCGTCACCGTGCAAACCGGCGGCGGATGGTGGTTCGTCAACCCGCAGAACGCCGTCTGCCGGGGGACCATCTCGGTCGTGCCCATGAACTGATCCTGGGGTCCAGGTGGGAACCGGGCAGCAACAATCAAGTTCCTGTAGCTGCCGGTCAGCGGCCTCCTCGGCTCCGGAGCGCCCGGGGGCGCGCCCGTCGGGCCGGACATAAAGCGAATTTGATTAGGTTTTTTTTTTTTTTTTTTTTGGTA
>NZ_JBSFRT010000039.1:0-61537 GCF_053589375.1 Rhodococcus sp. NPDC003348
CGCTCCTCCGCCAGCACCGCCAGCTCCACCAACTCCCGCGGACCGAACTGCTCCGCCGACGCCTTGTACCCGAGCTTGAGTGCCACCGTTCCTCCAATTCCGCAGGTGGCGATTCGCGCCCAGCACACACGCCAACCTTGCACGCTTTCGCGCATCAATTGCCTGCAATCATGCAAACCGCGCGTTCGACTGTCAATATGTGAGCGTTAGGACGGCTACTATCGGGTGCACGTCGCCCCCGAAGCAGCCGGACACCGCCCGAGGAGGAACCCGCTTTGTCTGCGAGCACACGACGACACGAGATACTCGAGCGACTCGCGACGGACGGTTACGTCGAGGCGAAGACCCTCTCGCGCGACCTCGGCGTGGACGCGTCGACGATTCGCCGCGACCTCGATGCGCTGGCACGAATGGGCAAAGCGGAACGGACCCACGGCGGCGCCCGTCCGGTCGAGGGCGCACTCTCCGAAATCCCCTACGCGGTAAAGGAAAACACCCGCAGGGCCGAGAAGGCCGCGATCGCACACGAAGCGGCGGGCCTCGTCCGCGACGGCGACAGCGTGATCCTCGACAGTGGCTCGACCACCTATCAGATCGCCACCGCCCTGCGGCAGCGGTCCGGCCTGACGATCCTCACCAACGACCTGCGCATCGGCAAGTACGTCGCCACCTTCCCCGATGTCCGACTGCTGGTGGCCGGTGGCGAGCTGCTGGGGTCCGTGTTCACCCTCGTCGGCGAACGCACCGTCGAGTTCCTGTCCGACTACTCGGTCGACTGGACGTTCCTCGGAGCGGACGCCATCGACCCCGGCGCCGGGATCACGAACACCAACACCCTCGAGATCCCGGTCAAGCGCGCCATGATCGCCGCGGCCGCACGCACGGCGGTGGTCGCGGACAGCTCCAAGTTCGGGCAACGCGCCCTCGCCCGGGTGGCGACCCTCGCCGAGGTCGACACGATCGTCACCGACGCCGGGCTGACCTCCGAGCAGATCGACGGGTACGGCGAGGGTCTGCGGCTCGTCGAGGCGGACACCGCCGCGACGTGAGCGCCGCCCTGATCGACAATGCAGGTCACCGGAAGAAGGAGTGACCATGGTGACCGCAGGCTTGACCCTCGCCGCGCTGGCGGCCGCCCTGCACGTCTACATCTTCGTGCTCGAATCCCTGCTGTGGACGGCGCCGCGCACCCGCGCGACGTTCGGCACCTCCGCCGACGAGGCACTCGCCACGAAGGAACTCGCGTTCAACCAGGGGTTCTACAACCTCTTCCTGGCGATCGTCACCACCGTCGGAGTCATCACGGTCGCGATCGGCTCGACCGCGGTCGGAGCCGCGCTGGTCTTCGCGGGAGCGGGCTCGATGCTGGCCGCGGCACTGGTCCTGCTGGTCTCGTCGCCGGACAAGGCCCGCGCGGCGGTGACCCAGGGCACCCTGCCGCTGCTCGCCGTCGCCCTCCTCGCGCTCGGACTCGCGCTCTGACGAACCTGCCGACGGTCGCGCCGTGATGTGGCACGACCGCGGCCAGGCGCGGGACTACGCGGGGAACCGGACGTGCGCCTGCGTCTTCCCCAGCACGGTCTGCCCACCACAGGTGACAGTGATGTCGAGCCGCGCGGTCCGCGTCTCGTCGTCGAGGCGCGCCACCTTCGCGGTGACGGTCAGGTCGGCGCCGGTGATCGGGTCGACGACGACCGGCCGCGTGAACCGGGTCTCATAGGAGGTCACGGCGGTGGGGTCGCCGACCCAGTCGACCACGACCTGCAGCGCCAGGCCGGCGGTGAGCATCCCGTGGGCGAGCACACCGGGCAGCCCGACACTCTCCGCGACGGCATCGTTGTAGTGGATCGGGTTCGTGTCCCCCGACGCACCGGAGTACCGGACCAGGTCCTCCCGGGTGACGGTGAGGTCCGACTTGGCGACGACCGCACCGAGCTCGAGGGCGGCGAAGGGGGTGGTGCTGGTGGTCATGCGTCATCTCCTCGGACGAGCAGGCTGGAGGTGATGGTCGCGACCGATCCGCCGGCGGCGTCGCGAATCTCGAAGACGGTGGTGAGGATCGCGTTGCCGGCGCGCTCGGTGACGTCCGTGATCGTCAGCGTGGTCGCCAGGTCGTCGCCGGCCACGATCGGGCGATGCGGCTCGATCCTCTCCGATCCGTGCACGACGCGGCTGGGCTCCAGGCCGGTGTCCGGGGACTCCACCAGCTGCAGGATCGCCCGGCCCGCCATCACCGTGGTGAACGTGGGCGGCGCGATGACGTCGTCGAAGCCGGCCGCGCGGGCCGCCTCGACGTCGTGGTGCAACGGGTTGGTGGACCGCACGGCGCGGGCGAACTCCCGGATCTTCTCGCGGCCGACCAGGTAATTCGTCGGCGGGAAGACCCGGCCGGCAAGGGTCGGGATCGGTGATGGCATCGCCCGAGCCTATCGGGGCGCGACGTTTTACTGGGCGGTACCGGTCGAGATTTGTGACCGGAACTACGAGGTCACCGTCTCCGTGCACACCGTGAACTCCCGCTCCGGGTGGGTGAAACCGCCCTCGGAGCACCGTTCGACGTCGGTGACGCCCTCGACGATCTCGGTCACCCGCTCGACCGACGACGCGGTCGGGTCCGTGCATTCGACCCGGAACGGTTCCTCGTCCCCGTCCGGCACGCTCATGCAGCCGCCGACCACCCAGTCGATGTCCAGGCAGAGTGCGCCCTGCTCGATCGACCCGAAGGTCTCGTAGTAGACCTGATCGGCGTCCGACGGGCACTGCGCGTTCTTCGACGCCTTGCCGATGACCTTGTAGTTCGAGTCCGCGCTTCCGCAGGTCGCCTTATCGATCTCGGCCGCGTCCACGGTTCCGCCGAGCTGCACGCAGTCGCCGACCTCGGCCCGGAAGTCCGTCCGGCCGCCGCCGTCGCCGACGTCCTGGCCCACGATCGTCGGCGCCGGCGCCGAGATCGTCGTGTCCTGCGCCTCGGCGGTGCCCTCGACGGTCTCCGCCGAACAGGCCACGGACGCGGCCACGAGGAACGCTCCGGCGACCACCCCGGCCACGCGTGCCGCCGCTCCCCAACCATTCACCGCGCAACCTCCGTCATCGTCGAGTCCGTCACCGGTCCGGCGATGCGCCGGATCGGCTCCGATCCTCACCGATCGGCTCGGCGCACCGCTCGGCACCCACCCCGTCTCACCGACCGCGGGGTCTGCTATCGGCGGCACCGGGGGCCGGCGGCGGTCAGGCGAGCGGCCCGTCCTCCCGCGGTCCCTCGTACTGCTCCAGGAACTTCTCGACCAGCGCGAAGGATTCCTCGTGTCCGCCGGCCATGCCGAGGTGGGACTCCATGACGAGCACCCGGGAGAGGCTGGTGATCAGCACCGACACCACCTCCGGGGTGTAGTCGGGGTCCACGCCGTACCGGGGCAGGATCTCGGCGAGTGCCTCGGCCTGCGCGGCGCGGAATCGCTCGGAGTAGTCCGCGATCGCCTGCCGGATCTTCGGGCGGTGGTTGGCCATCGCGATGAACTCCATCGTGACCACCACGGCGTTCGGGTCCGTGCTGAATTCCCACAGCGCCCGCAACGGCTGCGGCGACTTCATCAGCCGAGCCTGGTACTCGAGTCCCATGTCGGAACGACGCTGGAACATCTCGAGCAGCAACTCGTCCATGGTGCGGAAGTAGTAGTACACGAGCTGAGGTTTGAGACCGGCCTTCTGCGCGACCCGACGCGAGGTGACCGCCGCGTATCCCTCCTCGAGAAGGAGTTCCTCCGCCGCATCCAGCAGCACGCCACGGTTCTTCGCATCCGGCGCACCGATCCTGCGCGTCGACACGCTATTGCCACCTCCGCGTACACATCTCGCGTCGCCTTGGCCCCCTTACGAGAATGCAGCAGATACTAGCGTGCACGCACCCACTGCCCTCGCGTCCGTCCCCGGTCACGGCAGGTCCACCTTCGACGCCAGCCACCGGCCGTCCACCAGCTCCATCGTCATCACCACCCGGCTGCGGTCCATCCGCGGCTCGGGGGTGACCGTGTTCGTGACGGCCTGGTCGACGAACAGCAGCACCTCCACCTTGGTCTCGGTCGCGGACTTGATGCCGTCCTCGATCACGGTCCCCTTGGCGGTGGCGTGGTTGTCCATCAGCAGTTGTTTGAGCTGTTCACTCGACTTGGCGTACATCTCCTTGAATTCGCCGGTCGCGCCGTCCAGCACATCGGCGAAGTTCTGGTCGAGCCCGTCGGCGTTCACGCTCGTCAACGTCACCGCGTAGTTTCGCGCGGTCGCCCGCGCCTGATCGGCGGCCGACTCGATGTCGTTGGCCTCCTTCAGCTTCCAGCCGAGAACGGCCGCGCACGCCAGCGCGGCAACGGTCACGAGAACCAGCGCCGCGACACCCAACCGGCGAAACCGCCGCCCTCCGCTCGACCCGACGCCGGGCGGGGGCGGCGCCTGGTCGCTCGCGCCCTGGTCCGGAGAGTCGTTCTCGGCCTTGGACGTTTCGTCGGCCGAGCCCTCGAGTTCGCGACCTTCGGTCTCGATTCGGGTGTCCGTGCTCATGTCACTCTCCTGTTCGTCATCCATCGGTCAGCCACCCTGGCCGGGAAGTACGGGGCCCGCGTAGGGCAGCGGGATGGAGTACGGGCCGGTCGGGGTCGGCGTGGCCGTCTGCTCACGATCGCCCTGCGGGCTCGGACTGGAGAACGGATCGTTCGCCGGCCGTGGCGCGTTACGGGCGCCGCGGATCAGCACCGACGGGTCCGGGTCCGGGCAGTCCACGTTCAGCAGCGGTTCCGGGAAGTCGGCCTGCCACGGAGGCAGCCGCGACACGTTGTAGTCGCACGAGTTGCGGGGATGGATGTTCACGGCCGCCCAGATGCCGCCCTCGTGGAACACCTTCGAGATCGCGTCCAGCGTGGACCCGGTGCGGTACTGCGGGAAGAAGAACTCCTGCAACGCCGGCACCCGGAGGTAGGCAAGCTGGGAGACGGTGGTCAGGTTGCCGAGCAACTGCACCATCGTCGGCGAGTTGTCCGCGATCATCGCGTCGACGGACGCCAGTGTGGCGGGCGCCCGATCGAGCAGGGCGCGCAGCCCCGCGTCCTTCGCCTCGACCCCCGCGAGCACCTGCTTCAGGCTGCTCGCCGTGGACTGCAACCCGCTGCCGTCACCCAGCGAGCCCAGCGCCACCCGGCTGGTGTTCATCAGGCTGACCGTCTGGGGCAGAACGGAATCCAGCGTCGACACCAGGAAGGTGCCGCCGTCGACGATCGCGGCGAGCTTCCGGGGCCCGTCGGGGCCGACGCCCAGTTCGTCGATGACGGCGTGCAGTTGATCCGGGTCGATCTGGGCCAGCATGCCGTCCAGGTTGCCCATCAGGGAGGACAGCGGAACCGGGGTCACGGTGTCTGCCGCGGCCACCTCCGAGCCGTCCTCCAGGTACGGTGCCCCGTCGTCGGTGGGCCGGAAGTCCAGGTACTGCTCGCCGGCGAGCGACAGCCCTGCCACCCGCACCTCGCCCCCGGTGGGGATCCGGGTGGACGAGTCGATGGCGGCGAGCGCGACGACACCGTCGTCGGTCAGCTCCATCGCCTCCACCTTCCCGACCGGGACACCACGCAGGGTGACGTTCTGGTCGGGCAGCAGGCCGCCGGTGTCGGCCAGGTGCACCCGCACGGTGATCGTCGAATCCGTCGGCCGGACCCCGAAGACGCCGACCGTCATGTAGGCCGAGCCCAGCAGGAGGATGGCCACCAGCCCGAGTGCGGACGCGCCGAGGCGGTGTGCCGAGACGTAGCGCACGGCCGAGACCAGCCAGCCCGCCGGCCGTTCCAGCAGGCCGGTCACCGTCCCGGTCCGATCCACTTGTCCCGCAACCGTTGCAGCGTGTACGTAAGGGTGCCGACGGCAGCGGCGGCGTCACCGCTCTCCGGGATCCTGCTGCCCGGATCGGCCGCGTGGTTCGGATCGGCGATCGCGCCGAGGGCGAGGTCCTGCAGGTCCGCGTTCACGTGCGCGGACGTCGAGTTGGTGATCTTGATGATCGGGGCGAGCATCTCGTTGACCGCGTCGAGGTCCGCGTTCGGATCGTTCGCGGCACGGGCCAGCTCCGCCGCGATGCGGTTGAGGTCCGCGACCATGCCACCCGGCGCGGTCCCCGCGATGGACGGATACCGTTCGAGCTGCCGGGCGACCCGGTCCAGCCGGCCCAGCAGGGCCAGCGCCTGCTCGGTGTTGGCGGACACCGCACCGGTCGCCGGCGCCGCTGCCGCCATCAGATCGGCGATCGCGGTCTGCTGGCCGGCGAGCGTCCGCGCCAGCTCCGCGGACTCCTCGAGGACGCCGCGGATCTCGTCGTTGCGGGACGCAAGGTTGTTCACCAGACCGGTGGACCGGTCGATCAACCCGGACAGCCCCTCGCCGCGATCACCGACAGCGGCGCCGAGACCGTTGACGACCTTCGTCGCATCCCGCAGGACGCCACCGTTGACCAGCAGCGCCGCAGTGGTGAGCACCTCCTCGACCGTGGCGGCGGCTGACGTCGACTCGAGCGGGATGCCGTCACCGTCACCGAGCATCGCGGTGCCCGGCGGTGGGTTCTCGGGGATGTGCACGGCAACGAAGATGTCCCCGAGCGGCGTCGCGGAGCGCAGTTCGGCGGTGCTGCCGACGGGCAGCTGCACCCCGTCCATGATCCGCATCCGCACCACGGCCGTGTAGTTGTCGACGGACATCGACTCGACCTCGCCGACGTCGACGCCGGACAGCTTGACCTTCGCCGCCGCGGGCAGGTTCAAGGCGTTGGCGAAGGTTGCTGTCAGGGTGTACGAGTCGCCGCCGACACCGGGTGCGGGTAGCGGCAGGTCCTCGAGCCCGACGCCGCAACCGGAGACGAACACCGACGCCGCGACACAGATCCCGGCCAGTGCGGTCCGCCGGCCGTTCACCGGGTACCCCCCGCCAGTCCCTCCAGCATCCCGGAGATGCCGTAGTCGGGACCGAAGTCCGCGAGAGTTCCGGTACTGCAACCCAACTGCTTCATGCCGAGCAGGTTGCACACCTCCTTCGTCAGCTGGCTGTCGAAGAACACCTTCTCCAGCTGGGCGTGCACCCGGGCGCTGCCGGTCTGCTGGTCCATCGAGTTGTAGGCGTTGTCGAGCAGCAGCGGGGCCAGGTCCAGGAACTCGGCCAGCTGCCGCTGGTAGTCGACCAGCGCACCGGTGACGGTGGTCGCGCCGGACGCCGTGCCCTGCAACGCTTCCCGGTTGGCGTCCAGGATGCTGGTGGCCTGATCGAGGATCGCGTTGAGTTTCGCGCCGGTGTCCCCGGAGCCGACCTCCGACTTCGCGAGCACCTCGGCGAGCTGGTTCATCGTGGAACCGAACTCGGTGATCTGCCGCTGGTTGTCGGCCGCCACCCCGCTCAGCGTCGCCAGGTTGTCCACGACGGTGGTGATCGCGTTGCGGGTCTGGTCACCGCCGTCGTCGCCGAGCCGCAGGGCCTGCGACAGGCTGGTCAGCGCGGACTTCATCGCGTCCCCGTTCCCGACGGTGATCGCCGCACTCACGTCCAGCAGGTTCGACACCGGCCCGTGCCCCTGCCCGTCTCCCTGCAGTTCCTGCGCCATCGTGTCCGCCATCGACAGCAACCGGTCGAACTCGACCGGGGTGCGGGTGTGGTCGGGGCCGATCACCGCGCCGTCGGCGAGGATCGCGCCCCCGGTGTACGGCGGGGTCAGTTCCACGTGCCGGTCGGTCAGCACCGAGGTGGACACCGTGACCGCGGATACGTCCGCCGGGACGGCGACGTCACGGTCGAGGCTCATGGTCACGTCGACCTTGGTGCCCTGCGGCTCGATCCGGATCACCGAGCCGACCTCGATGCCCAGCACCGAGACGGCGTTGCCCACGTACAGTCCGGCGCCGCTGTCGAATTCGGCGGTCACCTCGATGGTGTCGTCCGACGTGACGGCGCTGCCGACCAGGCATGACGCCAGGACCGCGAGCACGCCGAGCGCGGCGATCCCGAGCAGTGGCTTGGTCACCTTCATCGGCAGTCTTCCAGGTAGGGCGGCAGGTTTATCTCGTTCGCCCGGCCGCTGATCGCACACATCCAGCTGTCGATGAGCGGTCCGGCGGGGGCGGTGAAGTCGACCTCGTTGGCGGTGCCGGTGGCGTTGGTGAAATTGCGCAGCGGCACCGGCAGGATCTCCAGGATGTTGCGCAGCAACGCGTCGTTGTCGGTGAGCGTCTGGAGCAGGCCCTGCAGGTCGGCGACCAGGGCGTCGATCTCCTGCTGCCGGCCGACCACGGTGCTGTCGAGCCGGTCGATGAGTGTGGTGGTCGCCGACAGCAGACGTTCCAGGGTGGCCTGCCGCAGCACCACGTCCTGCACCAGGCCGGTGCCGTCGGTGACGAGCTGTCCGAGCTGTCCCTGCTGGGCGCGGACCGCATCGGTCAGGTCGGCGGTGTTGCGCAGCAGCGACCCGATCTGGTCCCGGCGGTCGGCCAGGATCGACGACAGGTTCCCGATGTTGGTGAGCACCTGTGGCACCAGCGCGGGAGTTCCGGCCAGCTGGTCGGACAGGGTGTTCATGGCCTGCCCGATCTTCGCGGCGTCGACCTGCTCGAAGGTGGTGGTGGCGTCGCCGAGGACCTGCTGCAGATCGTACGGAACGTCCGTGTGGTCCAAGGGGATCCGGCGGTCCGTGAGTTCACCGTCGCCGGCCGGACGCAACTCCAGGTATCGGGACCCCAGCAGGGTGGTGAGCTTGATCGACGCCCGCGTCGACGATCCGAGCGGGACGTCGCGGTCGACGCGGAAGCCGACCACCACGTGGTCGCCCGCGAGTTCGGTGCTGTCGACCGAGCCCACCTGGACACCGGCGACGCTGACCGAGTCGCCGGGCGCGATGCCGGCGGCCTGCGCGAAGTCCGCCCGGTACGTGACCTCCCCGGCGCCCGAGCGCGACACGCCGAGCACCACCGCCAGCGACACGACGATCGCCGCGACGGTGACGATGCCGACGGTCAGCGGCCGGTGTTCCTCGACCGGACGGCGCAGCGTGCGCAGCGCATTCTTCACATCGATTCGCGACATCGGGTCACCTACAGACCGGGGACTGGGTGATCCGGCCGCCGGGGGTGGCATTGGCGACGACGGTCGGGATCACGTTGCTGAGCGCGGGTACCAGGGTGACGTTGAAGTTGCACAGGTAGGTGTTGAGGTAGCTGCCCTCCTGGCTCACCCGGGCCAGGCCCTTGAGCAGCGGCGGAAGGTTGAATCCGAAGAAGCCGAACGAGTCCTTGTTCTCGAGGAAGTGATCGACGAAACCCGGTTCGCGCGAAAGAATCTGGTCGATCTCGGGTTGCGCCTGTTCGGCGAGGCCGGCGGCCTGGTCCGCGACGGTGGCGACCCGGCCCAGCTGGTCGGACAACTCGTCCCGGCGCGCCGAGAGCGAGCTCAGGATGGCGTGTGACTGCGAGATGACGGTGTCGAGGTCGCCGCGCTGGGCGGCCAGGGAGCCGACGACCCCGTCCAGGTTGACGATCAGGTCGCCGAGGACCTGATCGGGCCCGGCGAGCGACTCGGCGAGGCTGGAGGTCTGTGCGACCAGCGTGGCCACCGACCCGGTGTCCCCCTGCAGTGCGCTGATCACGGCGCTGGTGATGTTGTCGACCTGGGCCGGGTCGAGGACGCTGAACAGAGGCTCGAATCCGTTGAGCAGTCCTGAGATGTCGAACGACGGCTCGGTGTGCTCGACCGGGATCTCGCTGCCGTCCTCGAGCACCTGTGGATCGCCGAAGTTGCCCAGCGACAGGCCGAGGTACCGCTGCCCGATCACGTTCTGGTAGGTGACGGACGCCTTGGTGTTCCCGAAAAGCAGCTGGTCGTCCTCGACGCGGAACACGACCCGGGCGAGCGTGCCGTCGAGGGTCACGCCGTCGACCCGGCCCACCCGCACCCCGGCCATCCGGACGTCGTCGCCCTCGTGCAACCCGGACACATCGGTGAACATCGCCGTGTAGGACCGCGTCGCACCCTGCACGGAGCGCTGCAGCGTGACCACCACTGTCGAGGTGAGCAGCGCCGACACCAGCAGGAACAGGGTCAGGCCGATCAGCGGCCTCCGGATGCTCACGGCCCCTCCTCCGGTGTCACGTGCACGACCGCCCCACGGGCGAGCGGACCGAGGAGGAACTCACCGGCGCTCGTCAGGTCACCACCGAGGATGCGCGAGAGCATGTCCTTCTCCTCGGGGCTGCCCACCGGCCCGACGTTGCCGCCGACCGGTCCGGTGGTGTCCACCGCGTTCGGCACCACCGGTTGGACCTGGTTCTCGGGGATCACCGGTTGGGCGACGGTGTCCGGAGCGGTGGTGCAACTCGGTCCTGCGAGGTCGCCGTAGCGGGGGCAGTCGGCGCGGGTGTAGAGGCGATGCGGGGTGAGCTGAAACATGAACTTGCCGGTGGCATTCTGCTGTCCGCGCGGCCAGAACTCCTGGAACCACTTGGCGGAGATGGCGTTCATGCGGGTGACGATCGGAGTGAACGAGGGTGAGCCGTCGGCGAGCACCGAGAGCACCGGCGCCATCTGCGTGGTGATACCGATGATCCGGTCGGTGTTGTTCTCCAGCGCGTCCCCGACCGTGCCCAGGGTGCCGGAGCCGGCACTGAGCAGAGAGGTGAGCGCGGCCTCCTTCTCGGTGAGGGTGCGCAGCGGGACCACCGCGTGGTGCAGTGCGTCGAGCAGGTCGGGGGCGGAGTCACGCAGGCCGCGGACGGCGGTGCCGAGCGCGTCGAGGGTGGACGGCGCACCGGTCGGGGTGACCACGGCGCCGATCTCGCGGGTGATCCGGTCGAGTTGCCTTCCGGCCTCGACGATGTCGTCGCCGCGCCGGTCGGTGGCCGCGGCCACCGCGGCGAGGAGGCCTACGGTGCGTTCGCTGCCGACCCGCCCGGTGGCGGCGACGATCTCGCGCAGCTTGGTCAGCGCGGACTGCAGTTGCACCGTTTCCAGGCTCTCGTCCTGGGGAATCTCGGCGCCGGCCTGCAGAGCCGGTGCGGGCCCGTTGTCGACCAACTGGATCGAGGCGACGGCGAAGACGTTGCTCGGCACCACGCGGGCGGTCACCGTTCCCGGAATCCCCTCGGCGTGGCCCGGTTCGAGGGCGACCTGCACCCGGTTCGGGGCGCCGCCGGTACCCGGCGTCACGCCGGTGACCTCGCCGACCAGCAGACCGCGGAACTTCACGTCGGAGTGCGCGGGCAGCCCGTCACCGACGTCGGCGAGCAGCGCCGTGGCCGGAATCGCCTGGGTGAAACCGCCGTTCATCTTGACCACGGCGCCTGCCACCACGATCCCGACGACGAGCAGCGCGAGCGCGCCGCGCAGCAGCAGGCTGGTCTCCGACGGCCCTCGGCCGTCGATCTCGAAGCGGTTCGGCACCGGTCAGCCTCCCAGCCGCGCGCTCGAACCGATGCCCCACAGGATGATGGTGAGCAGCAGGTTGATCACAACCATCGTGGAGATGCTCGCCCGCATGGCCCGCCCGGCGGCGACACCGACGCCCTGCGGACCCCCCGCCGCGTAGTAGCCGTAGTAGCACTGGATTGTGCTCGTGATGAGCACGAAGACAACGGCTTTCACGAGCGAGTAGACGACGTCGGTCCCACTGAGCACCATCCGGAAGTAGTGGTCGTAGGTACCGGAGGACATGCCGCGCGACATCCCGATGACCAGTCGCACCGCCACGTAGTTCGCGGCCAGGCACACGAGGTAGAGCGGAATCACCGCGACCACGGACGCCGCCAGCCGGGTGGTGACCAGGTACGGGATCGACCGGATGCCCAACGCCTCCATCGCGTCGATCTCCTCGGAGATCCGCATGGCACCGAGCTGGGCGGTGAACCGGCACCCGGCCTGCGCGGCGAACGCGAGCGAGGCCATGATCGGTGCGAGTTCCCGGGTGATCGCGGTCGCCGAGATCATGCCCGTGGCCGGCTCCAGCCCGAGCAGGTGCAGCGCGTTGTACCCCTCGATGCCGACGATCGCGCCGGCGGCCGCACCGAGGACGATGATCACTCCCGCGGTGCCGCCGCCCACCACCAGGGACCCGTTGCCCCAGGTGACGTCGGACAGGATCCGCAGGAACTCCTTCCGATAGTGCCTGAGCGTCAACGGAATCGACGCCAGCGCACGCACCAGGAAGGTAACCATGTGGCCGAGCCGGACCGCCGTCCCGGTCGGCGCCGCGACGGCCCGACCGAGCGCGCGGCCACCGGGAACCGCGAAGTACCGCGACGCCATCTAGAACCCGACCCGGGGGAAGAGGATGACGTACAGCTCGGTGAGCCCGACATTGACGAGCATGAGCAGCAGGATCGACGCGACCACGGTGGCGTTGACGGAGTTCGCGACACCGGCGGATCCGCCGCGGGTGTCGAGTCCCTTGTGGCAGGCCACGATTGCCACGATCGCACCGTAGACGACGGCCTTGATCATGGTCAGCACGAAGTCGCCGATGGTAGCGAAGGAGGCGAAGGTGGCCACGAAGCTGCCCGGGGTTCCGTTCTGCACGAACGTGTTGAACAGGTAGCCGGTCAGGAAGCCCACGAAGCAGACCAGCCCGGTCAGGGCGACCCCGACGAGGATCGCCGCCGCCAGCCGCGGCACGACGAGGCGGCGCACCACCGAGATGCCCATCACCTCGAGGGCGTCGATCTCGTCGCGGATCTTGCGTGAGCCCAGGTCCGCGCAGACGGCCGATCCCGCGGCGGACGCCATCAGCAGGGCCGCGACCATCGGCGCGCCCTGCCGGATGACGGCGAGTCCGCTGGCTGCGCCCGCCAGCGAGGTCGCGCCGACCTGGCCGGCGAGCAGCCCGAACTGGATCGACATGGTGACGCCGATCGGGACCGCGACGAACAGGGTCGGCATCGCCGTCGCGGAGACCATGAACGCCGCCTGGCGGACGAATTCGCGGAAGGGGAACTTCCACGTGACGATGTCGAGGATCAGGTACTGGATGGCGCGAATTCCCAGCACCGCCTGCCCGCCGACGGTCTCGAGCGACGCCACCGGATGCCGTTGGAGGTAGCTGCGCATCCACTGGGTGATCTCGCGGACCGACGACCGTCGTGCCGGTTCGTCGCCGAACGGCGCGGCCGAGACGCCGTCGCCCCGTCCGTCCGCACGAACACCCACGTGTGTCATCGAGCCTTCACCACCATCCCGCGAGCCCCGGGCGTCGACCCGGGAGCATTCGATCGTGATCGGTCCTGCTCACTGTTGATCCCCTGTAATGCTGATCAGGTGCTCAGCATGTGGGGAGAATGTCTATCACGCACGTCCGAGTGTGGTCAAGGACACATCGATCGGACCCGCGCGAAGACCGGACAGAGCCGACCAGGTCGGGCACGAGCCAACTGCACCAACGGATCTCACAAAGATCGCAGGACGCGAACCGACACGAGCGGCCGAATGGCCGTGGTGGTTCGGCGAGGGGCCGCGTCAGTCCCGCGACCCGAACCGGCGCAGCAACGCGGCCGTGGTGGCGAGCAGCGTGATGACGGTGCCGTATCCGTAGGCGGTCGCGGCGAGGCCGAGATGCGGCACGAGGAGACCGGCGACGACGGCCGGGACGCCGAATGCCACGTAGCTGATGACGAAGATCGCGGCAAACACCTCGGCGCGGTCGCCGGGCCGGGTCAAGGGCGTGATGGAGCGCAGCACCCCGAAGAAGGCGGTGCCGAATCCGGTCCCGGCGATCATGACCGCGAGGTAGTAGCCGGGCAGCGAGTCGACGGCGAGGGCGGCGAGGGTCGACGCGGTACCGACGGCGAGGGCGGTGGTCCCGTACAGGGTGATGGCGCGGGGCGTGCGGTTGCGGATCAGGAAGGCGGCGAGCGCACCGCTGCCGGCGAGCAGCGTCACCACCAGCCCCTGAGCCAGATGTGAGGACCCGCCGAGTTCGGTGGCGACGATCGCGGGGCCGAGGGAGAGATACAGCCCACCGGTGGCCCAGCCGGCGAAGACCGCGGGGGCGCTGCGCGCGAACACCGCCCGCACGTCACCCGGCAACGCCACCCGCGGCCGCAGCGACGACCACAGTCCCTCGTGACGCGGCGCCGTCTCGGGGACGGTCCACACACCGACGGCCAGGAGCAGGTAGAGCCCGGTCAGGGTGCCGAACACACCCGCCAGCGCACCGTCCTCGGCACGGTCGAGGACGACACCCGACACCAGCGCGCCGACCGCCAGGCCCATCATCGGTGTGATCGCGTTCCACGCCGCCGCCGACCCGGGTCGGTCCCGCGGTTCGAGGTCCACCACGGCCGCCGACAGCGCGGAAAGCAGCACACCGCTGGCGACGCCCTGCAGGATCCGGGCCGCGACGAACCCGGGGGCGCTGTCCGCGTGCCAGAACAGCACGACGCTGACGGCCAGGAGCACGAAGCCGACCGAGATCACCGGTCGCCTGCCCAGATGGTCGGAGACCGACCCGACGACGAGCAGGGTGGCGAGCAGCGCGATCGCGTACACGGCGAACACGGCGGTGGTCATGACGGGGGTGAATCCGAGCTCGGCCTGGATCACCGGATAGAACGGGGACGGCGCGCTCGCGCCGGCCATCATCGCGGTGGCCGCGGCGAGCACCAGCCGAAATCCCCGATGTCCCCGAGCCCCGAGGTCCGGCGTCGAGGGCGGTACGACGGGAGTGGTCACATCGACCGCATAGTTCGACTTGTTTGGAACCATTAGCGAAGGTTACATTTGCACCGGGAATGGTTCAACTATTATCGAACCATGACCGAGGTTTCGAAGCTGCCACACCCGGACCGCGAGGACATCGAACTCACGGGCGTCCTGTTCGCGCTCAGCGACGACGCGCGGCTGGCCCTGGTGCGGCAGTTGTCGGCCGGCCCGCAGGACATGGTGGACTGCTGCACGGCGCTCGGCGAGGACCTGCCCAAGTCCACAAAGTCGCACCAGGTGAAGGTGCTGAGGGAGGCGGGCGTGATCAACAGCGAGCTGCGTGGACGCAACCGCCGGTTGACGCTGCGCCGCGCCGACCTCGACGCCCGGTTCCCCGGACTGCTCGACGCGGTGCTCACCGAGCACCACGAGGGCTGACCCGGGTCCCGTCCCCGACCGCGCGCGAACGTCGCACGGCCACAGCGCAACACGAGTGGGAGAATCAATGACCGACCTGCGCGAGGAGACCACCGACGTCAACCCGGCGAGCACCCTGCTCGACGGCGCCGACGTCACCCCGTTGCTCGAACCCGCCTCGATCGTTCCGGGTCTCGAACTCTCGAACCGGTTCGTGATGGCCCCGATGACCCGGAAGTTCTCGCCCGGCAACACCCCCGGCGACGACGTCGCGGAGTACTACGCGAAGCGCGCCGCCTCCCTCGGACTGATCGTCACCGAAGGCACCTACGTCGACGAGTACTCGGCCGGCGCCAGCAACCGCGTCCCGGTGTTCTACGGCGAGGAACCGCTCGCCGGCTGGCGTCGCGTCGTCGACGCGGTGCACGCCGAGGGCGGCCGGATCTTCCCGCAGCTGTGGCACCTCGGCGGCACCCGCATCGCAGGCGCAGGCCCGAACACCGACGCCCCGATCGTCAGCCCCTCCGGCCTCGGCCTCGACGGCGGGCAGGTCGGCGACCCGGCAACCGCCACCACCATCGACGGCATCATCGACGCGTTCGTCCGCGCCGCCGCCGACGCGCAGGCTGTCGGCTTCGACGGGATCGAACTGCACGGCGCCCACGGCTACCTGCTCGACCAGTTCACCTGGGAGCACACCAACCGGCGCACCGACTCCTACGGCGGCTCCGTCGCGAACCGGATGCGGATCAGCGCCGAGATCGTCGCTGCGATCCGGGACCGCGTCGGCGCCGACTACCCGATCTCCTACCGCTTCTCCCAGTGGAAGGGTGGCCATTACGACGCCCGGATCGCCGAGAGCCCGAACGAGCTCGAACAGCACCTGACCCCGCTCGTCGACGCGGGCGTGTCGCTGCTGCACGTGTCGACGCGCCGCTACTGGCTGCCCGAGTTCGACGGCTCCGACCGCACCCTGGCCGGCTGGACCAAGCACCTGTCCGGGCTTCCGGTGATCGCGCTCGGCTCCGTCGGGGTGTCCGCACCGTTCCTCGGCCAGGCCACCGAGGGCCAGGCCAGCCTGTCACTGGCGCCGCTGATGGAGCTGTTCGCGCGCGGCGAGTTCGACCTGGTCGGCCTCGGCCGCGCCGTCCTCGCCGACCCGCACTGGGTGCGCAAGGTCGCCGCGGGCGAACTCGACTCGATCCAGCCGTACCACAAGGATCTCGAGTCGGTCCTCGTCTGATCCGGCGATGCTCCTGCCGCGGAAGATTCTGCGCGGCAGGAGCATTGCGGTGTACCCTCGACCGCATGACCGTCACGACTTGCCGAAAGAATGTCCCGGCCGCCTGCTGACCCGCGAGAGCACAGGCTCTCCGTCCCCGAGATCACCCGGGCCGTCACCGAACGAATCCCCGAGCAACTGGCCGCGTTCCGCGAGGTACTCGATGCCGCCGTCCACGAGCGTGGATGGCCCACCAGCGCGCACCGCCGATGGCCTCGGGACTCGTACGAGCCCGATGGAGCGGCGATCGACACGCCCGGCGGCCGCATCCGGATCGGCTACAGCTTTCAGGATGCCGACGATCTCGGTTCGTTTGCGCCCGGTACCGATCCCCAGGCATTCCGCATTCACGTCCACGGCTACCCGGGTCGACACCCCGACCTGAGGTCTTCCGGAAGCGAACGAATACCACTGTCGCGGAACGAGAGCGAGGGATGGGTACGAGCCGCGCTGCCTGCCGACTGGAGCGACCACGCCTACGAACTCATCCAGGTCGGCCGGCCTCGTCGATCGGGCGTGCCCTACCCCCAGTCGATCTACCTGGTCCTCGTCGACGGCGGTGGCACGCCGATTCTCGCGCCGGACAACATGTCCTGGAATCGGTTGTGGCAAGGACGGTTCGAACCACGCAAGCTCGAACCCAACCCCGTGAACACCGATCTCGTCGAGTACCTCGCCCGCTTCGGGCCCTTCGTCGACACCGCGACGATCCGCGACCCGCGCACCGACCCGGACGGCGGCTGGAGGGTCGAGATCTCCGGCGACGATCCGGCCGGCCTCGCCCCGGTCGCCCGGGACACCTTCGACCGTGCCTGCCGGTCGCTGCGCATCCGCGGCGCGGTCACGAGAGGTTTCCGCCCCCTCCGCATCGTCCTCGACAGCACCGTCGTACACGTACATTTCCACTGGAAGCTGAACCCGAACATTTTCGCGATGAACTTCCGGCTGCCGCAGACCGAGACGGACTTCCGCGGTCCACCGATCGACAGCCCGGGCGGCGTGGTCTCCACCCTTCTCATGGACTGGATGGAGGAGCTCGACACCGGGCTGGTCGTGCGCGGCACCCGCACCCGACGGGACGGCGTCCTGCACATCGGACCTCCGTCGCGGCGCCGGTCCAAGCGCAGCGCCTACGGGATCGGCACCGTGCCACTGCACGAGCGATCCGGAGCGTGGCTGGCGACAGAGGGCCTCCACATCGACCCGGCACTGTCCGCGAAGGACGGCGGGACGCTCGCGGCGTGGATCCAGGCGTACGAGAACAACGCCGACGGCCGTCCGTTCGTCGGGCATGCCGCAGCCGTCTGGATCGCGGACGGCATCGCGCGGATCGACCTGCTCGAGGTGGTGCCGGGCACACCCGACGAGGCGCTCGAGCGGCTGGCGTTCGCCCTGACGCACAGACTCGCCGACGCCGGCGCCACCCGCATCGACGCGGTGGCCGACCATCCGGCGCTGACGGCTCTCGGATATCGACCGGGGCCGTCGGGTGGTGCGACTCTCGACGTCAGCACGATGCCGTGAGCGGCAATGGAGCCCGCGTGCACACACGCTTTCGGGCGTGCACACACGTAATGCACCGTCATCAGGTGTGTGCACGCGGGAAAGTCTGTGTGGACCGACACAGCGGACGACAACCGGCCTCACCGCCTAGTCTCGGATCCATGGCCCGCCGACCCATGTTCGACCCAGGCCCGGGCGAACGGAACACGCACCTGACCTACCCGGAGGTCGGTGCCACCGCGACGGAGCTGCCCGCGGGCTACCACCACGTCCGCCGGTCGCGGACGATCGGCCGCGGCGAGGCGGCGTTTAGTGCGGCGGCCGACGCCGTGCTCGGCTGGGACATGCACCGCCGCGCGGGTGTCGACGTCACCGCGACCACCCTGCGCGCCGAGGTCGGCTCCCGGGTGACGCTGCGGGTCGGCGTGGGTCCGCTGCACCTCGACGCCACCTGCGAGGTGGTGTACGTCGTCGACGAACCGCGGCGGCGGGGCTTCGCCTACGGCACCCTGGCCGGACACCCCGAGCGCGGGGAGGAGCTGTTCTCCGTGGAGTGGCGCGGCGACGACACCGTGGTGCTGAACGTCGTGGCGTTCTCCCGCCCGGCGACGTGGTGGTCGCGGGCCGGTGCGCCGATCGCCCGGCTCGTGCAGCGTCGCATCACCGACCGGTATTTGCGGGCACTGTGACGCGCGGCGGCACAATGGACGGGGAGCACCTTTACCGTGCCGCCGTCCCGGGCGGCGCAACCGCAGTGAGGAAGTACCCGTGAGCACCCACTTCTCCGGCGACGGCACCGAGCCCGAGCTGGCGATCCTGTCCGATCTCGTCCGCGAGGTGACCGGCACCGGGGAGGGCACTCCGGCAGAGCCGACGCTGGACTCACTGCGTGAGATGCAGCAACGTCTGACCCGATTCCGGCTCAACTACAAGTTCGCGATCGACGCCACCCTGACGAAGATCACCATCCTGCGCGAAGAGTTCGAACTCGCCCACGACTACAGCCCGATCGAGCACGTGAACACCCGGCTCAAGTCGATGGAGTCGCTGTTGACGAAGGCGATCCGCATCGGGTGCCCGCCGGACATCGACTCGATCCGCGCCCAGATCCGGGACATCGCCGGCATCCGGGTGACCTGCGCCTTCGTCTCCGACGCGTACTGGGTCGCCGAGATGCTCACCAGCCAACCCGACGTGACGCTCGTCGAGGTCAAGGACTACATCGCCAACCCGAAGGCGAACGGCTACCAGAGCCTGCACCTGATCGTGCAGGTGCCCGTGTACCTCTCCGATCGCACCGAGATGACGTACGTGGAGATCCAGATCCGCACCATCGCAATGGATTTCTGGGCAAGCCTCGAACACCGGATCTACTACAAGTTCGACAAGGCGGTGCCGCAGCGGCTGCTCGAGGAACTCAAGCAGGCCGCCGACGTGGCGACCGAACTGGACCGGACGATGGCCAGGCTGCACGACGAGGTCGCGGCGATCGAACGGGCCGCCGGGTCGTGAACCGGTGGCCGGCGGCGCCGGAACTCATCCCTGCTGCGCCGCCTTCACCAGCCCGCGCCCGATGATCAGCCGCTGAATCTCGCTGGTGCCCTCGTAGAGGCGCAGCAGCCGCACGTCCCGGTAGATCCGCTCCACCGGGACTTCGCGCATGTAGCCGCTGCCGCCATGCACCTGGACGGCGAGATCTGCGACCTTCCCGACCATCTCGGTGCAGTAGAGCTTCGCCACCGACGGCGCGATCCGCCGGTCCTCACCGCCGACCCACTTGGCCGCGGCGTCCCGGACCAGCGCGCGGCCGGCCATCACCCCGGTCTGCTGGTCGGCGAGCATCGCCTGCACCAACTGGAAGTCGCCGATCGCGGTGCCCCCCTGGGTGGCGGTCGCCGCGTAGGCGACGGATTCGTCGAGGGCCCGCTGCGCCTGCCCGACCGCGAGCGCCGCGATGTGCACGCGCCCCCGCGCGAGCGATGTCATCGCGGCCCGGTAGCCGTCGTCCTCGTTGCCGCCGACGAGCGCCGCGGCGGGCACCCGGACGTCGGTGAACCGGACGTCGGAGGTCCAGGCTCCCTCCTGCCCCATCTTGCGGTCCTTGTGCCCGACCTCGACACCGGCAGTGTCCGCGGGGACCAGGAACACCGCGATCCCCTGGCCGTCGGCGTCGGCGGGACGGGTGCGCGCGAACACCACGAACAGGTCCGCGATGGGCGCGTTGGTGATGAACCGCTTCTCCCCGCTGATCACCCAGTCGTCACCGTCGCGGACGGCGCGGGTGCGGAGCCCGGACGGGTCGGAGCCTGCGCCGGGCTCGGTCAACGCGAACGAGGCGACCACCTCACCGGACGCGATCCGGGGCAGCCACTGTGCCTTCTGCTCGTCGGTGCCGAACCCGACGAGCACCTGTCCCGCGATGCCGTTGTTGGTGCCGAACATCGATCGCAGCGCCAACGTGGTGTAGCCGAGTTCCATCGCCAGCTCGACGTCCTGGGCCAGGTCGAGTCCGAGGCCGCCCCACTGCTGCGGGATCGCGTACCCGAACAGCCCCATCTCCTTGGCTGCGGCGCGGATGTCCTCCGGAATCGCGTTGCCGTCCATGATCTCCGGCTCACGCGGGACGACGGTGGACCGGACGAAGCGCCGGGTCTGGTCGAGGATGTCGCGCAGATCGTCGGCGCCGACCTCGGCGCCTCCGGGCAGGGTGCTCATGCCGTCCACCCTCCCCCGCGCGCCGGACCGCGTCCAATAGGCATCCGCGCACCCGACCGTTAGCCAATCCCGATCGCGAGAGCCTTCCTCGACGGCACGAGCCGTCACTACTGTGGCCCCCAGCATCGGATCACTTTCTGGAGAAGGACACCGACATGCCATTGCTGACCGACCGCACCGCCGTGATCACCGGCGGTGCACAGGGAATCGGCTATGCGATCGCCGAGCGTTTCGTCGCGGAGGGGGCGCGAGTCGTGCTCGGCGACGTGAACGCCGCCCAGGTCGAGAAGGCCGCCACCCGACTCGGCGGACCCGACGTCGCGCGTGGGGTGGTCTGCGACGTCACCGTCGCCGACGAGGTGCAGGCCATGCTCGACACCGCGGTGAATTCGTTCGGCGGCCTCGACATCCTGGTGAACAATGCCGGCATCACCCGTGACGCGACGATGCGCACGATGACGGAGGACCAGTTCGACCAGGTGATCGCCGTCCACCTCAAGGGCACCTGGAACGGGCTGCGGTTGGCGTCGGCGATGATGCGCGAACGCAAGAGCGGTGCGATCGTCAACCTGTCGTCGCTGTCCGGCAAGGTCGGCCTGGTGGGGCAGACGAACTACTCGGCCGCCAAGGCGGGGATCGTGGGCATGACGAAGGCCGCCGCGAAAGAGGTGGCGCACCACGGCATCCGGATCAACGCGATTGCACCGGGACTGATCCGTTCCGCGATGACCGAGGCGATGCCGCAGAAGGCGTGGGACCAGAAGATGACCGAGATCCCGATGGGTCGCGCCGGGGAGGTCACCGAGGTGGCGAACGTCGCCCTGTTCCTCGCCTCCGACCTGTCCTCGTACATGACCGGCACCCTGCTCGAGGTCACCGGCGGGAGGTTCATGTGATGCGTGAGGTCGTGATCTGCGAACCCGTCCGCACCCCGATCGGCCGGTACGGCGGGATGTTCAAGGGGCTCACCGCCGTCGATCTGGGGGTCACCGCGCTGCAGGGACTCCTCGAGCGCACCGGCGTCGCACCCCAGCAGGTCGAGGACGTCATCCTGGGGCACTGCAACGGCAACAGCGAGGCCCCCGCGATCGGCCGTGTCGTCGCGCTCGATGCCGGCCTGCCGGTCACCGTGCCGGGCATGCACATCGACCGGCGCTGCGGGTCCGGCCTGCAGGCGGTGATCCAGGCGGCGCTGCAGGTCGGCGCGGGAGACAACGACCTGATCGTCGCCGGCGGCAGCGAGTCGATGAGCAACGCGGCGTTCTACTCCACCGACATGCGCTGGGGCGGTGCCCGGGGAGGCGTGGCCGTGCACGACGGTCTGGTCCGCGCCCGCGAAACCGCGGGCGGCCGGTTGTATCCCGTTCCCGGCGGAATGATCGAGACCGCCGAGAACCTGCGTCGCGAATACAACATCGGCCGCACCGAGCAGGACGAGTTGGCGGTCGCGTCGCACCAGCGCGCCGTCGCCGCGCAGCGGGCCGGGATTCTCGCCGAAGAGATCGTCCCCACCACCGTCCCCGGGCGTCGCGGCGACACCGTGATCGACACCGACGAGCACCCGCGCGCCGACACCACCGTCGAATCCCTCGCCGCACTGCGTCCGATCATGGCGAAGACCGATCCCGAGGCCACCGTGACCGCGGGCAACGCCAGCGGCCAGAACGACGCCGCCGCACTGTGTTTCGTCACCACCCGGGAGAAGGCCGACGAACTGGGGCTGCGGCCGCTGGTGCGGCTGGTGTCCTGGGGACTGGCCGGGGTCGCGCCCAAGATCATGGGCATCGGCCCGGTCCCGGCCACCGAGGTCGCGCTGCGCAAGGCCGGCCTGACGCTCGCCGACATCGACGTCATCGAACTCAACGAGGCGTTCGCCGCACAGGCGCTCGCGGTGATGCGGGAGTGGAAGTTCACCGACGCCGACCGCGACCGCACCAACGTGCACGGCTCCGGCATCTCGCTCGGACACCCGGTCGGCGCCACCGGCGGCCGGATGCTCGCCACCCTGGCCCGCGAACTGCACCGCCGCGACGGCCGGTACGGACTCGAGACGATGTGCATCGGCGGCGGGCAGGGCCTGGCTGCGATCTTCGAGGCGGTGAAGTGATGGCCCTGCGTACCTTCGACTCGATCGACGCCCTGCGGTCCGCGCTCGGCGAGACCGTCGGCCCCGGCGAGTGGATCACCGTCGACCAGGACCGGATCGACGCGTTCGCCGAAACCACCGGCGATCACCAGTGGATCCACACCGATCCGGCGCGGGCGGCCACCGGGCCGTACGGCGCGACCATCGCCCACGGCTACCTCACCCTGTCGCTGCTCCCGGCGCTCGCCGCCGGCCTGTACGCGATCGACACCGGGTCGGCGCGGGTGAACTACGGCAGCAACAAGGTTCGCTTCCCCGCGCCGGTCCGCGTCGGCTCCCGGATCCGGGCGTCGGCGACGCCGCTCGAGTGCCGCACCACCGACGCCGGCACCTTTCTCACCACCCGGTTCGTGGTCGAGATCGAGGGCGGCGACAAGCCGGCCCTGGTCGCCGAGACAGTGACCCTGGTGGTGCCCTGACGGCGGCGCCGTCGAGACCGCCCCCGGCGGTGCCGTCGGGTCCGTCCTGCGCCCGGGTTCTACGATGGGCCGGTGGACCTGCTGCTCGCCGCCTACTTCGTCGCGGTGGTCGACCATGGCGGGATCACCAAGGCCTCCCGCGCGCTGTACATCTCGCAGCCGTCACTGTCCCAGGCGATCCGTACCCTCGAACGCAGGCTCGGCGTCACCCTGTTCGACCGCTCCGGCCGCACCCTCGAACTCACCGAGGCGGGCCGCAAACTCGACGTCGCGGCCCGCCGGATCCTCGCCGACGTCGAACGGGCGAAGGCCCGGGTGGCGTCGGTCCGCGAACTCACCTCCGGGCGGGTCGACGTGGTCACCACGTCGTCGTTCTCGATCGACCCGATGGTGACGCTGGTCCAGCGGTTCCGCCGGCGACACCCGCAGGTCACCGTCAGGATCCGGGACACCCCGGGCCCGCTCGGCGTGCTGGCGGCACTGCGCAGCGGCGAGGCCGAGATCGGGGTCGTCGACCTGGCCGCCGACACCGGAACCCTGAGGACGGTGCCGATCACTTCCCAGGAAGTGGTGCTGGCGTTGCCGCCGGACCTGGCGGCCGGGCTGCCCGATCCGGTGCCGCGGGACCGGGTTCGGACGCTGCCGCTGATCGTCGACGGCGCGGGCCGGGGCGGCACCGGGCTGATCGGCGACCTGGTCGGCGAGTCCGGCGACCCGGTCGTGGTGGACTGCGCCCATCCGACCGCGACCTGGGACCTCGTGGCCCGCGGCACCGGCGCGACGGTACTGCCCCGTGCCGTCGCCGAGGGACAGCTGCGTGGTGTGGCACTCCGTTCGCTCGACCCGCCCCTCGTGCGGCAGGTCGGGTTGGTCCTGCGCTCCGGTCCGGCCTCTCCGGCCGCGGAGGCGTTCACGGCAATCGCCACCGGCATCGGGGAGTCCTGATGGAGCGCCGCCAACTCGCGTATTTCCTCGCCGTCGCTGAGCACGAGGGCCTGAGCGGTGCGGCCGCGGCACTGTCGGTGGCCCAGCCGACCATTTCCCAGGCGTTGCGCGGCCTCGAGCGCGAACTCGGTGTGCCCCTGTTCCTACGGGTCGGCCGGGGCATGGTGCTCAGCGCGGCCGGACGAAGCCTCGTCGGCCCGGCCCGGCGGATTCTGCGCGACCTCACCGCAGTGCACGACCTGCTCGGTGACACCGGCGGCGAACTCACGGGGCGCCTCGACGTGACGGCGTTTCCTGCGTTGGCGCCGGAGGTGGTCCCGCTGGTCACCGAGTTCCGCGGCACCTATCCGGGAGTCGTCGTCGGGTTCGGCGAGATGCTCGACGAGCCGTCGGCTCCGGCACTGATCCGGGACGGGCACAGCGAGTTCGTCGTCGCACACCTCCCGATCGACGACCCCGCCCTGGAGGTGATCGAGCTGGGCAGCCAGGAGTACTGGCTCGCCTATCCGCACGGCACCGACCTGCCCGAGGGACCGGTGCCGCTGTCGCAGCTTCCGGACGTGCCGATGGTGTTCGTCCCGCAGGGCAATTCGGTGGCCGACGAGATCCAGGACGCGATTCGCGCAGCCGGGGTCCGTCCGGCGAACGCGGTGCTGGTGGACCACCGTGAGGCCCGCATACCGATGGTGCTCGCCGGCATCGGCGGCACCGTCGTCGAGCGGTCGCTGGCCGAATCGGTGGCCGACCGGGCGGTGGTGCGGCCAATCGACCCACCGATCCGCCGGGGCTTCGGACTCGCCTTCGACCCCGAGACCCTCTCTCCCGTCGGCCGGGCCTTCGCCGACCTGGTACGCGACCGGACACACCCGAGGCCGGTGGAGTGACGGCACCTCCCGAATTCTGCGACGCGAACGCGGGGGCCGCCCTCGGCCCTCCGGGTGCAGGCGTCTTCGGCCATGATGGCGAGAGTCCCCGGCCGGGCATGTGGTCGTGGTATATCGGAACCGGGACGCGAACCGAGAGGACATGGGCGTAGTGGTCAAGCAGCAGAGGGCTATCGCAACCCGGCAACAGATCGTCCGGGCAGCCGCCACACGGTTCGACGAGACCGGATACGAGCGCGCCAGCCTGTCCGAGATCGTCGACCTGTCCAGCTTCACCAAGGGCGCCGTGTACTTCCATTTCAAGTCGAAGGACGAGCTCGCCGCGGTCGTCATCGAGGAGCAGCACGCGATCTCGATGGCCATGGCCGGGCGCATCCGGGAGACGGGCGCGCCTGCCCTCGAACAGCTGGTGATGTTCTGCTACGAGATGGGCCGCGAGATCATCGAGGACCCCATCGTCCGAGCCGGCATTCGCCTGACACTCGAGATGAGCGCCGAGTCCGGCCCACCGCAGCCGTACCTCGACTGGATCGACAACCTCGATCAGGTGTTCCGATTGGCCATCGAAGAGGGCGACGTACTCGACAGCATCGATCCGGCCGCGGTCGCCCGCTACTTCGTCTCGGCGTTCACCGGCGTCCAGCTCGTGTCGAACGTGCTCGCGCAGCGCAGTGACCTCGAGGCTCGGCTCGCCGAGATGTTGACGTTCATCCTGCCGGCGATCGTCGCACCGCGGCGCCGTCACAAGATCCCTCGATACCTCGAGGCCAGGTGGGATCCGACGACCGCGTGACCCCACCTCACGGCCGGTGGCCCGCCGGATCGCGTCGTTCGTCGTCGCGATCGGCGTGACGTTCCCGGCCTGCCTCATCGCCCGTGAACTCCGCCTGTCGGAGACCACGGACCGGGCAGAGGCCTGACCGGGCGAACGGTCCTGCCGACCGCTCCGGCCGACACGCGGCAACCATGCACGCGGACGATCCGACAAGCGCATTCGGTGAATCGCCCGGTTAGCCAGAAGCTATGGCCGGCGCCCGGCCGGGCCCCCGTCGGTGCTGCATGATGGATCCCGACCCGCTCCGCGCCGAACCTGCCGAAGGATCAGAGATGACCAGGCTCGCCCAGACCCCCGGGCTCACCGACACCCAGTCCGAGATCCTCGCCACCGTCCGCGCGTTCGTGGACAAGGAGATCATCCCGCACGCGCAGGAGCTCGAGCACGCGGACGAGTACCCGCAGCAGATCGTCGACGGCATGCGCGAGATGGGCCTGTTCGGTCTGATGATCCCGGAGGAGTACGGCGGGCTCGGCGAGTCCCTGCTCACCTACGCCCTGTGCGTGGAGGAGCTGGCCCGCGGCTGGATGAGCATCTCCGGGGTGATCAACACCCACTTCATCGTCGCGTACATGATCCGCCGGCACGGGACCCCCGCGCAGAAGGCGCACTACCTGCCGCGGATGGCGACCGGGGAGGTCCGGGGCGCGTTCTCGATGTCCGAACCGGAGCTCGGCTCGGACGTCGCCGCGATCCGCACCCGGGCGACCAGGGACGGCGACGGCTACTCGATCACCGGCCAGAAGATGTGGCTCACCAACGGCGCCAGCTCGACCCTCGTGGCGGCGTTGGTGAAGACCGACGAGGGCGCGGACAAGCCGCACCGGAACCTGACCACCTTCCTGATCGAGAAGCCGGCCGGGTTCGGCGAGGTGGTGCCGGGGATCACCATCCCCGGGAAGATCGACAAGATGGGCTACAAGGGCATCGACACCACCGAACTGGTCTTCGACGGGTACCGGGCGTCCGCCGACGACATCCTCGGCGGCACACCGGGACTCGGGTTCGGACACATGATGGACGGCATCGAGGTCGGCCGGGTCAACGTGTCGGCGCGGGCCTGCGGCATCGCGATCCGCGCGTTCGAACTCGCCGCCCGGTACGCGCAGCAGCGCAACACGTTCGGCAAGCCGATCGCCGAACACCAGGCGATCGCATTCAAGCTCGCCGAGATGGCCACCAAGGTCGAGGCCGCGCACCTGATGATGGTGAACGCGGCCCGGCTCAAGGACTCCGGCGAACGCAACGACGTCGCCGCGGGCATGGCCAAGTATCTCGCCAGCGAGTACTGCGCGGAGGTGACACAGGAGTCCTTCCGCATCCACGGCGGTTACGGATACTCGAAGGAGTACGAGATCGAACGGCTGATGCGGGAGGCACCGTTCCTGCTGATCGGCGAGGGCACCAGCGAGATCCAGAAGACCATCATCAGCAAGGGCGTGCTGCGCAGCTACCGGATCTGAGCACGAGCACCACAGGAGCAACGATGCGCACACCACTGGTCCCCGCCACGACCGCACCCGAACCCGCCGTCGAGGCGCTCCGGGCGCAGGTGCGGTCGTGGCTGCGTGAGCAGGTCGACGCCGGCACCTTCACGCCGGGCGTGGACACCTGGCTCACCCGCTGGGACACCGGCTTCACCCGCGCGTTGGCGGAGCGGGGCTGGGTGGGGATGACGATCCCGGTCGAGTACGGCGGGCACGGCCGCACCTTCATGGAGCGGTTCGTCGTGACCGAGGAACTCCTCGCGGTCGGCGCACCGGTCGCCGCCCAGTGGGTGGCCGACCGGCAGGCCGCGCCGTCGCTGCTCAAGTACGGCACCGAAGAGCAGAAGCAGCGCTTCCTGCCCGGCATCGCCCGCGGCGAGATCTGCTGGGCCATCGGCATGTCCGAGCCCGAATCGGGATCCGACCTGGCGAGTGTGCGGACCAGGGCGGTGCGGGTCGACGGGGGCTGGTCGCTGACCGGCACCAAGTTGTGGACATCTGGGGCCCATCATGCGCACGCGTTCTTCGCCCTCGCCCGGACGGCACCGCTGGACACCGCGCACCGGCACGACGGGCTGAGCCAGTTCATCGTCATGCTCGACTCCCCCGGAGTGACCATCGAACCGATCATGTCGATGTCGGGCGACCACCACTTCAACGAGGTGCGGCTCGAGGCCGTGTTCGTGCCGGACGAACTGGTCCTCGGCACCATCGGCGACGGGTGGACCCAGGTGACCTCCGAACTCGGCTACGAACGCAGCGGGCCGGAACGGTTCCTGTCCACCTTCACCCTCCTGGCCGCGACCGTCGACGAGGTCGCCGCCGGCCGACTGCCCGCCGACCCGAGAATCGGCGCCCAGATCGGCAGGCTGGTCGGACTGCACCACATGTCGACCGCGGTGTCCGAGGCGCTCGAACGCCACGAGAGCGCGGAGGTCGCGGCCTCGGTGGTCAAGGTCCTTGGCACCGCGACCGAAGGCGACATCGCCGACCTGGCCGAGGAACTGAGCGGGGAGGACGCAGCCGAGGGGTACGCCGCGCTGGTCGCCGCCGGCGCCATGCAGCGGCCCGGCTTCACCCTGCGCGGCGGTACGAGCGAGATTCTGCGCGGCGTGATCGCGCGGGGACTGGGGATGCGATGAGCACCGAGCTGGACGACCTGACCCGCATCCTCGAACAGGTCCTCGACCGGGCCTCGGACACACCCGACTTCGACACCACGCTGTGGGCGACGCTGACCGACCTCGGGGTGACGCGGCTGACCGGCCCAGAGTCCGGCGGCGGCTGGCCGGAGGCGGCGGTTCTGCTGGCCGCGGCGGGGGCGACCGCGGCGCCGGTTCCCCTCGCGGAGAACGACCTGCTCGCGGGCTGGCTGGCCGACACCGCGGACCTCAGCGACACCGCCGCAGTACCCCCGGGCGGCACCGTCGCCGTCCGCACCGTCGCGGCACTGGACTCCGACGGCACGGCGCAGCACGTCCCCTGGGGCCGAATTGCCGACGCGCTGGTGCTGATCTGGCCCAGCGGCGACGGCCACCGGGTCGCGCAGGTGCCGCGCTCCGACGTGACCGTGGCCCCGGGCACGAACCTCGCCGACGAACCCAGGGACCGGGTGAGCGTCGACCTGACCGGACTCGACGGAATCCCCGTGCCCAGCACCGTCGCCCGTGAGCTGTACCTGCGCGGGGCACTGTCCCGGGCGCTGGCGATGACCGGGGCGGCGGGGCGGGTACTCGACATCGTGGTCGGGCACACCACCACCCGCACGCAGTTCGGCAGGCCGGTGGCGGCGTTCCAGGCGGTGCAGCACCTGGTCGCGGACATCGCCACCGCCGACGCGCTCGCCCGGGCCGCCACCGAGGCCGCGGTCACCGCCGTGATCGATCACGGATTCGATTCCACGGCAACCGAGTTCGCGATCGCCGCCGCCCGATCCTGCGCCGGGCACGGCGCGTCGACGATCGTCCGGAACGCCCATCAGGCGATGGGTGCGATCGGCTTCACCGCCGAACATCCCCTGCACCGGTTCACGAACCGGCTGCTCTCCTGGCGCGGCGAGTTCGGCTCCGTCCGCTCGTGGGACGACGCACTCACCGCCACCGCGGCCGCCGCCGGCGGTGCCGGACTGTGGCCGCTGATCAGCGGCTCTCACCACACCGCCTGACCGTTCTCGCCCCCCGCGGATGCGCGCCCGCATCCGCAGCTTCGGCGTGCCCGGTCGACCTTTTCCCAGGCCACACGGCCAGTGCGCGCGCAGTCACTCACCCACCAGAACCGATCACATTCGGATATTCATAAATATCGTCATATTTGCTACAGTTCACACCACTCGCCAAATGTGGCCCAGCGCACACAAGCGTGACTGGCCGCACACGGCAGGCGAGACCGGACGGTCGGTGCATACGGACGTGCACCGCGCTCACTTCAGCCAGGTGGTGCAATGGGTATCGAAACTGTTCTGGACATGGCGTCCTCGATTCATCCCGACAGAATCGTCATCGGACGGCGCAGCTCCGGGTTGACCTGTCGGCAGCTCAGCGACCTCGCATCGGGAGGAGCCACGACGCTCCGCGACCGGGGTGCACGGCACGTCGTGTTCGTCGGAGTGAACGGCCCGGCACTGCCGGTCCTGACCTTCGCGGCGGCTCGGGCGGGCATTCCACTCGCACCACTGAACTACCGGCTTTCCGACGAACAATTACGTGGCCTGGTCGCCCAGTTGGACCGACCCGTGGTCGTCGCGGACCCCGCGTACGCGGACAAGATCGCCGACGCGGCGGAGACGGTTCTGACCACCGATCGGTTCCTCGACCTCGCCCACCGCGCCGGGCCCGCCGATTTCGCGCCGGCACCCGACGACGCGACCGCGATCGTACTGTTCACATCGGGTACGACATCGGCTCCGAAGGGTGTCCTCCTCCGGCATCGCAACCTACTGTCCTACCTGTTCAACACCGTCGAATTCGCTTCCGCGGGTGAGGAAGAGGCCACCCTCGTGAGCACCCCGCCCTACCACATCGCGGGCATGGGAGCGGTCCTGAGCAACGTCTACGCAGGCCGCCGGATGGTGCACCTGCCGGACTTCTCTCCCCAGGGGTGGCTCGAACTCGTCCGCGACGAGGGCGTGACGAGCGCGATGGTGGTCCCCACGATGCTCGCACGCGTCGTCGAGCACCTGAACGGGGAACCGGCGCGGACACCCCGCCTCGCTTCCCTCGCCTACGGCGGCGCCCGGATGCCGCAGCCGGTCCTCGAACGTGCGCTCGCCGCGTTCCCGACCACCGGGTTCGTCAATGCGTACGGACTGACCGAAACCAGTTCCACCATTGCGGTTCTCGGCCCCGCGGATCACCGCGAAGCGCTCGCCGATCCAGCACTCCGCACTCGACTGTCATCGGTCGGCCGGGTAGTGCCGGGCATGGAGGCGCAGATCCGCGCCGACGACGACGCCACCGTCCTCCCCGACGGCGCGACCGGTCTGCTGTGGGTGCGCGGCCCACAGGTCAGCGGCGAGTACATGGGGAGGGGGACCGTACTCGACGAGAACGGCTGGTTTCCGACCCGAGACCGCGCCCACCTCGACGACGGTTACCTCTACATCGGCGGTCGCGCCGACGACACGATCATCCGCGGCGGCGAGAACATCGCGCCCGCGGAGATCGAGGACGTCCTTGTACGTCACGACGGTGTTCGCGAGGTCGCGGTGATCGGTCTCCCCGACGACGAGTGGGGTGAACGGATCTGCGCCGTGGTCGTTCCCGAGCCGTCGGAAACCCTCGAACCCGAAAAGATTCGCGCGTGGTGCCGTGCGCGCCTGCGCGGATCACGCACACCGGACGACGTGGTCTTCGTTGACGATCTGCCCCGAACTCCCACCGGGAAACTCGTCCGTCGTGATCTCGTCCTGCAGGTGGAAGCCCTCCAACCCGCCTGAGGAGAACCAGCCGACCGCCCGCCCTCTCTCCGGAGGAAAAATGCTTCCGACACCCAGCCGTGAGTGGCGCCTTCGCTCGCGCCCGACAGGACGTCCCCGCGACGCGGACGTCGAACTCGTCCAGACCATGTGCCCGCCGCCGGCGTCGGGCATGGTCCGCGTCGCCAACCAGGTGATGTCCGTTGAACCGTACATGCGTGGACGAATGGGTGGTGAAGCGACCTACGCCGAGCCCTACCCGTTGAACGCGCCGATGTCCGCGCCGACCGTTGGCCGGGTGACGGAGTCGGCCGACTCCTCGGTCCCGGTCGGCGCGCTCGTCCTCCACGACCACGGGTGGCGGGAGCACTCCACCTTTCACGCCACCGAATGCCGCATCCTCGACCACGACGATCTTTCCCCCGCAACTCATCTCGGGCTGCTCGGGATCCCGGGCATGACCGCATGGGTCGGCCTGACGCGAATCGCGCGACTGGAAGCGGGTGACGTCCTCTTCGTCTCGTCCGCAGCGGGAGCCGTCGGGTCCACCGTCGTTCAGATCGCCAAACGGATGGGCGCCACCGTCATCGGGAGCGCGGGGTCACCGGAGAAGGTGGCGCTCGTTCGCGATCTCGGTGCCGACTCCGCCTTCGACTACCACGACGGGCCGGTGAAGGACCTCCTTGGCAGATCGCTCGCGGAGGCAGGCACGACCTCGCTGGACGTGTACTTCGACAACGTCGGCGGGGAGCATCTCGAGGCCGCGATCCGAGTCCTGTCCGATCATGCGCGAATTGCATTGTGCGGCATGAGCAGTATCTACAATGCGCGGGCGCCACAGCCGGGGCCCGCCAACCTGCTCAAGCTGATCTGGCGTCGCGCCCGAATGGAGGGCTTCCTCCTGGGTGACCACGAGGACGCCCGCCCCGAATTCGAGAACCGCATGGCGGCCTGGATCCGTGCCGGTGCGGTCCGACCCGTCCACACCGAGTTCCCCGGCGGCATCGCGGGTGCGTGGCCGGCGTTCAACGGGATGCTGGACGGCACCTCCGTCGGAAAGGCCGTCGTTCCTCTCCTCTGACTCGAACCAACCACCCCCACATCACCCCAGCCCGGCACAACTGTGCCGCCATTCCCGACAGGAGCCTTCGTGAGCGCATTTCGACGAATCGCCAGCGCGGCAGCCGGACTCACCGCCACAGTATTGCTGTTGACCGCGTGTGGCGGCGCCGGCGCGGACCAGCGAATCGCCAACGACTCGATCGGATCGACCGGACCGACCGGCGACGCCTCTTGGCAGCAACTGATCGAGGATGCCAAGGCCGAGGGCGAGGTCACGATCTACTCGTCGAACACCAACGAGCAGCTGGCAGAACTCGCCTCCCGGTTCCAGAACGAATACGGGATTCGGGTGGACGTCGTCCGCGACGTCGACGCCAACCTGCATCAGAAGATCGGAGCCGAGCTCACCACCGGCAACACCGTGGCAGACGTCGTGCTGCAAGCCACGCCGGCGTGGAGCGAGCAGCTCGGGACCACGGGAGAACTGACCGCTCCCGTCGGTCCCGCCGTGACGGAGTCCGAGTACGACGCCGCCACGCTGCTGAGGCCCAGCCACGACTTCGTGACCAATGCGTCCGTCGGGACATTCGCCTGGAACACCGACCGCCTTCCTGAGGGCCTGACCGGCTACGAGGACCTGCTCGATCCCGCCCTTGCCGGCGGCAAGATCGGCACCGTTCTGCCCACCTCTGCGGCGCACATCGACCTCTACGAGAACTACCTGGACAACGTCGGCGGCGCCGACTACATGGAGCGGCTCGCCGCACAGAAGCCGCGCATCTACCCTGGCGCTCTACCACTCGCCCAGGCGCTGGCATCCGGTGAGATCGCCGCCGCGACGTTCGTGCAGGACCAGACGAAGGAAGCCGAGGCAGGCGCTCCGGTCGCATCCGGCTTCGACGACATGGTCTGGGGCGGGCCGATGTATGCGGGCATCCTCACCGACGCCCCGCATCCCGCCGCCGCGCAGCTGCTCGCCAACTACCTGGTCACTCCAGCCGGCCAGGAGGCCATCTCCTACCGCGCGGCGTCGGTTCTGCCCGACATCGCGAGCGCCGTCATCACGATCGACAAGGTTGCGCCACAGGACACCGCGGCAATGACGCCCGAGGCCCTGGAGGCACTCAAGGCCCGATTCAACCAGCTCTTCAACTGATTTCACGGCTCCACAAGCATCGCGAAAGGACACGAACTCATGGGACGGGTGTCGGGCAAGGTCGCACTGGTCACCGGTGGCGCACGCGGGCAGGGCCGTTCACACGCGGTCCGTCTCGCCGAGGAGGGAGCCGACGTCTTCCTGATCGACGCGTGCACGGACATCGCGTCGGTGCGGTATCCCCTGCCAACGGAGGCGGACCTGAAGGAGACCGCCGAACTGGTGGCTGCGACCGGGCGCCGCGTGGTGTCCCGGGTCGCGGACGTGCGAAGCCAGCAGCAGATGAACGACGCCGTGGGCGAGGCAATCTCGGAGTTCGGTCACGTCGACATCGTCTGCGCCAACGCGGGCATCGTCGGCTTCGCGCCCACCTGGGAACTCACCGAAGGCGAGTGGCAGGACGTCATCGACGTCAACCTCACCGGCGTCTTCCACACCGTGAAGGCCGTGGTGCCCGGAATGATCGATGCCGGCCGGGGCGGATCGATCGTCATCACCAGTTCGATCCAGGCGTTCCGCGGCTCCGCGAACATCGCGCATTACAACGCCTCCAAAGCCGGCGTGATGGGGCTGATGCGCACACTGGCCGGCGAGCTGGGGCGCAACAGGATTCGCGTGAACACCGTCAACCCGAGCGCGGTGGCGACTCCGATGCTCCACAACGAGGCAACCTTCGCCGTGTTCGGACCCGACCTGGAGAACCCCGGGCCGGACGACCTGTGGGACCGCTCGAAGGCGCGCAACGTCATGGACGTCGGGTGGGTGGAGCCGATCGACATGAGCAACGCCGTCCTCTTCCTCGCCTCAGACGAGTCCCGATACATCACCGGCGCGTCGCTCCCGGTCGACGCCGGCCTCCTGCTGCAGTGACGAAAGGAAACATCATGACTTCACGACTGGCGGGGCGCCGGGTATTCGTCACCGGCGGCGGCAGCGGCATCGGTGAGGCAGTCGCCCACCGGGTCGCAGCGGAAGGTGCAGCCGTCGCTGTGACCGACGCGCGCAAGGACGCAGCCGAGAGCGTCGCCGAATCCGTGCGCGCGGCCGGTGGCACCGCCGTCGCCATCCACTGCGATGTCGCCGACGAGCAGTCGGTGGCATCGGCAGTGGAGACCGCGGCGCTCGCATTGTCCGGTCTCGACGGTGTCGTGACGTGTGCCGGCATCACCCGTGCCGGCCTCGCCCACGAGCTGAGCCTCGACGACTGGGACATCGCGCTCCGCGTCAATCTGACCGGCACGTTCCTGCCACTGCGTGCCACCATCCCGCACCTGCTCCAGGCCGGCGGCGGCTCCATCGTCACCGTGGGCTCGGTGGCCTCACTGGTCGCACCGAACTTCAACACCCCGGCATACGAGGCGTCCAAGGGCGGCGTGCTCCAGCTGACGCGGTCGATCGCCCTCGGCTACGCCGAGCACGGTATCCGCGCCAACTGCCTGTGCCCCGGCGTCGTGAGCACCGGCCTGGCCGCGAACACCGCCGCGCTCCACGGAAAGATCCAGGTGCGCACCCGCAGCGATGCGATCGAGGCGACGCCGATGGGACGCAAGGCGGCTCCGGACGAGATGGCCACCGTCACCGCATTCCTGCTCTCCGACGAGGCCTCGTTCATGACCGGCGCAGCCATCGCCGCCGACGGCGGCCTCACCGCGCACTGACAGCCCGTTCGACCCTTCCGAAGGAGCCCCCATGCCCACAGACACCATCGCCTGGCAACGCGACGCGTGCGCCATCGCGGGAATCGGCACAACCGCGTTCTCCAAGGACTCCGGCGTGTCGGTGACCGCTCTCGCCGTCGAGGCCGCGGCGAACGCGCTCGCCGATGCCGGCCTCACCGTCGCCGATGTCGACGGAATCGTGCGCAACGACATGGATCTCGTGTCGTGTGCCGCCCTCGCCGACGGTCTCGGCGTCCCCAACCTCACCTACTGGGGGGAGGCGGGGCCCGGCGGGTCGGGTCCGTGCGCCATGGTCGCCCAGGCGGTCGCCGCGATCATGAGCGGCCAGGCCACCACGGTCGTGGTCTTCCGTTCACTCAACGGCCGATCGGGACGCCGGTTCGGGCTCTCTCCCGTCACCACGCCCGAGGTCGGCGGCCAGGAGACCATGGAAGAGTTCTTCGGACCGTACGGGCTGCTGTCCTCCGGCCAGTACTTCGCGCTGATGGCGCAGCGGTACATGACGCAGACCGGCCTGAAGTCGGAACAGCTCGCCGAGATCGCTCTCGTAGCCCGCAGGCGCGCCAACGCGAACCCGGCCGCCCAGATGCACGACCGCACGATGACCCTCGACGACTACCTCGCCTCGCGGATGCTCTCGTCGCCGCTGCGACTGTTCGACTACTGCCTCGAAACCGACGGCGCCGCAGCCGTGGTCGTCACGACGGCCGAGCGCGCACGCGACCTCGCACAGCCGCCCGCCCTGATCCGGTCTGCCGCGATGTCGACGTGCCCGCGGCCGCAGCCGGGAATCATGTACCCGACGCTGATGCGCGAGGACGTCACAGTGCTGCCGTCACGGGTCTGCCAGGACACCCTGTACTCGCGCGCAGGCCTCGGACCGACCGACGTCGACGTCGCACAGATCTACGACTGCTACTCCATCACCGCGCTCATCCAGATCGAGGACTACGGATTCTGCAAGCGCGGAGACACCGGCGACTTCCTCGCCGACGGCCAGATCGATCTAGGCGGATCGATTCCGATCAATACCAGCGGAGGACACATGTCCGAGGGGTACATCCACGGGATGAACCATGTCGTGGAGGGTGTGCGGCAGATCCGCGGCACCTCCACCAGCCAGGTGCCGGGTGCTCAGGTCTCGCTAGTGACCTCCGCTCCCCCGCCGGCGGCCAGCGCACTGATCCTGGTGGCGGCATGAGCGCCCCGACCACGGCCGAGACCATGGACCATGAGCCGGCGCGGCTGCGCCCGACCGTCGTCGACCGCGGCAGCAGTGGATTCTTCGCCGAGGCCGCGCAGGGCAGGCTGTCCGTGCTGACCTGCACTTCGTGCGGCAAGCGGATCCACTTGCCGCGGCCGCGCTGCGTGTACTGCGGCGGCACCGGTCCTGTGTGGCAACCGGTGGCACGCACCGGAACGGTCTACGCGCACACGGTCGTCGAGCACCAGGTGCACCCCCTGTTCCCGGTGCCGTACACGGTGATCGTCGTCGACGTCGACGGCGAAGAGGACGGGGTCCGGATGATCGGCAACCTGCCCGGCCGCGCGGACGTGTCCGCGGGTACACCGGTGGTGAGCGACTTCGAGGATCTGGGTGAGGACGCGGAGGGTAACGCGGTGGTGATTCCGGTATGGCGGGTCGACACCGGCCGCGCGGCCGCGAACGCAGACGACGGTGGTGCCGCATGACGACGACAACACCCGCGTGGCGGTTCGTCGACGACACGCTGTTCGCCACGGCAGACGCGGATTCCGCTCTGGTGGGCGCAAAGTGCGCCGGATGCGGGACCGTCACCTTTCCAGTGCAGGCGTCCTGCCCGCGGTGCGGCGGCTCGTCGATGGAGAGCACGCCCCTGCCCCGGGAGGGCACCCTGTGGTCGTACACGGTGCAGACCTTCGCCCCGAAGGCCCCCTTCCGCACCGTCGACCCGTTCACTCCGTTCGGTGTCGGCTACGTCGACCTCGGCGAGGTGATCGTCGAGTCTCGGTTGACGGTCGCCGACGCCGATGCCCTCACGATCGGGACGGCTGTGCGACTCACAACGATCGTCAACCATCTCGACGAGGGCGGCACCGAGGTGCGCGCGTTCGCATTCGAACCCGCGGAAGGAGAGTCGTCGTGAAGGTCGCGATCGTCGGAGTCGGTATCCACAAGTTCGGCCGCACGGAAGGCGTCAGTGGACGCGACCAGGGCGCTTTCGCCGCCCGGCAGGCACTCGCCGATGCCGGGGTCGAGTTCAAGGACATCCAGTTCGCCTACGGTGGAAGCGATTCCGCGGGTAATGCGGACACGCTCGTGTCGGATCTCGGGCTCACCGGGCTGCCCTTCGTCAACGTCTCAAACGGCTGCGCCACCGGTGGTAGCGCCCTCACGTCCGCGCTCAGCAGGATCCGTTCGGGTGAGAGCGATCTCGGCATGGTCGTCGGGTTCGACAAGCATCCGCGGGGCGCGTTCAACGCGCGCCCCGAGGACAACGGACTGGGGCGCTGGTACGGGGAGACCGGGATGATGGTCACCACGCAGTTCTTCGCGATGAAGATCCAGCGCTACCTCGTCGAGCACGACCTGCCGAAGAGCCTCCTGGCGACGGTCGCGGCGAAGGCGTTCCGCAACGGCGCCCTGGCTCCGCATGCATGGCGGCGAACACCGCTGTCCGAAGAGGAGATCACGGGCGCCACGATGGTCAGCGACCCGCTCACGCAGTACATGTTCTGCTCGCCGGCCGAGGGCGGTGTCGCGCTGATCCTGGCGCGCGCCGACCACGCGCACCGGTACACCGACACCCCCGTGTTCGTCGAGGCCGCGGCGCTGCGGTCACGCCAGTTCGGGTCGTTCGAGGTGTTCAGCCCGTGGGTGTCACCCGAGCGCGCCGACGGGCCGACCGTCACCGCCTCGCGCGCCGCCTTCGAGACCGCGGGCATCGACCCCACCGACGTCGACGTCGCGCAGATCCAGGACACCGAGGCGGGCGCGGAGATCATGCACCTGGCCGAGACGGGGCTGTGCAAGCACGGCGAGCAGGAGTCGCTGATCCGCTCCGGCGCAACGGAGATCGGTGGTTCCATCCCGGTGAACACCGACGGCGGCTGCATCGCCAACGGCGAGCCGATCGGCGCCACCGGCCTGCGACAGGTGTACGAGAACGTCGTCCAGTTGCGCGGCCGTGCCGGCGACCGGCAGGTCGCCGGCAATCCGCGGGTGGGATTCACACACGTGTACGGGGCACCAGGCATCAGCGCCTGCACCGTCCTGACCCGCTGACCCTCGCAGCACACATCGAGGCCCGAACCACTAGGAGAGCGCAATGGCATGGGATTTCGAAACCGATCCACAGTTTCAGGAGAAGCTGGACTGGGTCGACCGGTTCGTCACCGAGGAGGTCGAGCCCGTCGACCGCATCGTCGAACACGCGTGGGACGTCTCCGATCCCACCCGCAACAAGCTGATCAGGCCGCTGCAGGAGAAGGTGCGCGAGCAGGAACTGTGGGCCTGCCACCTCGGCCCCAACCTCGGCGGACCCGGCTACGGTCAGCTCAATCTCGCCCTGCTCAACGAGATCCTCGGCCGCACCCACAGTGGACCGGTCGTGTTCGGTTGCCAGGCACCCGATTCCGGCAATGCCGAGATCCTCGCCCACTACGGCACACCGGAGCTCAAGGCCCGCTACCTCGGCCCCCTCATCGACGGCGACATCATGTCCTGCTACTCGATGACCGAGCCGCAGGGCGGGTCCGACCCGACCAGCTTCGTCACCCGCGCCGTTCGCGACGGCGACCACTACGTCATCAACGGCGAGAAGTGGTTCTCCTCCCATGCCCGGTTCTCGTCGTTCCTCATCGTCATGGCCGTCACGGATCCCGACGCACCCCGCACCCGGCGCGCGTCGATGTTCGTCGTGCCGACGGACACACCCGGCATCGAGATCGTCCGAAACGTCGGGGTGTGGGGACATTCGGAGTCCGAGGGCACACACGCGTACATCCGCTACACCGACGTCCGCGTCCCCGTCGACCACCTGCTCGGGGAGGAGGGCAACGGCTTCGAGGTCGCCCAGACCCGCCTCGGTGGCGGCCGCATCCACCACGCGATGCGCACCGTCGGCCTCGTCCGCGCGTCGCTGGACATGATGCTCGAGCGGGCGGTCTCACGACACACTCGCGGGCGGAGCCTGGCCGACATGCAGCTCGTGCAGGAGATGATCGCCGAGTCCTGGGTGGAGCTCGAGCAGTTCCGCCTGCTGGTGCTGCGCACCGCCTGGAAGATCGACAACCTGCAGGACTACAAGAAGGTGATCGCCGACATCTCCGCGGTGAAGATGGTGATGCCGAAGGTCCTGAACAGTGTGGTGTCGCGGGCCATCCAGCTGCACGGGTCGCTCGGCATCTCCACCGAGATGCCGTTCGGCAAGTGGCTGCTGGAGAGCTACCACATGGGCCTGGCCGACGGTGCGACGGAACTGCACAAGCAGCAGATCGCAAAGCAGCTGCTCAAAGACGCCACGCCCGCCGAGGGCCTGTTCCCGACGATGCACCTTCCCGTCCTCGACGGTGCGGCGGAACGGAAGTTCGGGCTGCCTGCCAAGGGGACCTGGTGATGGCGTCCTCCTCTCCCTCCGAAGTCACGGAACCGGTCGACGAGATCGCCCCGGTCCGGGCCGGCGAAGAGCTCGACTGGGCCTCGCTCGAAACGCACCTGCGGGCGAACGTCGAGGGCCTCGACGGGGAGTTCTCGGTGCTCCAGTTCCCACGTGGCTCAGCCAATCTCACCTACCGCGTCAGCTTCGGGGACCGTCGCCTGGTGGTTCGTCGTCCCCCGTTCGGGAAGATCGCGCCGGGCGCACATGACATGGGCCGCGAGTACCGGGTGCTGTCGCGTTTGCACGAACGCTACGACCGCGCACCGCGGGCCCTGCTGCACTGCGCGGACGCAGCGGTGATCGGTGCGGAGTTCCTGGTTTCGGAGTACCGCGACGGAATCGTGGTGTGGGATTCGATTCCGGTGTCGATGGCGCATCTACCCGACGCCGGACGCCGGATCGGGCTGGCGGTGATCGACGGCCTCGCGGAGCTACACGCGGTCGATCCCGCGTCGTGCGGACTGTCGGACCTCGGGCGGCCGGACGGCTACCTCGATCGGCAGGTCCGCGGCTGGTCGTCGCGGTGGGACGCGGTAGCCGAGCACGCGCCGTCCGCGGAGGCCGCGCGAGTGGTCGACGAGGTGGGCAGGCTGATTCGTGCCGCGATCCCCACCTCCCAGCGGGCCGGCATCGTGCACAACGACTACAAGGTGGACAACTGCCAGTTCGCGCCGGACGACCCCGACCGGGTGAAGTCGGTCTTCGACTGGGACATGGCCACCACCGGTGACGTCCTCGTCGATCTGGGGACGCTGCTGAACTACTGGCCCGACCGGACCGTGGACCCGGACTCGGCCGCGGCGTTCATCGCGGTCCCGGGGATGCACGGTCTCGACCTGCCGTCGCGAGCCGAGGTCGTCGAACGGTACTCCGCCGGAAGTTCTCTCGACCTGTCCCGGATCTCCTGGTACGAGGCGTTCGGGTGCTGGAAGACCGTGGTGATCCTGCAGCAGCTGTACGCACGCTTCGTGCGAGGTGAGACGTCCGACGAGCGGATGGGGGAACGCGGCGACCTCGTGGCACCGCTCGCCCGGCGTGCGCTGGAGCTCCTCACCGACTGAGACGAGAACGGGGTGTGCCGCGGGCCTGGTCCCGCCGCACACCCCGTTTTCGGGCCACCGCCCGGGAACTCACATTTTCGCGACCGTTGTCAGCACGCTCCGGCGGTGTTGGCCACAGGAATCGATGCACCCGTCACCGCGCGGGAGGCGTCGGAGAGCAGGAATCCGATAACTTCGGCGATGTCCGACGGCCGCGCCCAGCTCGTCCGATCGGCCTCCGGCATCGCCTCCCGGTTGGCCGGGGTGTCGATCATCGTGGGGAGCAGCCCGTTCACGCGGATGTTGTCGCCGGAATACTCGACCGCAAGCGCCTCGACGAGAGCAGCGACGGCCGCCTTGGAGGCGATGTACGTCGCGGCGCCGGGGAACGGGCGGACCGCGGCCGCCGAGCCGATGCACACGACGGAGCCGCCGCCGCTGCGAATCAGGTGCGGCAGCGCGGCCTGGACCACCCCGTAGGCGATGCGCAGGTTGATCGACAACTGGGCGTCGAGCACCTCGATCGGGGTCTCGTGCACCCGCTGCCCCGAGACGAAACCTCCGACGAGGTTGACGATGCCGAACAGGGGGCGTTCCTCGTCCTTTGTGGCGAGGTCGACGACGGCGTCGACGCCTTCCTGGGTGGACAGGTCGGCGCGGATCAGCTCGAGGTCGGGATGTTCTGGGACCCGGTCGAGTTCGCCTTCCACGCACCACGGGACGACGAGGTGCCAGCCACGGTCGAGCAGGTGTTCCGTGACGGCGGAGCCGAGGCCACCGGTCCCTCCGGTGACGATGGCGGTGTAGGGCAGCGAGGTGGTCATGCGGTCCTCTCGGAGCTGTAGCCAAATTGACGGAAAGAAAACATTGCAATATTTCGTGTAGTTGGTAGGTTCTACGGTACAGGTCGATGTGGCGCATGTCACGAGAGCATCCGAATGAGAGTGACACCACCGACTTGGTTCGCGGCCACAAGAGACCACAGTGCGCAGCCGCCCCGCTGGGGCCGGCGCCACGCGGAGAAATCGGAGACACCATGTCGGATCAGAACCTCGACACGACACCGCTCGCCGGCAAGGTCGCTTTGATCACCGGAGGAAGCCGAGGCCTCGGCCGCCAGATGGCAGTGGCCTTCGCCCACGCCGGGGCAGACGTTGCGATCGTCAGCCGCAAGCTCGATGCCTGCGAGGCCACCGCCAAGGAAATCGAAGCAGCCACCGGGCGTCGCGCAGTCGGCTTCGCGTGCCACATGGGTGAGTGGAACGCCCAGGAGGAACTCGCCGACCTCGTCCAGGCCGAGTTCGGACGGATCGACATCCTCGTCAACAATGCCGGCATCGCACCCGTGTACCCGAGCCTCCCCGAGGTGACCGAGGCCTTGTACGACAAGGTCTTCGACGTCAATGCCAAGGGCGCTTTCCGACTCATGTCGGTGATCGCGCCGCGAATGGCCGCGGCTGGCGGAGGCTCGATCATCAACGTCAGCTCCATCGCCACCAAACGGCCCATGGCAAGCGAACTTCCGTACGCCGCCGCCAAGTCGGCGCTCGAGATCATGACGATGGGTTTCGCCCAGGAGTACGGACCGTCGGTGCGGGTCAACGCCATCCTCCCCGGTGCATTCGACACCGACATCGCCGCGTCCTGGGACCCGGAGGTAGTCGCCGGCGAAATGGCTCACCTACCCGCACGACGCGTGGGACGCCCCGAGGAGATCGTCGGCACCGCGCTCTACCTGGCGGGTCCGGCGTCCAGCTACACGACCGGGGTGCTCCTCCCCGTGGACGGGGGGCGAACCGCGATGGGTCGCTGACGAACGACACCGATCAGACCGGGGTGAGTTCGGCGAATACGCCACGCCTCACCCACTAGACTTGGGGATTCGCATAACGCGTCCCCGGACCCGGATGCGTGGTGACCTGTGCAACGAGTGAGAACGAGGGACGAGATGGTTAAGCCGGGGGGCGACCCGATCAGGAACCTGGCGGTTCGGCGAGCGATCGCGGCCACCCGGGGGGAGAAGGTGTCCCGCACGGTCGCCCGACTCGTGGCGAAGACCATCGCCGACGATCGACTGGAGCCCGGCGCTGCACTGCCCTCGGAGCAGGAGATGGCCAACAACTTCGGGGTCGGTCGCGCATCCGTGCGCGAAGGGCTCCGACTTCTCGAGGCACAGGGCCTCGTCACCGTCCGCCAGGGACTCGGGGGCGGACCCAGCGTGGCCGAGCCGACCGGCGCCGCCTTCGGTGACACCATGTCGATGTACCTCCAGGTCAACGACATCCGACTCGCCGAGGTCGTCGAGGCCGTCATCCAGATGGAGGGTCTGACCGCGGCGCTCGCGGCCGAACGGGTGGCGAGCGGCGAGATCACCGACCCGGAGGTACTCGAGCCTCTCGATGCTCACGACCACGACGTCGAATCACACCGCGAGTTCATCGAGACCACCGTCGGCTTCCATGACCACCTGCGGCAGATGGCCGGAAACTACATCCTTGCCCTCGTCGGTTCCGCACTGGCGCACCTCTTTTCGGATCGCGCGATCGGTGCCCACCCGAGTGAGTGGAGCGACCAGGAGCGCACGGTGTTCGCGGACGCACACGCCGAAATCGGCGACGCGATCCGCGCGGGCGACGCAGACAAGGCGCGCGAGCTCGCGGTGGCGCACATGCGCGAGTCGGTCGCGATGACGCTCGGCGACCACCCTTCCATCCTGCAGGACCGCGTCGACTGGAAGTGAGTGACGACTGCGGTCCCGGCCAACGGACCGCAGTCCCACACCGCAGTGACTCCGGCCCGAAACCTCGCCGACGCCTGCCCTCCAAAATATACGAATATTAATATCCTTTGGAGTCGACCATGACCATCAGTTCCACCCCTCACCCCCTCCTCGGACAAAACATCCTCGTCACGGGCGCGAGCGAAGGCATCGGCCACGGCATCGCCGCACGACTCGTCGAGGCCGGCGCCAACGTCGCCCTCGCCGCCCGCCGCGCCGAGGTCCTCGCAGACGCAGCCGAGCTCCTTCGCACGAAAGCAGATGCGGGACAGCGCATCCTGACGGTGGCATCGGACGTGAGCAATCCCGACTCGGTCCACGAGCTGTTCGTACATGTCGCCGAGGAGTTCCCGATCCTCAACGGCCTCGTCGCCAATGCGGGAAGCGGATCCGTCGCCTCGTTCCTGGATCTGACGCTCGATGACTGGCGGCGCACGATCGACCTGAATCTCACCGGGACGTTCCTGTGCGTCCAGGCCGCCGCTCGCCGGATGGTGACCACACCGGACGCCAATCGCTCGATCGTGGTCACCTCCTCCATCCGCGCCCTCGGAGCGCGCGTCGGCGTCGCGCCGTACGCGGCATCCAAGGCGGGAGTCAACCAACTCGTCCGCGCTGCGGCCTACGAACTGGCGGCGACCGGGGTCCGCGTGAATGCACTCTCGCCCGGCATCACCGCGACACCGCTTTCCCAGGAACGCAATTCACTGTTCGACGAACGCGCCGCCACCGTCCCGATGGGCCGCGCCGGTACACCCGCCGACATGGCCGAAGCCGCACTGTTCCTCCTTTCCCCCGGATCCGCCTTCGTGACCGGAACCAACATGGTCGTCGACGGCGGTGAATCGCTCTACTGAGCGACGACCGACCAATCTCCACTCCACCCTCATTCACACGGAGGCTTCCAATGACCAAGGTAATGAACGGAATCAAGGTGGTGGAGGTCGCGCTGTACGCGTTCGTCCCCTCCGCCGCCGCAATCCTGTCCGACTGGGGCGCCCAGGTGATCAAGGTCGAGCACGCGTCGTTCGGCGACCCGATGCGAACCACAGCGGCCTGGGGCGTACCCGGACAGGTCGACGGCATGTCCGGGTTGTGGGAGGTCTCGAACCGCGGCAAGCGCGGCGTCGCAATCGATCTCGCGCACCCCGACGGCCGGGAACTGCTCATGAAGATGATCGACGAGGCCGACGTCTTCATGACGAATTTTCTTCCCGACGCCCGTCAGAAGCTCGGCATCGACGTCGAGCACGTCACCGCTCGCAACCCCCGCATCGTCTACGCCCGCGGGACCGCCCAGGGCCCCGAGGGTCCGGAGCGCGAGAAGGGCGGATTCGATGGCATCACATACTGGGCACGCTCCGGCGCCGCCGGCTCGATCGCGCCCGACGACCTCGACTGGCCCGCGAACATGCCCGGCCCCGGATTCGGCGACGTCCAGAGCGGCATGGCCCTGGCCGGTGGCGTCGCCGCGGGCCTCCTGCACCGCGAACGCACCGGCGAGGGCACCGTCGTCGACGCATCACTGTTCTCGGTCGGCGCGTGGGCGATGCAGCCGACGATCGTGGGCGCACAGCTGATCGGAGAGGCCGAGCTGCCGTACCCGAATCGCGACATCCCGGTCAACCCCGTGTCGAACATCTACCGCACGAGCGACAACCGGTACATCCACCTGGCCTTGCTCCAGAGCGACAAGTACTGGCCGGGCCTCTGCGAGGCGATCGGACGCGCAGACCTCGTCGACGATGCACGGTTCTCGACATTCGACTCCCGCGCCGAGAACTCGCGCGAGTGCGCGGCCGAACTGACCTCGACCTTCCAGGCCCGTCCACTGAGCGAATGGGTGGACATCCTCGGCAAACAGGAGGGCCAGTGGGACGTCTTCCGGAGGCCGGGCGACGTGGTGACCGATCCGCAGGCCGTCGAGAACGGCTACGTCTGCCCGGTCGAGTATCCGAACGGCCGCTCCTTGAACCTCGTGACCGCGCCGGTCCAGTTCGACAGTGCGACCCCGATTCTCACCCCCGCACCCGGTCACGGCGAGCACACCGAGGAGGTACTGCTCGAACAGGGCCTGAGCTGGGACGAGATCTTCGCGCTCAAGGTCTCGGGCGCGGTCAAGTGAGCAACTGACCCGCTCCCGCCCGCAAACCCCGGCGGCCCCACGTTCACCGGATCACACCCCCCTTGGTAGTGACGGAAATCTCAACAGGCCTTCCAATGTGAGCTAAATCCCTCTAATATTCGAATATTAGAGCTTTCGCCCGCGAGGCCCCGCTCCAGGCGCATCCGTCCAACCACCGACCCTCACTTCAGGAGGAAACGTGTACGACCTTCGCGACATCAAGATCATCGACACCGACACCCACGTCGTCGAACCCCCGGACCTGTGGACCTCCCGGATCTCGACCAAGAAGTGGGGCGACCTCGTCCCCCACGTCCGCTGGGACGACCAGCGTGGCGACGAGGCCTGGTTCGTGTCGGGAACCCGCATGAGCGCGGTCGGCTCCCCGGCCATGGCCGGCTGGCACGAATACCCGCCGAACTGCCCGCCCCGGTTCGCCGACGCCGACCCGCGGTCCTGGGATCCTGCCAAGCGCCTGACCCTCATGGACGAGTACGGCATCCACGCACAAGTCCTGTACCCGAACGTCGCCGTGTTCAGCTCGAAGACACTGCAGTCCAACGGCGACAACGAACTCCAGATCGAGTGCATCAAGGCGTACAACGACTACCTCACCGAGTGGGCCGACTTCGCGCCCGGCCGCTACATCCCCGTCGGCATCCTCCCGTTCTGGGACATGGAGGCCACCCTTTCCGAGGTCGACCGCGTCGCCGCCGCCGGACACAAGGGCCTCGTCTTCACACAGAACCCTGCCGCCTTCGGCCTCCCCATGCTCACCGACCCCTACTGGGACCGGCTGTGGGCGTCCGCGCAGGAGAAGAAGCTGCCGATCAACTTCCACATCGCTTCCGGTGAAGTCGATCTCAGTGGATTCGGGCACGAGAGCAACGGGGTCGCGGCGAACTACGGCATGATGGGCATCTCGTTCTTCATGGACAATGCCCGCACCCTGTCGCAACTCATCTTCGGTGGCATCTGCGACCGCTTCCCCGACCTCAAATTCGTGTCCGTCGAGTCCGGGATCGGCTGGATGCCGTTCGCCCTCGAGGGCATGGACTGGCAGTGGCGCAACAGCGGCGTGCACAAGGAGCACCCGAACTACGAACTGCTGCCCAGCGAGTACTTCAAGCGGCAGATCTACGGATGCTTCTGGTTCGAGCAGGCGTCCGCGCTGAGTGCCATCGATCAGATCGGCGCCGACAACGTGCTTTACGAGACGGACTACCCGCACCCGACGTCGATGTCGCCCGGCCCCGCCTCCGACGCACAGCGCCCCGACGACTACCTGCGCAAGAACTTCGGCCACCTGAGCGAAGCAGATGCGCGAAAGATTCTGCACGACAACGCCGCAAAGCTCTACAACCTGGACGACTGAGGCTCCGCGCCCGCCGCACCTTCGCCACCACCAGCCCCCGGAGGAACGATGTCCCTTCCCGCCTTCGAAGCCGAGGCACGCGAGTGGATTCTCGCCACCGCCGCTCGCCTCGGCCTCGACCGGGTCGACGACCCCCACGATGTCGCGGTCTTCCACGACATGGACTTCGAGGAGGAGCAGCAACTCCTCGACCAGCACCGAACGTGGCAGCGCGCCAAGTTCGATGCCGGCTACGCGGCACTCGACTGGCCGGTGGAGGTCGGCGGCGCCGGACTCGACTCGGCATACACCGAGACGTTCGTCCGCCTCGAGAACGAACTCTGCCCGCTGCGCCCACACGAGTTGTTCGCGGTCACCATGCATCTCGTGGCTCCCACCATCAACCTGCTGGGCACCCCGGAACAGAAGGACGAGTTCCTTCCGCACATGCTGCACGGCGAGCTCCTCGCCTGCCAGCTCTTCTCCGAGCCGGATGCTGGTTCCGACCTCGCCAACGTCGCGACCCGCGCCCTCCGCGACGGCGACGACTGGGTGATCACCGGGCAGAAGGTGTGGACGTCCGGTGCCCAGTTCGCCGGTTGGGGTGAGCTGATCGCCCGCACCGACCCCGACCAGCCGAAGCACGCCGGCCTCACCGCGTTCATGGTTCCGCTCGACGCTCCCGGGGTCACGGTGCGGCCGATCCGTCAGATGTCGGGTGGCACCAGTTTCAACGAGGTGTTCCTCGACGGGGTTCGCATCCCCGACCGTCTCCGCCTCGGCGAGGTCGGCAAGGGGTGGGGTGTCGCGCTGACGACCCTCGCCTTCGAACGCGAGGGTGGCTCGGACAGCAGCAGCATCGGCGGACAGTTCACCCAACTGGTCTCCACTGCACAGGATCTCGGGCGAGATCACGATCCGCGGGTGCGCGAGCTGATGGCGCAGGTGTACCTGCGACAGATGCTCGCCCGAGTCGACACCCTCCTCGATCGGCAGTCCCGCGACGGGGGCGCGGCGCCGAGTGCGATGGGTTCGATCCGCAAGGTCCAGTGGGTGGACAAGCTCACCGCCGTGTCCGCCGCGGCTCGAGCGATCCTCGGCCGCGACCTGATCGCCGACACCGGTGCCCCCGGAACGTTCTCGTGGAACGCCCACGTGCTCGGAGCACCCGGCTACAGCATCGCGGGCGGCACCGACCAGATCCAACGCAACATCATCGCCGAGCGGGTCCTCGGCCTGCCGCCCGAGCATCGCTCGGATCGCGGCCTCACCTGGCGCGAGGCCCGTGCCGCACAAGCCGATGCCCAGCGGTGACCCAATCCCCCAATCGATTTCAGAAAGGCCCGCACAATGAGAGTCACGACTTTCCGGCGCGTTCTCGCCGGCCTCGGCGTCGCCGCAGTCACGTTCGCGACCGCCGCATGCGGTTCCGGCGAAACAGTGGAGGTCTCGGCCGGCGATCTCGGTCCCAGTGGGGACACTTCCTGGCAGGAGGTGATCGACAAGGCCAAGGAGGAGGGTTCGGTCACCTACTACTCGGGGCAGGCCACCGACAACCTCCAGACCGCCGCCACCGCCTTCGAATCCGCGTACGGCATCAAGGTCGACATCGTGCGAGACAACGACGCGAACCTGCAGACCAAGCTGGCCGCGGAGGAGACGACGGGCAATCAGGTGGCCGACGTCGTCGCGTCCGCTGCACGGCCATGGGTGGACGAACGCCTCACCCAGAACTACTTCGTGCCGGTGACGGGTCCGGCGTTCTCCGCTCCCGAGTTCGATGCCGCCAAGTTCGTCCAGGACGACACGATCTTCACCTCGTCCGCGGCGGTCCTCACCTACGCGTGGAACACCGACCGGGTCCCCGCCGGCCTGTCCGGGTACAAGGACCTGCTCACTCCCGACCTCGCGGGCGGGAAGATCGGCGTGATCCTGCCCATCTCGGCCGCGATCGTCGACTTCTACGGCTACCTGAACGAGACCGTGTCCCCGGACTACGTAGAGAAGCTCGCCGCGCAGCGGCCCCGCACCTACACGGGCGCACAGGCCATCGCCCAGGCACTGACCTCCGGCGAAATCGCCGCCGCCGCATACACGCTTCCGCTGACGGCCGAGAAGGAGAAGGGGGCGCCCGTCGACTTCGGTCTGGCATCGCCGGTGTTCGGCGCCCCGTTCCTGACGGGCGTCGTGGCGAAGGCGCCGCACCCCAACGCCGCTCAACTGTTCGCCAACTTCCTCGTCACGAAGGCCGGCCAGAACGCCGTCGCCAACCGCGCCGGAGCGGTGCTGCCGGACATTCCGACCGCAACCACGTCGGCCGACAACATCTGGACGAGCAGCCGTGCCGTCTCCGCGGACGACACCGTCGCCTTCCGCAGCGAGTTCGAGCGCATGTTCGGCGCGAGCCAGTAGAAGACCACAAACAACTCCGGCCCATTGCGGACCGGATTCGGAAAGGACAACCCATGAATGTCGGCGAACGCTTGAAGAGCTCGGTGTCCGATGTCGAGGTGATCGTCGTCAAGGTCGGGGATGCCGTGAACGGCCCCCTGCACTGCGCGGGCGTACCGATGGGTTCCGGCGGTGCCACTGGCGCGGCGGAAGCGCAGGCGTCCACAGACGGTGCACCCCTCGTCCTCGGCAAGCGGTACTCGGGCGCCGGCGTCGAGGTGCTGTGCGTGACCGCCGGCCCGGGCCCGCTCACCGTCGACGGCGTCGACCTCGAGCTGGCAGCGCCCCGCCCGCTCCCCGCCTCGGACTGACGCCCGGCCGCCTCGACGATCGCAGAAAGGCCTGCACCATGATTCTCGGCACGACAACCACCGAACGCGCAGACACCGAAATGCTCGTGTCCACGGTCCAGTCGGCTGTCCACCGTCTCGACCCCGCCGACGGACGATCGGAGCGAATCGATCGGGACGGACCGTTTGATCACGCCCTGTGGTCGTTGCTCGCTCGCGAAGTCGGCATCGGTGCCCTGTCGGTGCCCGAGGACCGGGGCGGTCTCGGTGCGTCCTTCCAGGACGTGTCCGCGGTGCTCACCGTCCTCGGTGCCGAGCTGTCACGCGTGCCGTACCTTTCCGCGGTCGTCTCGACGACCGCCCTGATCGACGCGCCTGCCTCCGCCACTGTCGACGACTACCTGGCACGCATTGCCTCAGGTGAACTGATCGCGGCCACCGTGGTCCCGGTTTCTCGCGACGACAATGCATTCCGGGTAACGAATGCCACCGAAGGAGCCACACTCACGGGATCGGCGTCCTTCGTCGTGGACGCGGACATCGCCGACGTCGTGCTCGTGTTCGCACAGGCCGAGGACGGCACCACCGGGCTGTTCGCCGTGGCCGCCGAGGCGCTGTCCCGGACGCGGATGACCGCAACCGACGGCACCCGCGTGCTGTCGACGGTCACCGCGAACGGCGCATCCGCCGCGCTGCTGGATCCCCACCCGTCGGTTCGTCGTCTCCAGGACCGCGCCCTCGTCGCGCTGGCCTGCGACAGCCTCGGGGTCGCTCGACGCGCCCTCGACGACGCGGTCGCCTACGCGGGCAGCCGCGTCCAGTTCGGACGGGCGATCGGTGGCTTTCAGGCCGTCAAACACCGGTTGGCCGAAGCCGCCGTCGCAATCGAGCTCGCCACGTCAGCTGTCGCTCACGCCGTGTGGGCGGTCGAGGAAGGCACCGATCACGAGCTCGCGGAAGCCGCCGCGATCTCCGCGATCGCGTGCGGGGACGCCGCGTCCCGAACCACCGCTGACACCGTCCAGATTCACGGCGGCATCGGATTCACCTGGGAGCACACCGCTCACCGCTACTACCGTCGCGCCCTGACGAACGCGGTGCTGTGGGGCAGCGGCGACGAACACGCGCAACGCCTCTACGAACTGGCCACCGGTGCGCACACGTGCGCGCACGCGGACGCCGTGCCCATCCCTGCGTCCGCCCTCTCGTCGTAGCACCCGACCCAGCCCGGTCAGAAAGCGAGTTCCCGTGTCCCACGTATCCGTTCGTCAGCTCCTCAAGAACTTCGACGGCAAACCGCCCACCGTCGCCGTGGACCACCTCGACCTCGAGATCGAGGACGGAGAGTTCCTCGTCCTGCTCGGCCCCAGCGGCTGTGGCAAGACGACGACCCTCCGGTGCCTCGCCGGTCTGGAACAGCCCGTCGGCGGCACCATCTCCCTGGGCGACCAGGTGGTGTTCGACGCCGACCGAGGTCTGAACCTGACTCCGGACAAGCGGTTCATCGGCATGGTGTTCCAGTCGTACGCGCTGTGGCCGCACATGAGCGTCCGCAAGAACATCGCCTACCCCCTCAAGTCCCGCAAGATGACCGACGAACTGCGTGGTGGACGCGTCGAGGAGACCGCAGCCCTCGTCGACTGCGAGCGCCTCCTCGACCGACTGCCCGCCGAACTGTCGGGTGGACAGCAGCAACGCGTGGCCCTCGCCCGCGGCCTCGTCGCACACCCCGATCTGGTGCTGTTCGACGAACCGCTGAGCAACCTCGACGCGCGACTGCGCGACCAGGTGCGCGCCGAGCTGCACGACCTGCACCAGCGCAATCCGTTCACCGCGGTCTTCGTTACGCACGACCAGAGCGAAGCGCTCGCGCTCGGCACCCGCATGGCCATCATGAACGCCGGCCAGATCGTCCAGATCGGAACTCCCCGTGAGGTGTTCGAGGAGCCGGTCGACGAGTACGTCGCCGGGTTCACCGGCATGTCGAACCGGCTGTCGTGCGAGTACGTCGATGGGCACTGGTACGCCCTCGGCACCGAGCTCATCGGCGCCGAGCCGCGGGCGGCCGCGGGCACCCGAGACTTCGTCCTGCGACTGCGTCCCGAGAAGGTGCGGCTGATCGGCGACGCGAGCGACCTGCGCGCCGGCGAGGCCGGCATCGCCGTGAACGTCGACGACGTGGAATTCGGCGGTCTGCACCTGGATGTGATGCTCTCCTCCACGGCACGGGACTCGCGACGGCGCGAACTGCACGCCCGGATCTCGACGTACGACCGGTCCCGCGCGCCGCGGACCGTCGAACGCGGCGACCGGATGATCCTCGCGTTCGACGCCACCGACGGACGGATGTTCGGCAGCGACGGACGCATGCTCTCCACCGAGCAGTCCGCGGTCCTCACGGCGCTGGTGGGGTGACGAGAATGGCTACCCTGACCCTCCCCACCCCGTCGACTCCCACCCCGTCGGCTCCGACCACCGGGACGCCGTCGCTGATGGAGAACGAGAAGGTGCGCTCCGGAGCCCGACGGCTCGGCGTCATCGCCTTCGCGGCGTTACTCGCCTACCTCGTCATCCTGCCGATCGTGCGCCTGCAGGCGACCGCGTTCGAAGACGGCAGCGCCGGCTTCAGCCGTGCGTTCGGACTCGATCGCATCGGCGAGATCCTGAAGTACACGGTCGGACTCGCGATCGGATCAGTCGTCATCGCGATGGTGCTCGGCACGGCGCTGGCGTGGGCCGCGAGTCGGCTCCCGCGGCGCCTCGAATTCCTGCGCATCCTGCCGATCCTCCCGATCGTCATCCCCTCCGTCGCCGCGATCGCAGGCTGGGCGTTCCTGCTCTCCCCGCGGCCCGGGTATCTCAACGCCGCCCTCCGGAACCTGCCCTGGTGGTCACACCTGGAGGAGGGCCCGGTCGACGTCTACTCGATCGAGTGGATCGTCATAATCACCGGCTTCTCGCTGAGCTCGTTCGTGTACATGTTCGTCAGCTCCGGGTTCTCCAACATCAACTCCGAGATGCTCGAGGCCGCACAGGTTTCCGGAATGCCGGAGTGGAAGGTGTTCTTCAAGGTCACCCTTCCGCTGCTGCGCCCGACCCTCATCTACGGCGGTGGCGTCGCGCTGCTTCTCGGCCTCGGCCAGTTCACCGGGCCCCTGCTTCTCGGCACCAACAGCGGTGTCAGCGTTCTGACGACGGAGATGTACTTCCAGATCAGCGACAGCCCTGCCCAGTTCGCCACCGCGGCAGCTCTCGGTTCGCCACTGTTGCTCGCGGGCATCGCAGTCGTGTTCGCGCAGAAGGCGATGCTCGGCAACCAGAAGCGCTTCGTCACCCACGGCGGCAAGGCATTCCGCTCCCAGGGGCGCCCGTCCCGTATCGGCGTCGGCCTCATCGTGCTCTTTTCGCTGCTGTCGACGGTCCTGCCGATCCTGGCGCTGGCCTTCGTCTCGCTCTCCCGGTACTGGCGTGGCAGCATCGACCTCTCCACCCTGACGGTCGACAATTTCCGCACCGTGTTCAGCACGACCGCGGTGCCGTCCGCGATCACCAACAGCCTGGTCTTCTCACTCGGCTCGATGGCGATCGCGTTGCCGCTCGGCTTCATCGCCGCCAGCCTCATCGTCCGAGGCGTCCACTACCCTGCCCTGCGCGTCCTCGTCGACGTGCTGGTCTCGATGCCGCTCGGCGTTCCTGCGGTCATCTTCGGCGCCGCGTTCCTGCTCACCTACACCGAGGGACCGATCGTGCTGTATGGCACGCCGTGGGTCGTCATCCTCGTGTACGTGACGCTGATGCTGCCGTTCGCCACCCGCATGCAGCTCTCGACGATGCTCGCACTCGGCGACAGCTACATCGAGGCGTCCCGGGTCAGCGGGGCAGGCTTCCTGCGCACCAACATCCGCATCCTGCTACCGCTGATGCGAGGAAGCCTCGGCGGCACCGCGGCCCTGATCTTCGTGCTCCTGACGCACGAGTTCACCGCATCGCTCCTCGTCCGGGCGTCCAAAACACAGGTCATGGGCACCGTCCTGTTCGACGCCTGGTCGAACGGCAGCTATCCCCTCGTTGCCGCCGTCGCGCTCATCATGACGGGCGTCACCGCGGTCGGCGTCGCCGCCGCGATGCTCGTGGGCGGCGCGGATTCGCTGAGCAAGATGTGATCGGGACACGACGCCCGACCATCCGACAATGTGCCGAACGGAAAGGAAGTGGCCCGTGGGGTCAATCGGACTGAGTGCGTACGGCATGACCGTCGCCGAACTCGTCGAACTCGCCGTGTGCGCCGACGAACTGGGCTTCGACGCGCTGTGGCTGGGTGAGCACGTGATCCGACCTGCCGGCTACGGCAGCGAACATCCCACGACGGGAACCGTGCAACACCACACGACCATCGTCGACACCGACACCGAACTGATCGATCCGTGGGTCGCCCACGCGGCGATCGCCGCGGTCACCTCCCGCATCAAACTGGGGACCGCGGTGTACGTGACCGCGCTGCGGCACCCCCTGCACACCGCACGGACCACGATCTCCGTGCAGGAACTCAGCGGTGGCAGGGTGCTGTTCGGGGTCGGATCCGGCTGGCTCGAGGAGGAATTCGCCGCACTGGGGGTGCCCTTCCGCACCCGGTTCTCCCGCACCGAGGAATGCCTCGACATCCTCCGGAAGTCGTGGTCCGGCGCCGAGTTCGACCACAGCGGGAAGCACTTCACCTTCGACCGGATCCAGGTGCATCCACGGCCCACGCCGGTCCCTGTGGTGCTCGGCGGCAACACCGCACCCGCGTTGGCCCGCGCCGCGCGACTGGGTGACGCGTGGTTCGCGTCGGGCACCCCAACCCCGGACGAAGCGGTGGCACTGGTCACCGAGCTGCGGCGGCTTCGCCACGAGTCGGGCGCCTCCGACCGGTTTCCCTGCTACGTCCGAGTGTCGACCACCGACCCCGACGTCCTCGCCGACTACCGGAACAACGGCGTCGAGGACCTGGTGTTGTGGGCCGACGCGCTCTGGACCGGTGACACCCCGGGCGAGCGCCGACGCAACCTCACCGCGGCGGCGGAGCGTCTGGGGCTGTGCGCCCAACACCGGTCGTTCTCGGCAACGGCAGAACGAAACTGACCATCCACTACCGCCCCGGATCCGACCGTTTGCGGATCCGGGGCGTTCGTCTGTCGCGTCGACGACCTCGTCAGGCGATCTCGTCGACCAGGCCCCACGAGAGGGCGGTGTCGGTGTCGAGCGGGACGTTCGTCACGCACATCCAGTAGGCGCGCCAGCGGCCGATGCGGCGGGGCACGCTGACGCAGCCGCCGGCGCCGGGAACCAGCCCCATCGACACCTCCGGCAGCCGGAACACGGTCCCCGGCGCCGCGACGATCCGGGCGGCGAACGCGGGCACCTCGATGCCGGCGCCGACGCAGCTACCGTGAACCCGGACCTCGATCCGGTCCGCCAGCGCCGCCACCAGGCGTCCCGCCCCGGCCCGGGTGCGGATCAGGTGTGCGGTCGCCAGGTCGGGCGTGGTGCCGAACTCGTCGAGGTCGCCGCCCGCGGAGAACACCGGCCCGGCGCCGTCGAGCAGCACCGAGGTGATGCTGTCGTCGGCGAGGGCGAGCCGCAACCCTTCCACCAGGCCGTCGCGCACCTGCGCCCCGTAGGCGTTACGCCGCTCCGGCCGGTTCAGGGTGATGTGCAGGCGGTCGCCGTCCCGATCCAGCAGCACCGGCTCCTGCGGCGCCGGCGGCGGCAACGGCCGCGGCCCGCGCACCGCCAGCCACCGCCGGAACCCGGGGGTGCCGAGCAGCGTGGAGTAGGCCAGGGATTCGACGTCGATGGCCTCGGGTACCGGCAACGACTCGGACACACGCAGCACCTGCCCGAGCACGACCGCCGCGTGCACCTGCTCGGCGACGGCGGCGAGCACGGTCTCGATGGCGGCGGCCGGGTCCGGGACGCCGACGAGGGTCCGATCGGTGGCGACGGACTCAGGGACCAGGGACGTGTCGAGGGCGGCGGCCAGCTCGAGGTGCGCGGCCGTCAGCGGTTGCGCCCGGGTGCGCAGCCCGACGAGAACCCGAGTGCCGCCGCGGGCCCTCGCCGCCGCTCGCGCGGCCAGGTCGGCGTCGATGTCGGCGTCGAGATCGACCACCAACAGCGGCCGGTCGACGGCCGCTCCCTCGGCGAGCAGCGGCTGGTCCGCGACTCCGGCGGCGAGGTCGGTCGCGGTGATGACGTCCTGCAGGGTACCCATTGTTCCAGCTTGCCAGCTAACGAGTTTCGAATAGGCGTGCGGGTACCATCGCGAGGTGTCCGACTTCTCCACCTCGACCCCGGATCGGGTACGTGACTGGGCGGAGAGCGGCATCCCGATGCTTACCGGGCGCCCCGACGGACCGCCGGTCGTGCCGCCCGGAGTGGCGGCGAGCAACGCCCGCGCGCTGGCCGGGCACATCGCGTCCGCCGCTGCGCTGGCCGGCCGGACGGTGGACCTGGACGGGGCGCCACTGCTGTCGGAGCGGGCCGCGTTCACCGGCTTCACTCGCCGCGGCGACGTCACCCTCGGCGGCAGCGGCCGGTTGCTGCGCACCGCCGACGGCTGGGCGGCGGTCTCCTGTGCCCGTCCGGACGACCCGATCCTGCTTGGCGCGCTGATCAGCACCGACATCGACGTCGACGACCCGTGGCCGGCGGTGACCTCATGGGTGGCCGGGCACACCGGCGACGAGCTCGCCGAGCGCGCCGAACTGCTCGGGGTTGCCGCCGCGCCGATCCGCCCACCCGCCGTACCGGCTCCGCTCCCGGCGCCGGGGGCGCCCAGGTCGGTCGAGGGGCTGCTGGTGGTGGACTTCGGGTCCCTGTGGGCCGCCCCGCTGTGCGCGCACCTGCTTGGCCTGGCCGGTGCGCGGGTGGTCAAGGTCGAGACGCCGCAACGACCGGACGGGGCGCGGCGCGGCAATCCCGACTTCTATGCGCTGCTGCACGGCGGGCACGAGGCGGTGTGCCTCGACCCTGCCGACCCCGACGACCGTCGCGCGCTCGCCGCCCTCGTCGATGCCGCCGACATCGTGATCGAGGCGTCCCGGCCGCGGGCACTCGCCGGCTTCGGCCTCGACGCCGCCGCGACAGCGGGCCGCGGTACAACGTGGCTGTCGATCACCGCCGCCGGACGGTCCAGTGGCCGAATCGGTTTCGGGGACGACGTGGCCGCGTCGGCAGCTCTGGTCGCGTGGGACGAGCGTGGACCGATGTTCGTCGGCGACGCGATCGCCGACCCGCTGACCGGCCTGACCGCAGCGGCTCTCGCCTGCGCCGCGGACGCGCCCGGCCGGCTGATCGAGGTGTCGATGACGGACGTGGTCGCCGCGACCCTCACCGGCGACGCTCCGGCACCCGTCCCGCGAATTCACCAGGGCCGTTGGGTGATCGACACAGGCGACGAGATCGTCGAGATCGCAGAACCTCGGATCCGGACGCCGCATGGGGAGGTTCCCGGCGTCGGGCGGGACACCCTGTCAGTGCTACGGTCACTCGACATCCCCGTCACCGGAATCGAGGCGCGATGACGGGGCCGCTGATCGTCACCGACGCCGAGGTGAACGGCGTCGCGGGTGTCGACGTCCGGATCGAAGCCGGGCGGATCTCTGCCGTCGGCGCCGGACTGCCGCGGGCCGGCGCGGAGAGGATCGACGCTTCGGGCGGTGCGCTGATCCCCGGCCTGACGGACCACCACCTGCACCTGCACGCCATGGCCGCGGACGCGGCGTCGGTGCGCTGCGGGCCGCCCGCCGTGCGCACCCCCGACCAGCTGCGGGCGGCGCTGGCCGCCGCCCCCGCCGACGATCACGGCTGGGTACGCGGCGTCGGCTATTTCGACTCCGTTGCAGGCGATCTCGACGCCCTGACCCTGGACCGGCTGCACGCGGACCGGCCGGTGCGGATCCAACACCGCAGCGGCGCGATGTGGGTGCTCAACTCGGCGGCGGTCGCGGCGACCGCCCTGGCGTCGGCCGAGCATTCCGGCGTCGAACGCGACGCGGACGGCGCGCCGACCGGGCGCGTCTGGCGCGCCGACGACTGGCTGCGTTCGCAACTCCCGGTCTCCGGGCCACCGTCACTCGCGGCGATCGGTTCGGCGCTGACCCGGTTCGGCATCACCTCCGTCACCGACGCCACCCCGGACATGCGGCCGAGTTCGCAGCGGGCGATCGCCGATGCGATGGTCTCGGGCGAGCTACCCCAGCGGGTGCACCTGTTGGGCGCCGCCCTGCCGGAGACCGAATTGGACTCGCCGACAGACCGACTGACGGTCGGACCGTACAAAATAGTGCTCGCCGACTCCGGCCTGCCCGATCTGGACGCGCTCGCCGGCACCATCACCACGGCCCATGCGACCGGGCGCCCGATCGCCGTGCACTGCGTCAGCCGGGAGGCCCTGTTGATCCTGCTGGTCGTGCTCGCCGAGGTCGGCACGATCCCCGGCGACCGCATCGAGCACGGCGCCCTGGTTCCCCGTGAAACCCTCCGCCGAATCCACGATCTCGGACTGCGAGTCGTCACCCAACCCGGTTTTCTCGCCGACCGAGGCGACGACTACCTCCGCCACGTGGAGCCGGCCGACCAGCCGGACCTGTATCGCTGCCGGTCCCTGCTCGCCGCCGGGATCCCGCTCGCCCTGTCCAGCGACGCTCCGTACGGTCCACTCGATCCGTGGCGGGTGATCGCGGCCGCGGTGGACCGCCTGGCGCCGACCGGCGAGGTCGTCGGCGCGGACGAACGACTCACCGCCACACAGGCACTGAACGGATATCTCGCTCCGGCAGACGATCCAGGAGGCCCGCCTCGACGGGTCGCGGTCGGCGTCGCGGCCGACCTGGTGCTGCTGCACGGTCCCCTCGCCGAGGCGTTGCGCACCCCGGCCGCGGACGCCGTGCGCCGCACGCTGCACTCGCAGCGGTGACGGTCCCGCCAGATGGTTTACTTGGTGTACGACGTCGACTGCGGGAGGTGAGAGGTGGCCGACAAGAGGCTCGCACCCGTCTTCCACTCGCAGAGCACACCCACCTACCCGATCCGGACCCCGAAGACCGCCGAGCTGGTCGCGAACACACTGCGCCGCATGATCATCGACGGCACCCTCCACGACGGGGATCACCTCCCCCACGAGGCCGACCTGATGGACCGGTTCGCCGTCAGCCGACCCACGCTGCGTGAGGCCATCCGGCTTCTCGAGTCCGCCGGACTGGTGGAGGTGCGGCGAGGATCGCGAGCCGGCGCGCGGGTGCGAGTCCCCGGGCCGGAGGTCGTCGCGCGGTCGGCCTCGTTGTTGCTCGAACTGTCCGGCACGACCGTCACCGATATGTTCCTGGCCCGCGAGGCGATCGAACCGGACGCGGCCCGCGTCCTCGCCATCGAGGGCACCGAGGCCGATTTCGACGAACTCGCCCGGATGGTCGACGAGGACATTCCCGCCGCATACGCCACGGCGACCCTCGCCGCCGGACTCTCCGCATTCCACCTGCGGGTCGTCCAACTCTCCGGCAACGCGCCGCTCGCGATCATCGCCGGGATGCTGTACGAGTTCACCGAGCGCGACACCGTCGCCGCGGTGCTCGAGACGGAGGACGACCGGCAACAGTACGCGGCCAACTACAAGTTGGCGGTCCGCTCCTGCCGGCGTCTGATCCGGCTGCTGCGGGCCCGCGACGCCGACGCGGCCTTCTCACACTGGCGCAAGCACGTCGTCAACGCCCGCCCCTTCCTGATCGACGGTCGCGATGACGAAGCGGTGCACGACCTCATGGACCGGCCGGCTCGGCCGCAGTGACGGCCCGCCGGTCCTGACCGTCACGAGGACCGGTAAGGGCGCCCGCACGTTCGCCGTCCGGACGACGGATCCCGGTGGGTACCGCGATGACGGACCATCGCGGTACCCCGGAACCATCGATGCGCCGCGATCCGCGGCGCGATCTCAGATGCTCGCGTCGACGGTGCCCGAGGTCAGCGACGGCGCGCCGGCGAGCAGCGGTCCGAGGTCGGTGATCGCGCCCTCTCCTGCCCGGAACTTGCGGTACGCGGCATCGTGCTCGGCGGACTCCCAGGTTTCGATGAAACGCCAGGTGTTCGGGTCCTTCGCGTCGATCACCGCGTCCACGCCCTGGCAGCCGGGGAACGCCCGGGTCTCCTTGAGCACGCGGGTCATCACCTCGCGTGCGGTGTCCAGGGCGTCGGGCTTGAAGGTCAACTCCAGGACTGCGATCAGTGCCATGTTTCACTCCTCGGTCTCTGTGCCGCGAAACCTGTTGTCGCGGTTAACGGCCGAGGGTACCGGCCAGCGTCCGGATCGTGTGCCGCGCGGTGGACAGACTTTCGTCGGCCTGCGCGGAGAGCGGAGCCAGCGCCGGGATCCGCCCGGCCAGGGTCAGCTCCGCGGTCACCACCGACACCTCCATCCCCATCGACGTGCCAAGCACCTGCTGCAGCGGCGGCACGGTGAAGTCGGTCCCGGCGCCCGGGGAACCCGGCGCATAGGTGTTGCCCCGGCTGGAGATCACCACGACCGGCGTACCCGCGAGGGGACGGTCCGGGGTGTCGTACGGCACCGTCGTGCCCAGGACGTGCAGATGGTCGAGCCAGGCCTTGAGGGTCGAGGGCAGCGACCAGTTGTACATCGGCGCGCCGATCACGACGACCTCCGCCGCCACCACCTCCGCGATCAGCGCGGCCTGCCGAGCCTCGGCGTCGGGATCCGGGCTCGCCCCCGCGCGGCGCAGGCGCGCCGCGTAGTGCAGTTCGGCGTCGGGTAGGTGCGGCACCGGGTCGCGGTGCAGGTCCCGCACGGTCACCGTGAACTCGGGCCCGCGGGCGCGCCAGGTGTCGGCAAACAGGCGGGTCAGGTCGCGGGAGACGGAATTCTCGAGGTCCGCCGACGAGTCGACGTGCAGCAGTTGAGGCATCGGCCAGATCCTTTCGGGCACCGACGGTGCCCGTGCGTGGTTACGGGTCGAGGGACACCGTAACCACGGGGACCCCCGGTCACCGGGGAGGACCGTTGTCGATGGACTGTACGACCGCGAAGATCAGGAACCCGGCCGCGGCGAGCACGACGACCGGCTGCCGGAGCATCAGCGCCGGAGCCAACAGGACGAGAGCGTACGGAATCAGGGTGAGGTTGCGCCGCGGCGAGGTCGCGGGCCCGACCGGGCCGGGACCGGCGGCCGTGAGGAACTGGGGAACGCTCACGCGCCTGCGCCGGGTTCCGACGAACACCAGTCCGGCACCGACGGCCACCACCAGCGCGACAGGGACGAACCACGCGACCAGGTCGGCCGCGGCGAACCCGGCGAAGAGGAAAATGAGGATCAGCAGCGGGACGAGCACCCAGAGGAACCGTCGTCGTTCCGGCTGCGGTGCCACGGCGGGCAGATCGGTGAACAGGACCGCGAGGTCGCGGTTGGTCCGTGCCGACTCCACCCGCGCGCAGCGGTCACCGAACTCCGCGAGGGTCAACCGGCCCTCTCCGAGGTGCCGGGTCAGGAGTTCGACCGCCTGCTCGCGCTCGAGTGTCCCGATGCGGATTTCCGGGAGCTCGGCCATGAGTCAAGAGTAGGCGGCTTCGACGCCTGTGCGCCCTTTGGTAGCCCGGGCTACCAAAGGGCGCACAGAACGCGGAGCGTCTTACTTGAGTTCGGCGAGGACGGTGCCCTGCGTGATCGCGGCACCCGG
>NZ_JBSFRT010000040.1:0-61464 GCF_053589375.1 Rhodococcus sp. NPDC003348
GCCACACCCGTTCGGGTGTGGCGCCCTCCGCGTTTCGGTGTCTCTGTCATACTCTGGCGAAACGTTCACGAACCGGGCATGTCGGGCGGGATGTCCCGTCCGATGCGCATGTCCGTAGGCGATGGGGGAGCGCCATGACACGGACGCCGTCCGTGCGGCCGGGTGCGGACGCGGACGAGGACGCTCGGCCTGCGAAACCACCCGGCCCGATCGTCCTGGCCGTCACGGTGGTCGCGGTCGCCGTACTAGTGTTCCTGTTCGCGGACTGGTGGCCCGGTACCCGGAACCTCACCGTCGCGGACCGCTTGTTCTTCGGTGGTGTCACGGTCCTGGTACTGCTCGTGACGGGCCTGGTGTGGGCGATCAAGACCCTCTACCTCGTCGGTCGGGATCACAGGTGGTCGTGGTGGATCGCCGCCGCTCCTGCGGTGGTCGCCGTCGGCGCCGTGATCGCGTGGTTGCTGCCGGTGGCCGACTTCGACTCGGCCCGAGCACGGTTCGACGCCTACGTGGCCGCGATGCCCGACGACCCGGACTTCACCGCCGAGGACGTCCGCCTCGGCGGTGTCGAGATCTCCCGGGTGTTCCGGGACCGCGACGGTGCGGTCTACTTCGTCGACGACGACGGCACCTTCCTCTCGGTGTCGTCGGGGTGGGTGTACTCGCCCGCGGGTGCGCCGGCGGGCTACGACGACTTCACGGCCACCGACCTCGGGGGCGGCTGGTACAGCTACACCGCCGTGTGGCGGGACTGACCCACCTGAGGTCGGCGGGTGGCGGTGTGGGGGAGCGGTGGAAAGGATGGCGGCAAGAATCGCGAAGACGCCGGCACGCCGGCGGCGCGTGCACGCGGGCGTTTCGTGCCCGCGGCTGACTCTCGAACGCTCCGGCCCTACCCGGGACGGGCCTCGTTGTCCCAGTGGTGCGGGACATCGGTCCCTTCCGGTCGGGACGTAGTGTTCGACATCATCGTCTGGTGACGACAAGCGGACCGGCCCGCACGATGATCGCCGAGCTCCCCGAGCGCCAGCGTGGGGTGTTGCACCTTCGCCTGATCCGAGGACTTTCGGTTCAGCGCACGGCGGAGATCCTCGGGAGCAGTCCGACCGCGGTGCTCCTTACCCAGCACGAGGCGCTCAACGCGCTGCGCAGGCAACTGGTGACGCCGGGAGCTCCGGACGCGGGCGGGCCGCCACATCCGTGATGCGCCGCGGCCGAGGAGACACCGTGCGACGCAGAAATGGGGAAGGCCCCGAACCCGGAATGGGTTCGGGGCCTTCCCCGTTGACTGCGCTGACCGGAATCAGTGCTTGGCGTCGTCCTCGGAGGAGGGGAGGCCGTGCACCTTGTCCTGGTACGCCTTGAGGATCGCGAGCTGCTCGTGCTCCTTCTCGTGATCCGCGGCGACGAGCGCCGTGGCCTCGTCGGCCGGGTCGGCGAACAGCAGGCTTCCGGAGCCGGGCTTGCCGGCGGCACCGAGCTTGTTCATCTTCTTCGGGATCGCCGCGCCCTGGTACTCCAGCGGGATCGGGTGTCCGTGATCGTCCACCGGGCCGAGCGGCTGGTGAACCTCGACGTACTCGCCGTGCGGCAGGCGCTTGATGACGCCGGTCTCGATGCCGTGCTCGAGCACCGCGCGGTCGCTGCGCTGCAGACCCAGGCAGAACCGGTAGGTGACGAAGTAGGCGATCGGGGGCAGCAGCACCATGCCGATACGGCCGATCCACGTCATCGCGTTCAGGGAGATGTCGAACTTGAACGCGATGATGTCGTTGATGCACATGATCGTGAGGATCGCGTAGAAGGTGACGGCCATGACACCGATACCGGTGCGGACCGGCACGTCACGCGGACGCTGCAGCAGGTTGTGGTGCGCATCGTCCTTGGTGAACTTCTTCTCGATCCACGGGTAGGCGATCAGCACCGCGAACACCAGGCCCATGATCACCGCGACGGCGAACACCGCGGGAACCGTGTAGCGGCCGAACGGGTAGATCTCCCACGCCGGCCACAGTCGGGCCAGGCCGTCCGTCCACATCATGTAGATGTCGGGCTGGCTGCCTGCGGACACCTGCGACGGGTTGTACGGGCCGATGTTCCAGATCGGGTTGATCTGCAGGACGCCACCCATGAGGGCGAGGATGCCGAAGGTGAACGCGAAGAACGCGCCACCCTTGAGGGCGAACACCGGGAGGATGCGGACGCCGACGACGTTGGTCTCGGTGCGGCCGGTGCCGGGGAACTGCGTGTGCTTCTGGTACCAGACCAGCGCGAGGTGCGCGCCGATCAGGGCCAGGATGATGCCCGGCACCAGGAGGACGTGCGCGACGTACAGGCGCGGGATGATCAGCGTGCCCGGGAAGTCGCCGTCGAAGATCAGGAACTGCAGCCAGCTGCCCACGATCGGGACCGACAGAGTGATGCCGGACAGGGCGGCGCGGAGGCCGGTGCCGGACAGCAGGTCGTCGGGGAGGGAGTAGCCGAAGAAGCCCTCGAACATCGCCAGGATGAGCAGCAGGCTGCCGATCACCCAGTTCGCCTCACGCGGGCGACGGAACGCGCCGGTGAAGAAGATGCGCAGCAGGTGGATGATGATCGACGCCGCGAACATCAGTGCTGCCCAGTGGTGGATCTGCCGGACGAACAGGCCGCCGCGGACCTCGAACGAGATGTCCAGGGTGGTTGCGTAGGCTCGCGACATCTCGACACCGCGCAGCGGCTGGTAGGCGCCGTTGTAGACGACCTCTGCCATCGACGGGTCGAAGAACAGGGTGAGGTACACACCCGAGATCAGAAGAATGATGAAGCTGTACAGCGCGATCTCGCCGAGCATGAAGGACCAGTGCGTCGGGAAGACCTTGTTGATCTGCTTGCGCATGCCGGCCGCGAGGTGGTACCGCGAGTCCAGGTTCTCGCCCGCCTTCGCGGCGTGCGCTGCGGCCTTCGACGGGCCGCCAGTGATGGTTGTCATGAACGACGCTCCCAAAATCCGGGGCCGAGGGCCTCGACGAAGTCACCGTTGGCGACGAGGAAGCCCTCTTCGTTGACTGTAATCGGCAACTGGGGGAGGGCGCGAGCGGCGGGACCGAAGATCGGCTTACCGAAGTGCAGGGCGTCGAACTGCGACTGGTGGCACGGGCACAGGATCCGGTTGGTCTGCTGCTCGTACAGCGAGGTCGGGCAGCCCAGGTGGGTGCACAGCTTCGAGTAGGCCCAGTAGTCGCCGAAGTTGAAGCTCTCCTGGCCCTTGCGGCGGACGGCGCGGTCGCTGTCCTCGGTGCGCAGGCGGAGCAGCATGACCGGGTTGTCAGCACGCTTGAGGGCGTGCGCGAGCGCCTTCTCGTCACCACGCTCCGACTCGCGGAACGGGAACACCGTCTCCATCGCGCCGGCGTCCATGTCCTCAGGGCGGACCAGGACGATGTCACCGGGACGGCCGGTGTTGCGGCGCAGGTAGATCGTCTCGCCGGGGAACTGCGGGGTCCAGCCCGAGGTCCACAGGTCGGACTTGTCGCCCTTGGCCCACGGGTTCTTGATCAGGCCACCGAGCGGCATGATCGCCATGATGCCGAGCGCGCCGGCACCGAAGCCGAGGCTGCGCTTGATCATCTTGCGGCGACCGATGGTCGAGGTCTCCAGCGAGTCGCCGAGCTCGGCGACGATCGTCTTGCGGTCGACCTCCTGCGAGCCGCCGTCGTGGCGGTCCTGGATCGAGACCTCTTCCGGCACGAACTTCTTGGTGAACAGCACCGCACCGACACCGAGACCGAGGATGGCCAGACCCATGGTCAGGCCGATCAGCGGGGTGTACAGGCTGTACATGCCGTAGCCCTCTTCGCCCATGCCCTTGTACTCCCAGGGCCAGAAGAGGTAGATCGCGATGAACGCGATCGCGGAGATACCGGCGAGCGCGAACCAGTAGGCGACGGCGCGCTCGGCGCGCTTCTCCGCCTTGGTGCCCTCGACCGGCCAGCGCTCACGACGGAACGCGACATCGACCCCGTCGAGGTTGGTGCCCAGCGTGACGAGTTCGTCGCGACTCATCGCGTCGAGCTCCTCCTGGGTGTAGTTCTTCGGCGTATCGCCGTGACCGGCGTCGCTCATGACCTTGCTCCGATCCACAGTGCTGCGCCGACAATGGCAACAATTCCGATGGCCCACATGGCCATGCCCTCCGACGCGGGACCGAAGCCGCCGAGGCCGTAGCCGCCGGGGTTCTTGGTCTCACTCGCGGACTTGATGAACGCGATGATGTCGCGCTTCTCGTCCGGGCTCAGCTGGCGATCGGAGAACTTGGGCATGTTCTGCGGGCCGGTAACCATCGCCTGGTAGATCTGCTGCTCGTTCGCCGGGTCGAGCGTGGGCGCGAACTTGCCGGACGACAGTGCGCCGCCGCGGCCGGTGAAGTTGTGGCACGAGGCGCAGTTCAGGCGGAACAGCTCGCTGCCGCGGGCGACGTCGTTGCCGCGCAGCGAGGTGGTCGCGATTTCGCCGTTCTCGTCCCGCACGACGGTCGGGCCGCCGCCATTGGCCTGGATGTACGCACCGAGGGCGTCGGTCTGGGCGGCGTCGAACTTCGGCGCCTTGCGCTCCGCCTGGGCCTCGTTGCGGGCCGCGGGCATACGGCCGGAGGAGACCTGGAAGTACACGGCGGCCTCACCGACACCGATCAGGCTGGGACCACGGTCCTGCACACCCTGCAGGTTGGCTCCGTGGCAGGTGACACACGAGGTGTCGTACAACTGCTTGCCCTCGCGGATCAGCGCCGACTGGTCGTCGGACGCGGTCGCGACCTGCGGAGTCGGGGTGAGCGCCGCGGCGAGGAAGCCGGCGCCGACGAGTCCCATCATCAGGATCAGGGCGCCGGTGACACGGCGACGGAACTTGCGCTGACGACGGGCTGTCGTGGCAGTCGCGCTGTCGGCGGCTGCTGAAGGGGGGGATGAACTCATCTGTATCCCTTTGGTCTCGCGGGACGGACTGAACGGACTTGGGCTGGGTACTGCGTTCAGCTTCTAACGGATGAAATAGATGGTGGCGAACAGGCCGATCCACACGATGTCGACGAAGTGCCAGTAGTACGAGACAACGATTGCGGCAGTTGCCTGCGCGGGGGTGAACTTGCTGACCTTGGTTCGCACGATCAGGAAGACGAAGGCGACGAGACCGCCGATGACGTGCAGGCCGTGGAAACCGGTCGTCATGTAGAAGACCGATCCGTAGGCGCTGCTCGACAGGGTCGTGCCGTGCTCCACCAGATGGATGTACTCGTACGCCTGGCCGAGCACGAAGAAGGTGCCCATCGCCAGGGTGAGGATGTACCACCGGCGCAGGCCGAAGACGTCGCCTCGTTCGGCGGCGAAAACGCCCATCTGGCAGGTGAACGACGACGCCACGAGCACCGCGGTGACCGGCACGGCGAGTGCCAGGTTCAACTCCGTGGGCTCCGGCGGCCAGTTGCCGTTCGCCTGCGCGCGCGCGACGAAATACATCGCGAACAAACCAGCGAAGAACATCAACTCGCTGGACAGCCAGACAATGGTGCCGACGCTGACCATGTTCGGCCGGTTCAGCGAGTGCACGCGCTGGGTGATTGCGGATCCTTGGGTCCCTACTGCGCTCGTCACAGAAGGAAGTATGACGCGTTGTCGTACGCGAGGACCACCCGGGTCCGACATGGGCGCGTCGTGGGCGGTTTCCAGTATGCCCGAGCCCGCGATTGTGCAGGTCGAGGCTCGTGGGAGGGTGGGTTCATGACTCGGGCACGTTGGTGGCACACCCTTTTCGGACGACGACGAACCGCACCGCTCGACCGTGACCGAACCGACCTCGTGGTGGTCGCGTCGAGCTTCGACGACGCCGAGGCGTGCAGCACCGCGCTCGACCGCGGGGCCGCGACGGCGCCGGCGTGGGCGGCGGAGGAGGAGGTGGTTCTGCGACACCACCTGAGGCTGCCGGCCGAGGGTGTCCAGCGGGCCGCGGAGCTGGCGGCCCAGGACGGCTACACCGTCTCGCAGACGCCCCCGCACCCACCGGAGGTGTCGACCGACGATGCACTCGTGTCCGTCACTCTCGTGCGCACCCAGGTCCTCGACGCGCTGCACTGCGCCCAGGAGAAGTCGCGGATGGCGGGACTGGCGCAGAGGGCGGGAGGCACGGCCGTGGGGTGGGACGCCCTTCAGCCTTCCGGTGGCACCGACTGACATCCGGTCGCAGGGCCCGTCGGGAAGCTGCGGAACCGCCACGGGTACGGAACCGTGCACTGACTAAGCTTCATCCGGATCACAGCGACGACGAAGAGGCGGTTGGAATGGGGACGTGGCCCGAGGTGCTCGGCGCTCTGACGGACGGACGGGATCTGGACGCGGCCACCGCCTCGTGGGCGATGAGCGAGATCATGTCGGACAACGCCACCTCCGCCCAGATCGCCGCGTTCGGTGTCGCTCTGAAGATGAAGGGGACCACCCCGTCCGAGGTGACCGGGATCGCCGACGCGATGCTCGCGCACGCGCGCACCCTCGACCTCGGCGACCCCGCCGCGGGCAACACCGACGCGGTCGACATCGTCGGCACCGGCGGCGACCGGCAGCACACCGTCAACATCTCCACGATGGCGTCGGTGGTGGTCGCGGCGGCCGGTGTGAGGGTGGTCAAGCACGGCAACCGGGCCGCGTCGTCCAAGAGCGGCGGCGCCGATGTCCTCGAGGCGCTCGGGGTGCGGATCAACCTGGACCCGGACGCGGTCGCGCAGTGCGTGCGGGAGGTCGGGATCGGGTTCTGCTTCGCCCCGACCTTCCATCCCGCGTTCCGGTTCACGTCCGGGCCGCGAAAGGAGATCGGTATCCCGACCGTGTTCAACGTGCTCGGGCCACTGACGAACCCGGCCCGGCCCCGGGCGGGACTGATCGGGTGCGCGTTCGCGGACCTGCAGCCGGTGGTCGCCGACGTGCTCGCCGGTCGGGGCGTGACCGCGCTGGTGGTTCGAGGCGACGACGGACTCGACGAGATCACCACCTCGACAACCAGCACCGTCTTCGTCGTCGACGGCGGGACGGTCCGCGAGGACCGGATCGATCCCACCGAGCTCGGGGTGGAGCGGGTTCCCCTCGACGCCCTGCGCGGCGGGGACGCCGAGGCGAACGCGGTGATCGCGCGGGCGGTGCTTGCCGGTGAGCGCGGCGCCGTGCACGACGCCGTGGTGCTCAACGCCGGCGGCGCGATCGCCGCCTACTCCGGACTGGGCGGCGACCTGAACGACGCACTGCGTGCCGGCATGCAGCGTGCCGTCGACGTCATCGACAACGGAGCCGCCGCGGCACTGCTGGACCGCTGGGTCGCGGTGAGCGCACGCCTGGCCGGTTGAGGCCGCCCACGAAACAGCTGGAGGGATGACGGGGACCCTCGCCCGGACGGACCGGGCGAGGGTCCCCGTCGTCGTTCACTCGCCGATGGAGAAGGCGGCCTCGACGTCGGCGCTCGCGTAGGAGCGGAACGCGATGTGGGTCGTGGTGCGCAGCACTCCGGCGACCTTGTTGATCGCGCCGGTGACGACGTCGGCGATCTGCTCGTGGTCACGGACCTTGACGATCGCGATCAGATCGACGTCGCCCGCGCACGAGTACACCTCGGAGACACCGGCGATGTCGGCAACGGCCTGAGCGGTCTCGGGGATCCGGTTCGCCTCGGCGTGGATGAGGACGATGGCGTTGATCATCTCGCTCCTTATTACATGGGGTGGGCCTGATCAGACTAGGACCCGGATGCCGGGGAGCCCGCCCCGCGGGCCAGCGCGCACCACTGCTGCCAGGCTCCCGCGCCGCGAGCGGGCTCCCCGTACCCGTGGCTGGTGCGCACGATCCGGATGCCGGGGGAGTCGAGCCAGCTCGCGATCAGCCCGACCTCACCGGCGGTGGCGCCGCGCAGCGGTGACGGTTCGGCCAGCACGGTCTCGGCCGACAGCGCCAACGCGTCGACGACCGGCATCGGCGGCACCCCGCGCGGGGCCACCCCGGCCGAGGCGAGACGGCCCGCCCTGATGACCGCGAATTCCCACCCGCCGCCGTCGCGGGGCCGCGCCGCGATCAGTTCGTCGACCGCGGCGACAGCGGCCAGCCGCTGACCGCGGCGCAGTGCGATGCCCAGCGCGGCGGTGCGGTCACGCAGCCGGGCCGCGCTCTCGAACAGTTCTGTCGTCGCCAGCTCGCCGATCCGGGTGCGCAGTCGGTGCAGCGGGTCGTCGTCGGTACCGCGAATCAGGGCACGCACGACTTCGACGGCGGCGCCGTACTGCTCCGAATCCTGCGGGGTGTTCCCGGCGGGGCAGCCGCCGACCGCCTCGTCCGGACAGTCCGGGCCGTGGACCTGGTCGCGGCGAATCTTCTTGGTGCAGCTGCGAAGTCGACAGGACTCGGTGATGGTCGCGGCGACCTCGGTCGCGTCGGTGCGACTGGTGAACGGGCCGAGGGCGTCGACGCCGGCGCGGCGGGTGATCGACAGCCGGGGGAACGGTTCGTCGGTCAGGGTGATCCACCACGCGCGCTTGGGGAACTTCGAGCGCCGGTTGTACGGGGGTGCGTGCGCGGCGAGCAGTCGCAGTTCGCGCACTCCGGCCTCGAGTCCGTGTGCACACTCGACGTGGTCCACCCGGGTGGCGAGCGCCACCATCTCCTTCATTCGGGCGCGGGTCTCGGACCCGGTGAAGTAGCCGCGGACCCGACGCTGCAGATTTACCGCCGTGCCGACGTAGAGGACCTCGTCCGACGGGCCGCGGAACAGGTAGACGCCCGGGGTCCGGGGCAGGTGCGCGGCCAGGCCCCGTTTGCCGCGTTGGGCCGCCGAGACGTTGGGCAGGTAGTCGACCAGCTCCGGGTAGCTGTGCACCCCGAGATTGCCGACCCGTTCGATCAGGGCGTGCAGCACGTCGACGGTGGCGCGGGCATCGTCCAGCGCGCGGTGCGTGGGCCGGGTGCTGACCTGGAACAGGTCCGCCAGGGCGGACAGCTTCACCGACGGCGCCTCCTCCCTGGACAGCACCCGGCGGGCGAGCTTGACCGTGCACAGCACCTGGAACGGCGGCCAGGCGAGGTCGTGTCGCGACACCGCGGCCTTCAGGAATCCGATGTCGAACGGGGCGTTGTGGGCGACCAGGACGGCGCCGCGGGCGAACTCGAGGAAACTGGGCAGTACCTGTTCGATCCGTGGTGCGTCGACGAGCATCGCCGTGGTGATTCCGGTGAGCTGCGCGATGAAAGGAGGAATGGTGCGGCCCGGGTCGACGAGTGTGCCGAGTTCGCCGATCACCTCGCCGCCCCGGACCTTCACCGCGCCGATCTCGGTGATGGCGTCGTCGCCGGAGTTGCTGCCGGTGGTCTCGAGGTCGACGACGACGAACGTGGTGTCCCGCAGCGGGGTGTCCAGCTCGTCGAACGTCAGCTGGCGTGCGGTGGCGTCGCGGGAACTCACGGGGCACAGGCTAGGCGGGGGTGCCGACAGCCCCGGCCGGCCTGTCCCCACCAACCTGTCGGAGCGACTCGCTAGCTTCCGTCGGAGAGGCCGGATGACACGCCGGTTCGGCGCGAGTGAGACGAGGGTCACAATGATCGTGGATTGCAGCCGGTGTGCGGTTCGGGACATCGCCTGTGGCGACTGTGTGGTGACCGTGCTCCTCGGCTACCCGGCGCCCGAGGACTCGACGCAGACCGCGCGGTCCGGTGTGGTGGCCCGCATGAGTATTGAGCAGGATGAACGAGCGGCGATGGCGGCGCTCGCCGACGCGGGGCTGGTGCCCCGACTGCGCTTGGTGCCCGCCGTCGATCCGGCACAGACCAGTCGGTCGTTATCGCTTCGTGATCCGGGCGTTGCCTGACGGTCGTCCAGTGTCGAAATTGCCCGATTTGACCGGTTGTCGGTCTCGTTCGGGTCGACATTGCCGGGTGCGCTTCGTAATCTCGTTGAGACCTTGCGGAGTCTTGCAGCGCCACACCGGCGCAGCATCGCGAGGTACCGCCTAAACGATGTCCCGCAAGGGAATCGTGCCGGGAACCCACGTTTCCACTGGGGTGAATCCCGTCGGAGCGCACACCGCGTGCCGTCGGGTAGGGCTGATCTTCCCAGCCCGAACCCGTCAGCTAACTCGGTCGGCGGAGGAATGGAAGAAAGGCACCTCCTTTCGTGGCAACACTGAGCTCCAAGGCGCGGCGCGTCGCCGTCGCCGGCATCTTCACCGTCGGCGCGATCACGGCCACCGCGGCGCCCGCACTGGCCGAGCCCGTCACGGTCCCCGGCGTCGGCACCTTCGACATCCCGGGCGTTCCGGCGCAGACCATCGAGATCCCCGGCCTCCCGCAGCTCCCGGCGGCGCCCGGCGCCCCGGCCCTCGTTCCCGCTCCGGTCCTCACCGCAGGCCAGAAGGCCGTCGAGGCCGCTGCCAGCAAGATCGGCGCCCCCTACGTCTGGGGTGCAGCCGGACCGGACGCCTTCGACTGCTCCGGCCTCGTGCAGTGGGCCTTCAAGCAGGCCGGTCTGAACCTGCCCCGCACGAGCTACGACCAGGCTGCGGCCGGCACCCCGGTGTCGACCGGCAACCTGCAGCCCGGTGACGTGGTGTCCTTCTACGGCGGCTCGCACTCGGGCATCTACGCCGGCAACGGCGAGGTCATCCACGCCGCCACCTCCGGTACTCCGGTCAAGCGCGCCCCGATCTCCTCGATGCCGATGGACGGCGCACGCCGCTACTGACATCCCGCACGCCGTGGCCGGGGAAGGGCCACGGCGTGCGTGTGGCACTTGCCACTCCGACGGGCTCGTCGATCCAGCACGGATCGCCGGGCCCGTCGCCGTTTGCGCAGGACGGCGCCCGCGCGAGGCAATGTCACGATTTGGCCGGGGTGGACACCGTCGTATGCCGTTCCGTAACCTTGCCGAGACCTTTCCGCGAGTAAGAACAGGAGCACCCGGTTCGTGGCGTCACTGAGGAAGCGATCCACCGCACTCGCAACCGGTGTCCTGTCCGTCGCTCTCGTCGCCGTCGGCATCGGCCCGGCGGCAGCCGATCCCGCCATCGACAACCCGACCGCGGCGCTCGAGCGTCTGTCCGATCTCTCGCGCAAATCCGAGCAGGCCACCGAGGCGATGCACAACGCGCAGATCGACCTCGACTCCAAGCTCTCCGTCCAGCGGGATGCGGAGCTCAGGCACGAGCAGGATCAGCGCCGCCTGGACGAGGCGCGCGCGACGATGGCCCAGTTCCAGCCGGCCGTGGACCGGTTGACGATCGCCAACTACCAGGGCGGACGGGTCAACCGTCTGTTCGCGGTGATGGTCTCCGACTCGCCGCAGCAGTTGCTCGACCAGATGTCCACGCTCAGCGTGCTCTCCACCGACACCGCCGCCCAGGTGCGCAAGTTCAAGGAGGCCGGTGACGAGGCCGTCGCGGCCGAGGAGGCCTCGCGGCGATCCGCCGACGACGCGCGGACGGCGACCGAGCACGCCCGCTCGATCAGCGACGACCTGCAGCGCACCCAGAGCGACCTGCAGGAGCAGATCGGGCAGGTCACCCAGGCGTTTGCGGCCTTGACGAGCGCCGAGAAGGCAACGCTCGCCGGTTCCGCCTTCCCTCCCGGATACGATCCCGCGATCGTGCTCAAGGGCCTGGTCCCGGGTGCCAACTCGAGCGCACTGCAGGCGGCCCTGACCCAGGTCGGCAAGCCCTACGTCTGGGGCGCGACGGGGCCGGACGGCTACGACTGTTCCGGCCTGATGGTGTGGGCCTACAAGCAGATCGGCAAGTCGCTGCCCAGGTCGAGCCAGGCCCAGGCCGCAGGCGGCACCCCGGTTCGCAAGCAGGACCTGCAGCCCGGCGACCTGGTGCTGTACTACTCCGACGCCTCGCACGTGGGCATGTACGCCGGCAACGGCAACATCGTGCACGCGTCCACGTTCGGCGTCCCGGTGAAGGTGGCACCGCTCGACGCCTACCCGTTCTACGGCGCCCGCCGGTACTGACCATCGAACAGGGGGATGCGCCGCGGTCGCCGCGTCGCCGGATCCGGACCTGGGAGGCGCTCGCGTTCTCCGGCCTGCTGATCGTCGTCGCGGGCGCCGCGGGCCTGGTGCTGCACCAGAATTCCGCCGAACCCGGCTCTGGGGCACCGTCCACCGCCGCGGTCAGCCCGTTCGAACAGGCTCGGCGCGCCGGCGTCCAGGACCTGCTCGACCGATGGGCCGGAGCGACTCGCGCCGGCGACGCGTCGGCACTGGCGGAGCTGTTCGACCCCGGAGCGATGCCGGAGTTCCTCGCCGCCGAGGTGCGGCGGATGGGCAACCTGGCGGCGGTGCCACTCGCGGACTGGGGCTACGAGATCGGCGGCGGCCCGGAAACGCCGGTGCCGAGCGACCTGGCCGAACAGTTGCAGGCCACCGACGTCTGGGCTCCGCAGGTCTATCTGCGCTACGCGATCGAGGGTGCGGACCTCGGCCCGACGCGCAAACCGGTCTCGCTGGTGGTGGCGCGGCGCGGGGACACGTGGAAACTGGTCTCCGATCGACCGTTGCCCGAGTACGACCGGCGAACCTGGCGTGGCCCCTGGGATTTCGGTCCGGTGGTGGCCCGGTCGGTGACCACCGGCGGGGCCACCTCCGTGGTGCTCGGTCACCCGTGGCAGCAGGACCGGGTGGACGCGGTCGCGGCCGAACTCGTCACCGCCGTACCCGCCGTCGGTGACGTGTGGGGTACCGACTGGTCGCGGCGGGCGGTCGTGGTCGTCACCGCCGATCAGGACGAGTTCGCCGAGCAGGTCGGCGCCGCGCACAGCGGTTCCGACATCGCCGCGGTTGCGGTCTCCGACGCCGTGACCCCGGACTCGGACGTCGTGACCGGGCAGCGAATCGTCTTCAGCCCCACCGCGGGTGAACGTCTCACCGAGAGCACGCGCCGGTCGGTGCTCCGTCACGAACTCACACACGTCGCCACCCGCGCCGAGACGCGGGACGGATCCCCGATGTGGGTGCTCGAGGGCTTCGCCGACTACGTCGGCCACCGGGTCCCCAACAGTGACACCGGCGGCGGTGTCGACGTCCGCACCGCCGCGCCGACGGTGTCGGCGGCCGTCGCGGTGCACGGACCGCCGGTGAGGCTGCCTTCCGACGCCGACTTCGCCGCCGGGGGCGAACGGGCGCTGGCCGCCTACGAGTCGGCGTGGACGGTCGCGGCATTCGTCGCGGACCGGTTCGGGGAGGACCGGCTGCGGGCGCTGTACCGGGAACTGTCGACCGGGCCTGTCGACGCCACCGTGGTCGACGAACGGATCGGCCGGGTACTCGGGGTGCCCGGGCGGGAGATGGTCGCGCAGTGGGGCTCCTGGCTCACCGAACGGGTGTCCTGACCCCGGCGCCCGGAACCTCGACCCCGGTGCCGGCGATCCGTCGCCGACCCGGGGCGCCCGCAGGGAGGGCCACCGAATACGGTGGAGGCATGCGCCGAACCCTGTTGGTGACGAACGACTTTCCACCGCGACCGGGCGGCATCCAGTCCTACCTGCAATCCCTGACGGCCGCGCTGCCGGCCGACCAACTCGTCGTCTATGCGCCGCGGTGGCGCGGCGACAGTCACACCAGGTTCGATGCCGCGCAGCCGTTCGAGGTGGTCCGTCATCCCACGACGCTGATGCTGCCGACGCCGCTGGTGGCACGGAAGGCCGCGAAGCTCGTGCGCAGCCACGGCTGCGACAGCGTGTGGTTCGGCGCCGCCGCGCCGCTGGCGTTGCTCGGTCCGCACCTGCGGCGAGCAGGCGCGGAGCGCATCGTGGCGAGCACTCACGGACACGAGGTCGGGTGGTCGATGCTGCCCGGGGCCCGGCAGTCGTTGCGCCGGATCGGCGACACCACCGACGCGATCACGTACGTCAGCAAGTACACCCGGCGCCGATTCGCCGCGGCGTTCGGGCCGCGGGCCGGGCTCGAGCACGTCCCGCCCGGGGTGGACAGCGAGACCTTCCGGCCGGATCCGGCGGCGCGCGCGGAACTGCGCTGCCGGTACGGGCTGGGGGAGCGGCCGACGATCCTCTGCCTGTCTCGCCTGGTGCCGCGCAAGGGACAGGACGTGCTGATCCGCGCGTTGCCGCGGATCCGGCGATCGATCGACGGCGCGGTGCTGGTGATCGTCGGTGGCGGGCCGTACGAGGAGTCGTTGCGGCGACTGGCGGCCAAGGTCGGCGTGGAGGAGCACGTGGTGTTCACCGGTGGGGTTCCCGCGGCGGAACTCGCCGCGCACCACACCATCGCCGACGTGTTCGCGATGCCGTGCCGCACTCGCGGCGCGGGGCTCGACGTCGAGGGACTGGGCATCGTGTACCTGGAGGCGTCGGCGACAGGTGTTCCGGTGATCGCGGGCAACTCCGGGGGCGCGCCGGAGACGGTGCGCGAGGGCGAGACCGGGCACGTCGTCAACGGCCGGTCGGTGTCCGCGGTGGCGGATTCGGTGATCTCGGTGCTCGTGGACCGCGACCGGGCCGCGGCGATGGGCGTCGCCGGCCGCAAGTGGGTGTCCGAGCAGTGGAGGTGGGATGTCCTGGCCGCCAAGCTCTCCGGACTGCTGTAGGTGCTGCCGCGCCTGTGCGCCTTTCCGATGGCCGGAGCCACCGGAAAGGCGCACGGGCGGCGAAGCCGCTACTTGCTGTAGATGGCCTCGATCTCGGCGCCGCGGTTCTGGTGGATGACGTTGCGCTTGAGCTTGAGCGTCGGGGTCAGCTCGCCGGTCTCCTCGGTGAAGTCCAGCGGCAGGATGCGGTACTTCTTGATCGACTCGGCGTGCGAGACGAGCTTGTTCGCCTCGGCGATCGCGGCGTCCACCTCCGCGACCAGGTCGATGTCGGCGACCAGGTCCGTGATGCTGGACCCGGCGGGCTTGCCGTTGCGTTCGAGCCAGCCCGGCCACGCCTCCGGATCGATCGTGATCAGGGCACCGATGAACGGCTTCTGGTCGCCGACGACGAGCGCCTGGCTGATCAGCGGGTGGGCGCGCAGGTAGTCCTCGAGACCGGCCGGGGCGACGTTCTTGCCGCCGGCGGTCACGATGATCTCCTTCTTGCGGCCCGTGATGCTCAGGTAGCCCTCGGTGTCGAGTGACCCGAGGTCGCCGGTGTGGAACCAGCCGTCCACGATGGCCTCCGCGGTGGCGGCCTCGTTCTGCCAGTAGCCGGTGAACACCACCGGGCCGGACAGCAGGATCTCGCCGTCTTCGGCGATGCGAACGGCGTTGCCGGCCAACGGCTTCCCGACGGTGCCGATCTTCTGATTGCCGGGCGTGTTGACGGTGATCGCGGCGGTGGTCTCGGTCAGGCCGTAGCCCTCGTAGATCGTGACGCCGAGGCCGCGGAAGAAGTGGCCGAGGCGGGCGCCGAGCGGCGCACCGCCCGAGATCGCGAGCTGGCACTGGCCGCCAAGCGCGGCCTTGAGCTTGCTGTAAACCAGCTTGTCGAACACGGTGTGCTTGAGACCCAGCACGAACCCGGCGCCGCCGGTGTCCTGTGCCTGGCTCCACTGCACGGCCACCTCGGCGGCCATGTCGAAGATCTTGCCCTTGCCCTCACCGTGCGCCTTCTGCTGGGCGGTGTTGAACACCTTCTCGAACACGCGGGGCACGGAGAGGATGAAGTCCGGCTTGAACTCACCGAACGTGGCGACGATGTTCTTGGTGTCGGACGTGTGGCCGACGGTGGTGCCCGCGTTGAATGCGGCGAGGCTGACGGCGCGGGCCAGGACGTGGGCGAGCGGCAGGAACATCAGGTTGCGCCGGCCCGGCTGCAGCAGGGCACCGAACCCGGACGTCGCGATGGCGTGCGACTCGGCGATCAGGTTCGAGTGGGTGAGCATGCAGCCCTTGGGCCTGCCCGTGGTTCCGGAGGTGTAGATCAGGGTGGCCGGGTCGGCGGCCTTCAGGGCGGCGGTGCGGGACCGGACGTCGTCGTCGGCAATCCCGGCGCCGCGCTCGACGAGGGTGGCGATCGCTCCGCGCGCGCCCTCGGCGGGCTCGATCTGCAGCACCGTGTTCAGGGCGGGGAAGTCGCCGGTGACGTCGGCGACGGTGCGGGAGTGATCGTCGGTCTCGACGATCAACCCGACCGCGGCGGAGTCCTCGAGGATCCACCGGACCTGTTCGGCGGAGGAGGTCTCGTAGATCGGCACGGTGACGCCACCGGCCGACCAGATCGCGAAGTCGAGGATCGGCCACTCGTATCGGGTCCCGGACATCAGTGCGACCCGGTCGCCGGCCTGAACACCGGACGCGATCAGACCCTTGGCGACCGCGGTGACCTGCTCGGCGATCTCGCGTGCGGTCACGTCGGCCCAGACGCCGCCGGTGAGCCGCTTGAACAGCACCAGGTTCGGCGTCGCCGCGGCATGGGTGTACACCGCGTCGACCGCTGACCCGTCGGCCGGGACGGCGAAGTTGAGGGGGACACTGAATTCACGCACGCGATGCCTCCGAGACCTGTGGATACTGACGAGTAGGTATTACTCGGGGTCCACTTTAAACCCTGCTGGATGCGACCTGCGCCACGTCCATGGCGGCGGATATGTGAAGCTTGCGGGGTGAGCAGCATTCAGGTCGCGGACCAGACGTTCATCGCCGCGGCACCCGAACGGGTCGCCGAGTGCCTGTCGGCGCAGTCGAAATGGGGCCGCTGGTGGCCCGACCTCCGCCTCGAGGTGCGGGAGGACCGCGCCGAGAAGGGGATTCGGTGGACCGTCGGCGGCGCCCTGACCGGGACCATGGAGGTCTGGCTCGAGGCCGAGCTCGACGGCACGATCGTGCACTACTTCCTGCACGCCGAACCCGCTGGGGTGACGCCGGAGAACGTCGCGAACCTCGACCTCGCCGCGATGAACCATGCCCGCCGGCTCGCAGGCAAGGTCGTCACGTTCGAGGCGAAGCGCGAGCTCGAGGCCGGTCGGCCCGCGGGAGAGTCCCCTCTGCCCCGGTGACGCCGGACCAGCCGTAGGAAAGGAACGTTCCCGCATGGCCGAGAAGACCAAGAGATCGATCACCATCGCCGCGACGCCGCGGCAGGTGATGGAAGTGATCGCGGACTACCCCGCCTACCCGGAGTGGGTGGCGGCGGCGAAGTCCGTCGAGGTGCTCGAGACCGGTCCGTCCGGGCGGGCACGACGGGTCCGGTTCGTCCTGGACGCGGGGATGGTCAAGGACACCTACGTGCTCGAGTTCGAGTGGTCCGGGGACGGGCAGTCGGTGTCGTGGGAACTGGTCGAGGGTGAGATCCAGAAGGCGCAGTCCGGCTCGTACACGCTCGAACCGCAGGCCGACGGGGCAACGCTGGTGACGTACGAGCTGACCGTGGACCTGACGATCCCGATGATCGGGTTGTTCAAACGCAAGGCCGAGAAGGCGATCACCGACACCGCACTCAAGGAGCTGAAGAAGAGGGTGGAGGGCTGACACCGCGGGAGGACGACGCGCACCCTCGGGTGCAGTTCGTCGTCGGCAAGGGAGGCGTCGGGAAGACGACGGTGGCGGCGGCAACCGCACTCGTGCTGGCGCGCAAGGGATCTCGGGTGCTGCTCGTGTCGCTCGACCAGGCCCACTCGCTCTCCGACGTGCTCGCGACCGACCGCAGGCCCGGAACGGCGGATGCGATTCGCGACGTCGCGGGCGCCGGTCGTTCCGGCGGCGTGGAGTTGCTCGAACTCGACACCCTCGCCGTGCTGCAGGGGCGGCTCGCGGCGGCGGCCGGACTCGTGCCCACCGGCCCGGAGCACGACCACTCGCTGTCGCTGCCGGAACCGGAGGAACTGACCTCGCTGCCCGGCGCGCAGGAACTGGTCGGGCTCGCGGAGGTCGCCCGGCTCGCCGGGAGCGGCGACTGGGACGCGGTGGTGGTCGACTGCCCGGCAACGGCGGATGCGCTGCGGCTGTTGACCGTCGCGGATCTGGTCGCCGACGGGGTGGAGCGGGTCTGGCCGCAGCACGTACGCGTGACGATGGGGTCGGGTTCACCGCAGTGGCAGCTGCTGGCCGCGCTACTGGTGGATCGGCTGGTCGACTCGACCGCGCCCGTCCGCACCCTTCTCGCGGATGCGGAGCGGGCCGGAGTCCGGCTGGTCGTCGGCGCACGGTCGGTGGCGGCGGCGGAGGCGCGCCGGACCGTCACCGCGTTGGCGCTGCTGGGTATTGCCTTGGACGATGTCGTGGTCAATGGTGTTCTGCCGCAGGATGATTCGATTCCGGACGGTGACGATGCGCCGCCGTCGGCGCGCTGGTACGCGCGGCGTCGGGGCGACCAGGAGGGCGCCGTCGCGCAGCTGCGCGCGGCGCTTTCCGGGACCCCGGTGCTCGTCGCCCACGACGGGGGTGGCGAGCCGGTAGGGTGGGACGCTCTCGGCGCCGTCGCCGACGATCTCGAACCGGCGGGTGCCGCGGGGGAGCGGCGCGGACCGACGGTGGAACACGAATCGGGGGTGGGGGTGGACTCGGTGTACGCGCTGCGGGTTCCGCTGCCGCTGGTCGACCCGGCGTCGCTGAGCCTCGGCCGGGTCGGCGACGACCTGCTGATCGGGGCGGCGGGGGTGCAGCGGCGGCTGCCGTTGGCGTCGGTCCTGCGGCGCTGCGACACGGTCGACGCGGGGCTCGAGGGGGACGACCTGGTGGTCCGCTTCCGGCCCGACCCTCAGGTGTGGCCGCAGTGAGCGCCGACCACGCGGCCCTGATGGCCGAGCTGAGGGCGCTGGCGAACGCGGCCCTCGACCGCCTCGAACCCCTCCTGGAACGTGCCGCGGACGTGGCCGCCGCCGTCGCTCCCGAGCGTGGTGAGGACGGTGCTCACGAGGGCGGCGAGGACCGTGGCTCCGCGTGCGGCTGGTGCCCGGTCTGTGCGCTCGTCGCACTCGTGCGCGGCGAGTCCCACGACCTGCTGACGCTGGTCGCCTCGCAGCTCTCCGCGCTGCTCGCGCTGGTGCGGGCGCTGCTCGACGAGCACGACGGACACGGCGGGCCCCCGGAGGGCGGACCCGACGGCGACACGACCCCGCCGCCGCGCCGCGCCTTCGTGCCGATCCAGGTGCGGATCGAGGACAATCCCACCGCATGAGCAACGAGCCGGAAGCGGCGCCGACCATCGGCGTCGACGTGGGCGGAACCAGCATCCGGGCCGCGGTCGTCGACGCCGCCGGGGAAGTACTCGACACGGCGCAGGCGCCGACCCCGCGATCTGCGTCGGCGCTCGAGGACGCCCTCGACCGGACACTTCGGGAATTGATCTCCCGCAACGAGATCAGGGCCATCGGACTCGCGGTTGCGGGTTTCGTGTCGGAGGACCGGACGATCGTGCGATTCGCGCCGCACCTGCCGTGGGTGGACGTGCCGGTGGCACGTGACCTCGGCCGGCGGCTCGGCCTGCCGGTGGTGCTCGAACACGACGCGAACGCGGCGGCGTGGGCGGAGCGGCGGTTCGGTGCCGCGACCGGCGGCGGCAACGTCGTCACGGTCGCGGTCGGCACGGGAATCGGCGCGGCCCTGCTGGTGGACGGGCATCTGTACCGGGGCAGTCACGGGGTGGCCCCCGAACTCGGACATCTGCAGGTGGTGCCCGGCGGGCGGCCCTGTGCCTGCGGCAAGCGCGGCTGCTGGGAACGGTACTGCAGCGGGACCGCGCTGGTGGAGACCGCGATCGAGTTGCTCGCCGCCGACCCGTCCGGGTCCACCGTGCTCGCGGCGGAGGTCGCACGGGATCCGGGATCGCTCACCGGCCGCCGGATCGCAGGCGCCGCCCGCGACGGGGACCGCGTCGCGGTGCGCACAATGGCGGAGTTCGCCCGCTGGCTCGGCGTCGGTCTGGCGATGGTCGCCGACGTCTTCGATCCCGAGCTGATCGTGATCGCCGGGGGCGTGGCGAGCTCGGCGGGCCTGTTCCTCGACGAGGCCCGCGAGCACTACGCGCGCGCCCTGACCGGGGCGGGGCACCGGCCGCTGGCGCGGATCCGGACGACCCAGCTCGGCGAGGCGGCCGCGATGGTCGGGGCCGCTGACCTGGCCCGCGCGGCACTGCGGTAGCCATGCCGTGACCAGTGTCACACGCGGCTTTCCCGTGTGGCCGGGCACACGGCACGTCGGTACAGTTCACGGCACACGAGGTCGGGAGGCGCCATGTGGTACTGGCTTTTCAAGTACATCCTTCTCGGGCCGATCCTGTTCGCGCTCGGCCGTCCCAGAATCGAAGGGGCGCACAACCTTCCGGTGCACGGCCCGGTCATCCTGGCGAGCAATCACCAGGCGGTCATGGACTCGTTCTACCTGCCGTTGCGCGCGCCGCGGCGGATCACCTTCCTGGCCAAGAGCGAGTACTTCACCGGCTCGGGACTCAAGGGACGCTTCCAGAAGTGGTTCTTCACCGCCGTCGGCCAGGTGCCGATCGACCGCACCGGCGCGGACGCCGCGGCGGACGCCCTCGCCGCCGGACTGCGGGTGCTCGGCGACGGCAAGTTGCTCGGCATCTATCCGGAGGGCACCCGCTCCCCGGACGGCCGGCTCTACAAGGGCAAGACCGGGATGGCCCGGATGGCCCTCGCCGCGGGTGTCCCGGTGATCCCGGTCGCGATGATCGGCACCGACAAACTCAACCCGATCGGTTCGCGCTGGCCGCGTCCGGCGAAGATCGTGATCCGGATCGGGGAACCGATCGACTTCTCCCGGTTCAGCGGCATGGCCGGCAATCGGTTCGTGGAACGGGCCGTCACCGACGAGGTGATGTACAAGCTGATGCAGTTGTCGGGTCAGGAGTACGTCGACGTCTACGCCGCCAGCCTCAAGTCCGGGGCCGCCGGCCACGCGGACCCCCGGGTCCCCGCCACCCGGGCCGGGTGACCGGGGGCGTCAGGCCACCGGTACCGGCTGGGCCGCCGGTGCCTCGGCCGCCGCGGGTGCCGACAGCCGGACGAAGGCCAGCAGCGCCAGCGTCGCCACGCCCCACCACACGTACGACGACGCCAGGAACTGGTCCCACAGCGGCCAGCCGAGGCCGCTGGTCCGCCCCGGCGTGAGCCGCCAGTGCGGGGCGAGCACCAGGAGCGCGATCCCGCCGAGCGTCCACCCGGTCCACAGGGCCCGCCGGCCCGGTTCCTGTCGGGCCCGGCCGAGCGCCAGGTGCCCGAGAGCCATCAGCAGCGGCACCGCCCACACCCAGTGGTGCGACCACGACACCGGCGAGATCAGCAGGCCGAGGACCGCGGTCGCGGTCAACGCGAGAACCGGATGCCCCGCCGCCAGGGTCCGCCGTACCGCGACCACCGCGATCGCCAGCACAAGCAGGCAGCACAGCAGCCACACCGCCGACCGGGCCGTGCCCTCGAGCCCGAGGCGGGCCAGCATCCCGGTCAGCGACTGGTTCGCCGCGTACGCGGGGCGGCCGATCCGGTTCGAGTCCAGCAGGGTCTCGGTCCAGTACTGCTTGGCGTCGGAGAAACACACCACGAACCCAAGCCCGGTCCCGAGCAGGAACCCGCCCGCGGTGGCGACGACCGCCCGAATGTCCTTGCGCAGCAGGAAGTACAGCACGAACACGGCCGGGGTCAGCTTGATCGCGGCGACGAGGCCCACCAGCAGTCCTCGCGGCCACGGCGTGCGCGGCAGCAGGCAGTCCGCAGCCACGAGGGCCATCAGCACGATGTTGATCTGCCCGTAGTCGAGGGTGGAGTACACCGGCTCGAGGAGCAGGGCGCCGGCGAAGACCGCAGGCACCGTCCACACCGCCACCCGGCGGTCGATCACTCCGAGCGAGCGCAGGGTCAGCGCGACCGTGGCCAGCAGCGCGGCCAGCGAGAGGACGGTGAGGACGATTCCCGCCTGGTGCAGGCTGATCGCCGACAGCGGACTGAACACGATCGCGGCGAGCGGGGGATAGGTGAACGGCAGGAGGGACCCGAGCGCGGTCGGCGGCATCTCGCCGTACAGCGCCGTGCCGTTGGCGAGGGCGGTGCCACCGAGCCGGTAGACGTCGAGGTCGATCCGGTAGTAGTCGCCGAGGTCGCGCAGCCACGGGAACCCGACCAGGTTGTAGGCGATGCCGACCAGCGCTGCGACCGCGATCGTGATCCGGAGCGCGGCACCGGCCGGGGTGCCGGCGCGGGGGAACCAGGTCCGGTCCGTCGACTCCGCTGACGTGGTGAGGTCGCGGGCGGGTGCCCCGGCTGGGTCGGCGGTGGGCCCGGGGTCGCGGGGAGTCGGCACCAGTCATCCTTCGGGTCGGGGGCGGTCGCATCACCAGTGTGCCGGGCGCATAGGGTTGCCCGTCGTGCGCTACTTCTACGACTGCGAGTTCATCGAGGATGGTCGCACAATCGACCTGGTTTCCATCGGTGTGGCCGCCGAGGACGGTCGCGAGTTCTACGCCGTGTCCACCGAGTTCGACGCGACCCGGGCCGGCAAATGGGTGCGCAGCAACGTGCTTCCCAAGTTGCCGCCGCAGTCGTCGCCGGTGTGGAAGAGCCGCGATAAACTCCGCGACGACCTGCTCAAGTTCCTGATCCCGCGGCCCGGTGTGGTGCCGGAACTGTGGGCGTGGGTTGCCGCGTACGACCATGTGGCCCTGTGTCAGCTGTGGGGTGACATGACGGCGCTGCCGCAGTCGATGCCCCGGTTCACGCGAGAACTCAAGCAGTACTGGGAGGACGCGGGTCGGCCCGCGCTGCCTGCCGCCCCTGCCGACGCCCACGACGCGCTCGCCGACGCGCGGCACAACCTGGCGAAGTTCGAGGCGATCCGGATCGCCTCGACGCTGCGCTGAGCCGGGCGGGTCCTCGGCGCCTGCGGTCACGGTCGGGCGTCGATCACACCCACCCGTGTCGGTCACCACGGTGACCGAATATCCTGGACAGGTGAACTGGACAGTCGACGTGCCGATCGACCGCTTGCCCGAACTTCCGCCGCTGCCCGCGGCGCTGCGACAGAAGCTGGACGAGGCGCTGAGCAAGCCCGCCGCGCAGCAGCCGTCGTGGCCCGCCGATCAGGCAGCCGCCATGCGCACCGTCCTGGAGAGCGTCCCGCCGATCACGGTGGCCAGCGAGGTCGAGGACCTGCAGGCGCAGCTGGCGTCCGTCGCCCGCGGCGAGGCGTTCCTGCTGCAGGGCGGCGACTGCGCGGAGACCTTCGCGGACAACACCGAGCCGCACATCAAGGGCAACATCCGCACCCTGCTGCAGATGGCCGTTGTGCTCACTTACGGTGCCTCGCTCCCGGTGGTGAAGGTCGGCCGCATCGCCGGTCAGTACGCCAAGCCCCGCTCGTCCGACACCGACTCGCTCGGCCTGCTGTCGTACCGCGGCGACATGGTCAACTCGCTGGTCGCCGACGAGGCGCTCCGCGTGCACGACCCGTCGCGGCTGGTCCGCGCCTACGCCAACGCGAGCGCCGCGATGAACCTGGTGCGCGCCATCACCGCCGCCGGCGAGGCGGACCTGCACCGCGTGCACGACTGGAACCGCGAATTCGTCGCGTCGTCGCCCGCCGGCGCCCGGTACGAGGCCCTCGCCGCCGAGATCGACCGGGGTCTGCGCTTCATGGACGCCTGCGGCGTCGTCGACCCGAACCTGCAGTCCGCGAAGATCTTCGCCAGCCACGAGGCCCTCGTCCTGGACTACGAGCGGGCGATGCTGCGTCTCGACGAGACGGGTGACCACCCGAAGCTGTACGACCTGTCGGCGCACTTCCTGTGGATCGGCGACCGCACCCGTCAGCTCGACGGCGCGCACATCGCGTTCGCGGAGCTGATGGCCAACCCGATCGGCCTGAAGATCGGCCCGTCCACCACACCCGAGATGGCCGTCGAGTACGTCGAGCGGCTCGATCCGACGAACAAGCCGGGCCGGTTGACGCTGATCTCCCGGATGGGCAACGGCAAGGTGCGCGACCTGCTGCCCGGGATCATCGAGAAGGTGCAGGCGACCGGGCACCAGGTGATCTGGCAGTGCGACCCGATGCACGGCAACACCCACGAATCGTCCACCGGATACAAGACCCGGCACTTCGACCGGGTGGTCGACGAGGTCCAGGGCTTCTTCGAGGTGCACAACGCGCTCGGCACCCACCCGGGTGGCATCCACGTGGAGCTGACCGGCGAGAACGTCACCGAGTGCCTCGGCGGCGCCCAGGACATCTCCGACGTCGACCTCTCGGGCCGCTACGAGACAGCGTGCGATCCGCGTCTGAACACCCAGCAGTCGCTGGAGCTGGCGTTCCTGGTCGCCGAAATGCTGCGCGGCTGACCAACGTTCGTGCCCGCCTCGGCCCGTCCCGGATTCTCGGGGGCGGGCCGAGGTGCGTGCGGGGTCGACGCGTTCGGGTCGAAACGTGTCGGCCCCCGGCGTTACGGTCGCGGTGATCGATGACACCGACAGTGAGGCACGCATCATGAAGATCACCGAAACGCAGATCGGCGCCCCCTGCTGGGCCGAACTGGGCACCACCGACGTCGCGGCGGCCGGCGCGTTCTACGGGGCACTGCTCGGCTGGACGCCGGAGGCGAACCCCAACCCCGAGGCGGGCGGCTACACGATGCAGCTGCTGGGCGGCGACCCGGTGGCGGCGGCCAGCCCGCTCCACCAGGAGGGCCAGCCCGTCGCGTGGACCGCGTCGATCGCGGTCGCGGACGTCGACGCCACCGTCGCGAAGGCGACCGCGGCCGGTGGCGCCGTGCTCGCCGAGCCGATGGATGTGTTCGACCTCGGCCGGTTCACCGTCCTCGCGGACCCGACCGGCGCGGTGATCTCGCTGTGGCAGGCGAAGACCTTCTCCGGCGCGGCCCGGCTGAACGAGACCGGCGCGCTGTGCTGGATCGAACTGCGCACTCGCGACACCGCCGCCGCACAGAAGTTCTACACCGAGGTGTTCGGCTGGACGGTGAACGCGGGGGAGGGCTACACCCAGTTCGGAGTGGCGGGCCAGGACTTCGGCGGAATGATGGCGATGGGCGAGGACTTTCCGGAGGGAATCCCGCCGCACTGGGCGCTGTACTTCGGTGTCGACGACGTCGACGCATCCGCCGCCCGTGCCACCGAGCTTGGCGGTGTGGTGCACGTTCCAGGCACCGACATCCCCGGCACCGGCCGCTTCGCGGTGCTCACCGACCCGCAGGGCGGCGCGTTCGCGATCTACACTCCGGCGCGCTGACGCCCTTCACGTCACAGCGCCGACGCGCTCGCGGGGGTGACGCGGGTGCGGCTCAGCTGCCCGCGCTCCACACCGGGTAGACGTAGTGCCCGGGCCCGCCACCGGGCAGGCTCGACCCGGACACGTTCGGGAAGTCGGCAGGCAGCCGCACCAGCTCGTGCGGGTTGCCGTCCCGGTCGGCCTGCCAACAGCCCGTCAGCACTCCGTGGAAGGCGGTGCACACGATGCGGGTGCTGGTTCCGTAGGGGGAGGTGAGCCGGTCCTTCGCGACGAACGGGTTCCAGTACTCGGGGTTGTCCGGAGTCAGGAAGTGGGTGTTGCCGAACGGGACCGACGGCGACGGGTAGTCCGGAATCGGCGGCCACTCGTCTGCAGCGTTCGCTGCGGCGGGGGCACCGATCAGGGCCGCGGCGACGAGACCGGCGAGAGTGAACGAACGCAGGCGAACGGACATCGGGACTCCTCCGGTGGGTTGTCCTGCCTGTCGGGGCGCGCGGCGCGCGCGTTACCCCGCGGGATCAGGGCAGCGCCGTGAGCGTCACCGTGCTGCCCGGCTCGACGCGGGTGCCGGAGCCGGGGTTCTGGCTGATGACCAGGGACCGATCCGATTCGGAGACCTGGCGCACCTGCACCTCGAGACCGAGCCCGACCAGTTCGTCGCGGGCGGAGCCGACGGAGCGGCCGATCATCGACGGCACCTTCACCGCGGTCGAGACGGTCAGCGTCACGCTGGAGCCGGCGCCGACGCGGCTGCCCGACGTCGGTTCGGTGCCCACCACGTCGCCGGAGTCGACCCCGCTGTCGAACACCTCCCGGGTGTCGGAGACGACGATCCCGACGGCGTCGAGGGCCGCGCGGGCCTGGTCGACACTCTTGCCGCGCAGGTTCGGCACCTCGACGGGCGGTGACCCCTTGCTGCGGATCACCTTCACCTGGGAGCCGACCGCGAGCACGGTGCCGGGGCCGGGTTCGAGCGCCGCGACCGCACCGGTCGGGGCCTTGGTGCTGAACGCCTCGCCGCCGTCCACCGGAACGAAGGTGTGGGCTCGCAACGAGTCCTCCACAGCGGCGACATCGGCACCGACGGTCAGATTCGGCACCGCCGGCTTGCCGAGGGAGACCCGCACCGCCACCGAACCGTCCCGGGGCACCCGGGCGCCGGAGTCGGGGTCGGTGCCGAGGAGGACGTCCGTCGCGGCGGTGTCCGAGTACTCGCCGCGGATCTCCGTGGACAGCCCGGCCGCCTCGATCGCCGCGGTGGCCGCGGCCCGGTCCATCCCGGCGACCGAGGGAACCGATGTGTAACGCCCGGACCCGAGCCACCAGCCGCCGAGGCCGACCAACGCGGCGAGCAGCAGGATCACCGTCAGCCAGATCAGCATCGCGCGGCGGGAGCGGGCCCGGTCGGCCGCGAAATCGGGGTACTCGTACTGCGCAGGTCCGCGTCGGTGTCGGTCGTCGTCGGGCGCGGGCTCCACTGCCTCGCGATGGGTTTGCGTGGTGACGACCTTGGTGGGCTGCGGGGTGACGTGCTCGACGCCCGGGTGCGCGACGACCGCGGTCGCCGTCGACGTCACCTCCGTCGGGGCTGCGCCCTTCGGGCCCGCGCCGGCGACCTCGGTGGGTGCGGCGGCACCCGCCACCTGTCTCGCCGCGCTCAGGTGCTGGGCCGAGCTGCGGGGCGCGGGCACCCGGTAGCTGGGCAGCCCGAGCTGACGCGCCGCGCCGCGCAGGGCGGCGGCCATCTCCCCGGCATGGGAGTACCGGTCCTCGGGGTCGCGCGCGGTCGCCTGCAGGACCAGGCGGTCGAACTCGGCTGGCACGCCGGGGATCGCCGAACTCGGTGCCGGCACGTCGGCGTTGATCCGCTGATACGCGATCGACAGCGAGGTGTCGCCGGTGAACGGCGTTCTGCCGGTGAGCATTTCGAACAGCAGCACACCGGTCGCGTACACGTCGCTGCGTGCGTCGGCGTTGCCGGAGGTCACCTGCTCGGGGGACAGGTAGGCGGCGGTGCCGAGAATCACGCTCGACGACGTGGCGTTCGATCCGGCCACGGCGCGGACCAACCCGAAGTCGGCGATCTTCACCTCGCCGGAATCGGAGATCAGCACGTTCTCCGGCTTGACGTCGCGGTGCACCAGCCCGGCCCGGTGGGCCACCGCGAGCGCATCGAGCACCGGTCCGGCGACGGCGGCCGCGGCGTGCGGAGGCATCGGACCGCGTTCGCGCAGCAGTTCGCGCAGGGTGCCGCCCGCGACCAGTTCCATCACCAGGAATGCGTGCTCCCCGTCGATGCCCTGGTCGTAGACCGCGACCAGCCCCGGGTGACTCAGCCGGGCCACCGCGCGCGCCTCGAACTCGAATCGGGACAGGAACTGAGGGTCCTGCGCGAACTTGGGGTCCATCACCTTGATCGCGACCGGCCGATCCAACCGAAGGTCCATTCCCCGGTAGACCATCGACATGCCACCCCGCGCGATCGGGGCGTCCACCCGATAGCGTCGTTCGATCAGCTGGCCGATCAGCCGCTGGTCACCTGGCCCCACCCGCGTTTACCTCGTCTCCCTCGTCGTCGCCGAGTCGTCCGCTCCGGTCGGGCGGTCGGCAGTGTCCGGATCGATGGTAGCCAGCGGCGTCACCGGGTGGCCGAACCCGATACGGTTACGGGTGTGAGTGCCATTCCGTACACCGACGACGTCCTCGATCCCAGTGTCTCGCTGCTGCAGTTGCCCGATGTGGCGAAGGTGCTCGGCCTGGTGGTCACCAAGGTGCATCAGATGCTGCGCGACGGCGAGCTGATCGCGGTGCGCCGCAACGGCATCATCTCCGTCCCCGAGGCCTTCTTCGCCGGGGACGACGTGGTCCGACTCCTGCCCGGACTGCTGATGGTGCTGCGTGACGGCGGCTACACCGACGCCGAGATCCTGCGGTGGCTGTTCACCGAGGACGAGACCCTGCCCGGCACGCCGATCGACGCGATGCACACCGACTCGGCACGTGAGGTCGTGAGGCGCGCTCAGGCGATGGCCTTCTGACCCCCCCAGCCGGCCGGGCGCCGCGGCACGCCACGAGGGTGGACGTGGCGTCGGCGTCACCGGTCGACGGCACCGGTGGTGTCGGACCATTCGCTCGTGAGCTGACGGTAGCGGGGCGTCGAGCCGGCCGGGCAGTCCTCGAAGCCGCCGGGAACCGCCCAGCGCGCCAGCACCGCGCGGGCGGCCTCCCGGAGCTTCTCGTCCTGCTCCAGGAACTGCATCACACGCCGACACGGCGGCCGGTCCCCGACCAGGGCTGCGAAATCCGGGCAATCGCGCAACAGCCGTTCGAACAGTGCCTCCTGCGTCTGTAGCGGAAGCGGGAGCTCACCCGGTGGTGCGAGCGCACCCCAACCGGAGGTGTAGAGCAGAAAGGCCGATGGCCGTTCGCGGCCCTGGAGGGTCAAGCGACACTTGTCCGCGGGGACCAGCCGACGGACGTAGTTCGATTCCGTCGCGTCGAGACAGCTCAGCTGCGCCCGATCGAGGAGCGAAACGAACACCGCCGCCCGCGCCCCCGGACGGTACGTCGGTGTCGCGGCGACGTAGCCGGGTCTGCTGACATGCGCGCTGTGACTCACTTCGAGGTCGTCGACGGTGGCCCGGAAGAACGGCACGGTTGTGTCGACATCCGCGCTCGCGCACTTGCGCCGAACTACCCCCGGTGAGGCGTTGCAGCCCACGGCAACCACCAGGTAGCGGTTGTCCACACCGGCGGCATTCGATGCGCGTAGCGCGTGTTCGAGCGTGACCGACCGCGCGTCGCCGCCCGATCGCACCCGCGCTCGGCCCAGCCTGTTTCCCTCGCTCGGAACGAGACGGTCGTAGCCCCGCTCGTGGAGAAGCCCGCCGCGCGTCGGCCGGGCTCCGGGATAGAGCCACGGCGACCGTGTGATGTCGTCGGAGTTCGGGTCGACGGTGGAACCCACACCGTCCAGTATCGCCGCGGCGCCGAGTCAGGTCCGCCCGCGTCCACGATCGACCGCGCTCACTCGGCGGGGGCGGGCGCGGCCGGGCGGCTCGCGGTGTGGCGGACCCGTCCGAGTGCGGGCACCGCGAGCGAGCCGACGAGCCGCGGCGCCGTGATCGAGATCCGCCGGCGGCGCGGCACCACCACTCGCCGCCGCAGGACCGGGTAGCCACCGGCTTCGATCTCGTCGAGGATCGCCGAGTACAGCTCGAACGCGGCGACCAGGCCGGGCCGCGCGCGGGGGGACAGCATCGCCAGGCCGGGCTCCGCGACCCGGTACCAGTTCCGGTTGATCGCGATCAGGTGGGCGAGGGCCCGGGCGATCCGCGGGTCCGGCCGCCCGTCGGCGCGGCGGGCCCGCAACAGGTCGGCGTCGACACCGAACGCGGCGAGTTCGTCGGCGGGCAGGTAGATCCGGCCCCGGTCGAGGTCCTCGCCGACGTCGCGGAGGAAGTTCGTCAGCTGGAACGCCTCGCCGAGCGCGGCGGCGGCGGGTTCGGCCTCGGCTGGCGGGGTGACGGTGCCGAGCACCGGCAGCATCTGCAGGCCGATCGCGGCGGCCGAGCCGCGCATGTACTCCCGCAGGTCGGCCATCGTCGCGTACGTCGCCCGGAACTCCGGTGCACCCGGGACATCCATCCGCATCGACGCCAGGAACACGGTGAAGTGTGCCGGGTCGATGCCGTAGCGACCGATGGTGTCCGCGACCGCGCGGACCTCGGGGCGGGCGCCCGCGACGGTGCCGGCCAGTGCCGCAGCCAGCTCCGCCTCGACGGCGTCGATCTCGGCCAGACAGTCGGCGGGAGAGCGGCCCGCGAGCGCATCGACGTCGACGATGTCGTCGACGGTGCGCGCGAAGCCGTACAGTGCGTGCACCGCGGGCCGGTCCCGTCGGGGCAGCAGCCGGGTCGCGAGGTGGTAGCTCTTGCCGTGCTCCGCAGCGAGCCGTCGGCAGTGCCGGTACGCCCCGTCGAGGTCGACGGGAGTCGGGTCGTGCAGCGCGGTCATCTCAGGCCCGGTCGGGTGCGAGCGGCGCGTCCGCCGTGGTCGCCGCGACCTTCGGCTCCCGCACCGAGCGCAGCCGCAGCGGGTCCACGGTGACCAGCGAGCGGGCGGCGACGACCGCCGCGAAGGTCGCGAGCAGCACGTGCGGCAACGAGTACAGGCCGATCGATCCGTCCGGGTTGAACACGAGCATCAGCCACGTCGACAGGCCGACGAGGACCATCAGCGTCGTGGTCGACATCGCGAACCCCGCGGCGATCGCCAGCGGCCACGAGTAGTACCAGGGCAGCGCGGCGGGGGAGAGCAGCACGATCACGACCAGCGCGACGAGGATGCCGAGCACCGCCTGGCGCTCGGTCTTGCGGAACCGCCACCAGACGGCGACCAGCGTGGCGATCATGACAAGCGCGGAGATCGCCCGGGTCACCTCGAGCACCGGGCCGAGGCGCAGGCCGGTGAACCACGACGTGGAGACGGTGACGATGTGCGCGAGGATCGTCGGCAGCGACAGCCAGTTGATGATCTTTGCCGAACCCTGCAGCGCCGTCAGCCACCCGAGCCCGACGCCGGCAACGAGGGAGCACACCGCGAACACCGCCGCGAACACACCGAACCCGGTGCCGGCGGTACGCACGAACGACACCAGCGGCGACGGGGGCTGCCTGCCCTCCGCCTGTGCCCGCTCGCGTTCGTGGATCATCCAGATCCACACGAGGAACGGCAGCGCCACCCCGGCCATCGCCTTGACCGCGACACCGAGGGCGATGACCGCGATCCCGGCGACGTGTTTACGGTCGAGGACCAGGGTGATGCCGGCGACCATCAGGCCGACCATCAGAAGTTCGTTGTGCACCCCGCCGACGAGATGGATCAGGACGAGGGGATTGAGGACGGCCAGCCACAGCGCGGTCGACGCGTCGCCGCCCAGCTGGCGCGCCAGTCGCGGCAGCGCCCACATCAGCAGCGCCAGCCCCGGAAGCATCGTCAGCCGCAGCAGCATGGTGCCTGCGATCACGTTGTCGCCGGTGATCGCGGTGATGCCCTGCCCGAGCAGCAGCGACACCGGACCGTACGGCGCAGTGGTGGTGGTCCACACGTTGCTGACGTTGTCGAGCAGGATGCCGGGGTTCGCCACCGGGCCGACGGCGTACGGGTCGAAGCCGTCCCGCAGCAGCGCGCCCTGCGCGAGGTACGAGTACGCGTCACGGCTGAACAGCGGAACCGACAGCAGCAGCGGCCCGGTCCACGCGGCGATCACCCAGCGCAGCTCACCGACCTCGACGAGCCCGGCGCGTACGTTCCGCCCGATCCGCACCCATGCCGCGATCATCAGCAGCACGCCGATCCAGACGACGAGCGTCGACAGCACGAAGCCGTGACCGAACCGCAGCCACGACAGGTACATCGCCTCGAGCAGCGGGTCGCGGCGGCGGACGGCCCCGGAGCCGAATCCGCCGAAGGTGATCATGATCGCACCGAGGACGCCGAGGACAGCGGCGTGCCCGACGTCGCTACGCAGGAACGCGGCCGCCGAACGCGGCCGAGTGGTGGGGGACGACATCGGTTACTGATCTCCCCCTGTTCGGCTGGACGACGGCGAATCGGCTTGACGAGGCCACCGCCGCGACGCGGTGGAACGGTGACGGCCACACAGTTTAGTGGTTGCGGGGCCGGACCCGGGAAACGAGCCCGCCGCGTCGCTGTTCACCTGGCGTTCGACCGGTGGACGGGATCACGGCCGAGGATCCGCGCGGCGGCGAGTTTCCCGGACAGCAACACCGTCGGCACCCCGACCCCGGGGGTGGTGCCGCAACCGGCGAGGACGACGTTCGAGGCGCCGGTGGTCAGGTTGCCGCGCCGGAAGGGGCCGGTCTGGACGAACACGTGGGCGGCGGCGAAGGGGGAGCCGTCCGACATGCCGCGTTCGGCCCAGGTTCGTGGCGTGTCGACGACGTCGACCCGGAAGTGCTCGGCGATGCCGCGGTAGCCACGGGCCTCCAGCACACCCAGCAGTTCCCGGACGTACGGCTCACCGAGGGCGTCCCAGTCCAGCGGGGCGCTGCGCAGGTTCGGGCACGGCGCCAACACCGACAGCGGTTCGTGCTCGACGCCGTCGCGGACCACCCGCAGTGACGGGTCCGTGCACGCCGGGCGGGTCAGCAGCACGGAGGGATCGCTCATCAGCCGGCCCCGGCCTGCGTGCGCGGTGATCTCCGCGAAGGTGCGTTCCCAGGCGTCGCCGAAGTCGATGGTGTGATGGCCGCTGTCCGCCCACTGCCGCGCCACCTCCACGGGGACCGTGCCGTGCGCGACGACGGCGGACGGCGAGTGCCGCACCGGGCGGCGGGGCAGGCGCCGCCGCGGCAGCAGCGCCTCACCGGCGCCGAGGTCCGCGGTCAGCACGACCGCGTCGGCATCGTGGGCGGTGCCGTCGGCGGTCCGCACTCGGCGGGCCCGGTCTCCGTCGTACTCGATCGACGTGACCTCCGCGCCCAGTCGCACCTTCCCGCCCGCGGACGTGAGCGCTTCCGCCATCGCCTCCGCGACCCGCCGCATGCCGCCGTCCGGGAAGTACACCCCCATCGACGTGTCCATGTGCGCGATCGCGCCGTACACACCGAGGGCCCGCGACGGCGCGACGCCCGCGTACAGGGCCTGGAACGTGAAGATCCGCTGCAGTCTCGGGTCGTGGACCCACCGGGCGACCCGGGGGCCGAGCCGGCCGAACCCGCCGCGGCGGAGCAGCGTCCACAGGTCGCGGCGGGCCGCCGGGGTGCGCACCAGATCCAGCGGCGAGTCGAAGTTCGCGTCCATGAAGTTGTCGAAGTCGGCGCCGAAGATCGTCGCCAGCCAGGCCCGCAGCCTGCGGTAGCCGTCGGCCTCGGCGTCGCCGCACACCCGCGCGACCTCGGCGGCCATCGCCTCCTCGTCGGCGAACACCCGAAGGGCCGAGCCGTCTGCGAACCGGGCGTGGTAGGACGGGTCGAGTTGGCGCATCCGCAGCGGTGGGGTGACCGATGCGGGTTCCGCCCCGACTGCGGCGAGCGCCTCGTCCACCAGCTCGGGCATCGTGAGAACCGTTGCGCCGTTGTCGATCTCGTAGCCGGGCCCGACGTGGACGCCCACCCGGCCGCCGACCGTCGCGTCGCGTTCGAGGACGGTGACCTCCCGGCCGGCGCCGCGCAGGTGCAGCGCCGCCGCCAACCCGGACAGGCCCGCCCCGATCACCACCACCCGGCCGGTGGGGCCGGGCACCGCGCGCACCATCAGGCGTTGCGGCGGCCCACCGCGACCGCCATCTCCCGCAGGCTCGCCTTGGCGGCCTCGGTCGCCGACGACGCGTCCAGCGCGCGCAGTCCGGTCGTCGTCAGCTCGTCGATCCTCGCCTGCACCGCCTCGACGGCACCGAGGTCGGTGATGACCTGCCGCATCCGATGCACCTGGTCGTCGTTGAGGTCGGCGCCGATGCCGCGGCGCAGGAAGTCGGCGGTACCGGGATCGGAGGCGTCCGCCCGCACCAGCGCCTCCGCGAACAGCACCGTCCGCTTGCCCTCGCGCAGGTCGTCGCCGGACGGCTTGCCGGTCACCTCGGGATCGCCGAACACGCCGAGCAGATCGTCCTGCAGCTGGAAGGCGATGCCGATGTCGGTGCCGAACTCCCGATACGCCGCGATCAGGGCGTCGTCGGCGCCGGCCAGCGCCGCACCGAGATGCAGCGGGCGCTCGATCGTGTACGCGGCCGTCTTGTAGCGATTGATCCGCAGGGCCGCCGCCACCGACTCGTCACCGGTGACCTCGGTGCTCACGTCCAGGTACTGGCCGCCGAGCACCTCGGTGCGCATCGCGGACCACACGCGTGCGATCCGGGCCTGCGCGTCCGCGTCGACGCCGGACTCGCGGATCAGGTCGTCCGCCCACGCCAACGCCAGGTCGCCGAGCAGGATCGCGACCGACTCGCCGAACTTCGCCGGATCGCCCGACCAGCCGCCCACCCTGTGACGGTCCGCGAACTCCACGTGCAGCGTCGGGAAGCCACGCCGGGTCGCGGACGAGTCGATGATGTCGTCGTGCACGAGCGCGCACGCCTGGACCAGTTCCAGTGCCGAGCAGACCCGCAGCACCGCGGCGGCGTCCGGTCCGTGCTCGTCCCCGCCTGCGCCGAGCCACCCCGTCCATGCGAACGCGGGCCGCACCCGCTTGCCGCCGCGCAGCACGAACGCCTCCAGGGCGGCGGCCGCGTCGGAGAAGGTCCCGCCGATGTTGTCGGTGATCGGACGCCGGGAGTCGAAGAAGGTGCGCAGTGCCGACTCGACGGCCGCGGGTACCGAGGTGGTCGAATCGGGAGGGGTACTCATGACGGCCACCCTAGGGCATCTCTCCCAATCCCCTTTTCGGCGCATCTGGCGCCCAATCGCCGCCCTGCGGCGTTGTCGTCGGCGCCGATACAACCCCGGTATCGGCTTCTCCTCCGCCTTCCAGGACGACGATTGTTTCGCCAGATGCATCCGAGAGGGATTGGGAGACACGCCCTGGTGGTGGCCGGAGAGCGGCCGGAGCGGTGGCCGGGAAACCTCGCCCAGGCCCGCCCCTATGATTGACCCGTGACTTTTGATGCCGTCAGGGGGCGGTCCAGCGAGGGATGGGCGTCGCAGACCCCGTCGATCGTCGACCGTATCGGTACCGCCGGAGGGCGGATCCCGTTCTCCGTCGAGTTCTCTCCGCCGCGCGACGCCGACGCCGAGGCGCGGTTGTGGCGGGCCGTCCGCGAGTTCGAGCGGATGGGTCCGGCGTTCGTGTCGATGACCTACGGTGCCGGCGGATCCACCCGCGACCGCACGGTCCGCGTCACCGGTGAACTCGCCGAGGAGACCACCCTGCTGCCGGTAGCGCACCTGACGGCGGTGGGCCACAGCGTCGACGAACTGCGCACCATGTGCGGCGCCTACGCGGACCGCGGCATCAGCAACATCCTGGTCCTGCGTGGCGATCCGCCCGGCGACCCGCTCGGCGAGTGGGTCAAGCACCCCGACGGCGTCGAGTACGCCGAGGACCTCGTCCGGCTGGTGCGGGACATGGGCGACTTCCACGTCGGCGTCGCGTCGTTCCCCGAGGGCCACTACCGCGCCCCCGACCTCGACCACGACACGAAGTACCTGGTGTCGAAGCTGCGCGCCGGCGCCGAGTACTCGATCACCCAGATGTTCTTCGACGTTGACGACTACCTGCGGCTGCGGGACCGGGTGGTCGCGTTCGACGCCGAGCAGGGCGAGAAGCCGATCATCCCCGAGATCATGCCGATCACGTCGCTGCGGTCGGCGCGGCGCAGCCTCGAGCTGTCGGGCTCGAAGTTGCCCGCCCGACTCGAGGAGCGGCTCACGAAGGCCGCCGGTGGCGGTCCGGAGGAGAATCGGGCCGCGGTCCGGGAGGTGGGCATCGAGGTGGCCACCGAACTCGCCGAGCGGTTGATCTCCGAGGGCGCACCCTGCCTGCACTTCATCACCCTGAACTTCGCGCGGGCCACCCGCGAGGTGCTGACCAACCTCGGTTTCGCCAGCAACGCGGCATAGGTGCTCACGGGCGGTGGAGCCGCCTGCCCTTCCATGCGAGGGTGCCGCGGCGGTGCCGTAGGTGGGAGTCGACGGTCAACGCGGCCAGTACCAGCATCGACAGCGGATGCGCGGCGGCGTCCACCGCGTCCCGCGTGGACGGTCGCCGGCCGGACTCGACGCCGCGTGCCAGCAGCCGTGACGCGACGGCGCCGCCGTAGGCCGCGAGTCCCCAGCGACGGTGCCCGCCGGTGACCGCGGACAGTGGTGCCAGTACGTACGCGACCGTCCCGGCCCCGAGCACCGCGGCCGCCCCGGCAGGGGAGCCGAACTGTGTCCAGAGCCACCGCCCGTGGCCGTCCCGCACCTGCGTTGCCGAGGTGTACATCCGGCAGCAGGCCAGGGTCCCGGCCGCTGCGACCGCGGTCTGCCGGCCCGCGCGGCGCAACACCCGGGCCAGTTCCAGATCCTCCGCGACGTCCCCGGCGACCGCGTGATGTCCGCCGACCGCGCGGTAGCCGTCGGCATCGAACACCAGAAACTGACCGCACGCGACCGCCATCGACGGCCGCAGGCTGCGGTTCGCGATCGGGAGGGGCGCACTGGCCAGCCACGACCAGCACAGCAGCGGCTGCAGGAGGCGCTCGACCGGTGACACGGCCACCTGGTGGGGCCACGGGCACAGCAGGTCCACCCGCAGGCGGCGCAACGTGGTGACGGCGGCGGCGACCGCGTCCGGCATGAGCTGGACATCGGCGTCGAGGAACACCAGTGCGCCGACGGGTTCGGCACCCACGAGGTCGGCGAGGTGCGCGCACGCCGCGGATTTGCCGACCCAGCCGGGCGGCGGGTCGCCCTCGCGGCGGTGAACCGTGAACCGGGCGTCGGTACCGATCGCCGCCATCGCGGCCTCGAAGGTGCCGTCGGTCGACGCGTCGTCGAGTACCAGCACCCGCAGATCGGGCAGCCCCCGCTGAGCTCGCAGATCGGCGATCAGCAGCGGCAGGGTGGTGGCCTCGTCGCGGGCGGGGACGCACACGGTGACCGGCTCGGTCACGGCGAGACCGGGACGCAGCCGGGGCATGGTGGCCGCGTTGACGGCCGCGATCGCGGCCCCGGCCGCCGACAGCGCCGCGCCGAGCCGGATCGCACCGTGCACCGGCCGCACCCGACGCCCCCCGTTCCGGGGATCAGTCCTGCTCGATCTTCGCCCGGTTGGCGCCGTCGCTGCGCAGGTAGCGAGGGGAGCGGTCGCGCTGGGTGTAGGCCATCACTCCGACGATCAGTGCGACACCGAGGGTGACGCCGCCGATGATGCCGGCCCAGCCTGCGAACCCGCGGGTGCTCGGGTCCTGGTAGCGGACCTCGGCCCGGAGCGTGTTGACCTCTCCGGGGGACAGCTTCCAGGTGACGATCGAGTCGCCGTCGCGGTTGCCGTTGGTGGTGGCCACCCGGGCCGGGAACGCGACGCTGATCTGGACGTCGCTGCTGTCGGGCACGGCCTTGAGGTCGGCCTTGCCGTCGAGGACCACGACGTCGCCTGCGCGCTGGAAGTTCAGCTGCACGGACGGACCGGCCTGACCGGACATCGATCCGAGCTGCTGCACCTCACCGAAGGTCAGGTCGCTGAAGAACACCTGGGAGCCGACGTAGCCGTCCTGCTTGTACTCCTGCACCCGTACCTTCCCGACGAGTGAGTCCGGCGGCGTCAGTTCCGGGCCCGTGTCCGTCTCGCTGGTGGGGACGGTGGCCGCGACGATCTGACCGGACACCCGGTCGTCGGCGGACACACCCATCGACACCTGGACCCGCAGGCAGCCGCTGAGCAGGGGGACGGCCAGCAGCAGCAGGGCGGTCAGCGCGGCCAGTCGGGTACGGGGGCGTCGGACACGGGACCGTTCATCACTGGTTCGGGGCGTCAGCACCTGGCCATGGTGCCAGCCCGGCTCAGACGCGCGAGCAGCGGCACGCCGACTACGCCCATGCCGACGAGTCCGTACCCCGACGACCACCCCAAATCGGGCAGGAACACCGCGTGGGCCAGGGCGGACCCGAGCCACGTCCACAGGAACAGCGCGAGCGGGACCGCATCGGCGGCCGGGCTCGGGTCGACACCGGTACACCTGAGGTCCAGCCAGGTCAGGGTCGCCGCGATCGCGGCGGCGACCAGCAGCCAGCCCGCGTAGTTGGTCCAGGGGATCGGCTCGAGGCCGGGTGGGCTCGGGTGCGCCGAGCACCACTGCCACTGGCCGTCGGCGACCATCTGGGGATCCAGGAAGAGATCCCACCCGACGATCCCGACGGTGGCGAGTGCCGCCCGGGTCAGGGGGCGGCCCCGGTCGACCACGTGGGTGACCGCGCACCACACCGGGTAGCAGCCCGCCGTCCACGCCAAGGGCACCAGGAGTGGCACCGCGGCGAGCGACGGTCCGAGGCGGTCGGTTGCGTAGTCGTAGCACCCGAACGGGATTCCCGTGCCGGTGCCGACGACCTCCGACAGCAGCCCGAGCCCGGCGGTGACGACGAGCAGTGCTGCGGCCCACCGGAACCCGCGCGTGGACCAGGCGTGGGTCACCGCCGCCACGGCGAGCGACAGCACGACGACCACCGTCACGGTGTCCCGTGCGGAGCCGTGCACCAGGGGGTAGGCGATCTGCGCGGTGACGGCGACCACCGACGCGACCAGCGCAGGCGCGGTGCGCCACGCGTGCGCGGCAGGGGCACGCGGTGCTGGTGTGACTCGCGTCATGGCCCCGCGCGCGGCGCGTGTCATCGTCTCAGGAGCCGGCGCAGCCGCCCGAACCTGCCGTCGGACAACGCAACCCGAGCGGCACTGCGCCCGCTGGACCCGGACACCCCGCCGCCGGGGTGGGTGGACGCCCCGGTCAGGTACAGGCCGGTCGCGTCGGGTACCCGGTAGCCGGACAGTTCCGGCAGCGGACGCCACATGAACATCTGGTCCAGGGACATCTCCACGTGCATGACGTTGCCGCCGATCAGCCCCATCTCCGATTCGAGGCTCGCCGGGGTCTGTACCAGCCGGTGGCGGATGGACGCGGTGAATCCCGGTGCGAACCGTTCGATTTCGGCGACGATCCGATCGCCCTCGGTCTCTGCCAGGTCCGACCAGCTGCGGCCCCCGCTCAGCGCGTACGGATGCCACTGCGACCACAGCGTCGCCTGGTGCTCGCCGGGCGGGCACAGGCTCGGGTCGAGGCCGCTGAAGCTCATGGCGAGCACCGCAGGCGCCGGGGGCAGTTCCCCGGCGAGTGCCGCGCCGTGCGCCAGTCGCAACTGCGCACGGTCGGTGACGAGCAGCTGCAGGCCGGAGGTGGCCGTCGCGCCCTCGGGGGCACTCGGGTACTGCGGCAGCGCGTCCGTGCCGAGCCGGAGCACCATGCCGATGCCCGGCCCGACCCGGATCCGGCGCCGCCAGTCCGCGATCCGGGCGGCGTCGTGTCCGCCACGCTCGAGCAGGTCCAGGGTGGTCAGGATGTGGCAGCCCGCGACCACGACCTTCGACCGCACTTCGCGACCCGACGCGGTGCGGGTCAGCCAGCCGTCGCCGCTGCGGCGCAGCTCGACGACGCCGTCCCCGAGCCGGACGGTGCCGCCGTCGGCGGTGAGCCGCGACGCCAGCGCCGCGGTCAGGGCGCCACTGCCGCCGACCGCGCGGCCCGGCGGAATCGTGTGCATCAGGGCGGCGAACCCGACCATCGGGGCGGTGCCCGGCTCGGACATCGGCGGTCCCGACTGGGCGCCGAACCAGGCCAGGGCCGCCTTGAGGCGCTCGTCGTCGAACCAGTCGTCGAGCAGCGCGTCCCCGGACGCGAGGAACTCCCGAGACAGGGTCGTCGGCCCGTCACCGGTGTCGAGTCCCCAGAACGAGCGGACCAGACGGCCACCGGTCGGTGGGGCACCGAACGCCCGCATCACCGACGCCGTTCGCGGTCCCCACGTGCCGACGAAGCGGCGGTACGCGTCGGCGTCACGCGTTGAGCACGCCGCGGCGATCGAGCGGCAGGTTGCCTCGAGGTCGCGGTGGAAGACGATGCCCGGTCGCGGATCTCCCGGCGGTGCCGGTGCGAACGCCCACGGGTCGCAGTCCAGATAGCGCAACCCGTGTGCGCCGAGGTCGAGTTCCTCGACGATCCCCGTGTGCCGGATCATGATGTGCGCAGAGGAGCCGCGGTCCACCCGGTGTCCGGGGAACCGTTCGACGGTCGAGACGGCGCCACCGAGTTCGGTGTCGCGTTCGAGCACTTCGACGGCCCAGCCTTCGCGCGCGAGATAACATCCCGCGACGAGCGCATTGTGTCCGGAACCCACCACCACCGCGTCGATCACGACGCCAAGGCTATAAGGGTCAGAGCGGCAGCGGACGCCCCAGCACCGCGAACGGGCGGCTGTCGCCGGTGAACCGGAAGTGCCGGACCACATCGGTGAACCCGAGCCTGCGGTAGAGCCGCCACGCCCGGTTGTTCTCGTTCGGCACCTCGGGAGTGGACAGCAGCACCCTGGACTCGGGGCGGTCGGTCAGCAACAGTCGCAGCAGCGCACCGCCGGTGCCGTGCCCCTGGGCGCGGGGCGAGACGTGCAGCTCGGTGAGTTCGAAGTAGTCGCCGAGCACTGCCTCGATCTCGTCCGGATCGGCGCCGGACCGGCGCATGCCGTCCCGAACCTGCTGCTGCCACCACTGGTGGGGTGCGCCGCGGTAGCCGTACGCGATGCCGACCATCGCGTCGGCGCCGGAGGAATCGGGAGCGAACGCGGCGACACCGCGCCACCCGGGCCGGGCGGTGTGCTCGGTCCACATCGGGGCGCGATGGATCTCGGTGCCCTTCGGGTAGCTCATCGCCTCGACGTAGATGGCGAGAGCTTCGGGCAGGCGGCCGCGCAGGTCGGCGGCGGACAGTTCGACCAGGCGGGGGACGGGGGTGGTGTCGACCGGACTCACCCTCTCTCTTGACTCCGTGTCGGTGGGGGCGGTTATATTGAATAGGTCGAACGAATGTTCGATACCGGCAATCCGGTGGAGCGTGAGGGAAGCGCGCTTCGCCGGATTGCACGGCAGGCGGGTGCGGGGGTGGATCCGGGGGGCGACGCGGGTCCGGGTGCTGTTCGGATTCCGCGGGCAATGCAGGGGAGGTGTTCGGCAGATGGCAATTCGGGTGACTCTGCTCGACCGGGCGGACGCACTGCTGGCGGAGGCGGCCGGGGCGCGTGATCCGGCGGACCGGTTCCGGGCGGCGTACCTGGCGGCGTTGCGCGGTGCGGGCGCGGCGCTCGCCGGTCGCACGCCGCGCTCGCGGTCCCGGAGTGCGTGGGTGCTGTTGAGTCGGGTCGAGCCGGACCTGTCCGGGTGGGCGGAGTTCTTCGCGTCGCACTCCGACACGCGGGCCGCGATCGAGGCCGGCATCTCCCGCACGATCACCGCAGCCGAGGCGGATCGCTTCCACGGAGAAGTGTCCAGGTTCCTGACCGTGGTCGAAGAGCGCCTCGAGGTCGTGGGCGGCCGGGGCCTTCGGGGTGAGGGCGGTCTCGTCCGCGCGTCGGCATAGGGTCGGGCGGGCCTGCCCACCAGGGCATCTGTGTGTCCGAGGGAAAATCTCGGGCAACTCGTTGTCGGAGTAGGTGGTACGGGGTGACGTGTACTCGTATCATTGACGACAGGTAGCCGCGAACGTCGGCAACCGGTCGATTCGACCCAACGATTCGGCCGCCAACTTGATGTGCCGGGGGAGGTAACCGTGCCACTCTCCGAGCACGAGCAGCGGATGCTCGATCAGATCGAGAGCGCTCTCTACGCCGAAGACCCTAAGTTCGCGTCCTCTGTGAGGGGAGGCCGTATGCGTGCGGCCTCGAGCAAGCGTCGGATGCAGGCGGGGGCCCTCTTCGTCCTCGGACTCGTTCTCCTGGTTGCGGGGATTCCCCTCGCAGCCAAGGCGGGCGTATTTCTGATCATCAGTCTGCTCGGCTTCCTTGTGATGTTCGGTGCCGGAGTTCTGTTCCTCAGGTGGGGATCAGGTCCGGGTGTGAAGGCGGGATCGGGCGAGAAGTCCGGGCCCGCGTCGTCGGCCAGTAAGCCTTCGGGCGGCCGTAAGAGCGGCGGCGGATTCTCGTCCCGCATGGAAGACCGATTCAAGAAGCGGTTCGAGCAGGAGTAGCGAACTCCGGCTTCGACTCGCAGCGAAAAGGCGCGACACGGTGTGTCGCGCCTTTGTCGTGTCTGCACGTCGTGAGTGCGTGGTGGGCGTGCCCTCGGGCCGTCCCCGCCGCGCCCCACCGGTGCCCCCCACCGCGCCCCACTGCGAGCCCCACTTCGGTCCGCGTAATTGATCCTCGCGGCCCGAAGTGGTCGATGAGCTGGGACATTCGGCGGGCCGTGTGGCCACGCTCTCGGTGAGATCAACGTCGTGGTAGACGACACACGAAAATCCCCCCACCTTCCGCCACTGCTTTGACCTGCAATGACGGTCCGAAAGTCGTGAAGGTTGCGGCATGTTCGCCTTGTGTGTGGGGGAAAGTGGGGTAACGTGGTGCGCACTGGTTCACCGGGGTGAACCACAGGGTGAGGCCGTTCGTTTCTCGGAACGACTGGGGAGGTGTCGAGATGTTTCTCGGTACCTACACGCCGAAGCTCGACGACAAGGGGCGACTGACGTTGCCCGCGAAGTATCGCGATGCACTGGCGGGAGGGTTGATGGTCACGAAAGGGCAGGACCACAGCCTCGCGGTGTATCCGCGCGAAGAGTTCACCGCCCTCGCCCGACGGGCCGCAGCGGCCTCACGGAGCAACCCGGAAGCCCGGGCCTTCGTCCGCGCGCTCGCGGCGGGAGCCGACGAACAGCACCCCGACTCCCAGGGGCGCATCACCCTGTCCGCCGACCACCGGCGCTACGCCGGCCTGACGAAGGAATGTGTGGTCGTCGGATCGGTCGACTTCCTCGAGATCTGGGATGCCCAGTCGTGGCACACCTATTCCGAGGAGAACGAGGAAACCTACTCCCAAGCCAGATCCGAATCCCTCAGCGACATCCTGTAGCCGCCATTCGTCATCGGCGGATGCCGCGCGGCCTCTGCCCGATACCGACCCTGACGCACTTCCCCAGCGCCAGGTTCGGTGGATCGGACAGAGACCTCGCGGCACCCGCCCCCACCTCGACACCCGGTCGGGACCGACCGCAGCCACGACCGACGACGCAGAAGACCGAACAGGACCGCAAGGGAGAACTCGTGGACGACGAAGCGAACCCGCCCGCGGAGGATTCCGGCCGGGTCCCCGAGTTCGGTCACGTCCCCGTGATGCTCACTCGCGCAGTGGAACTCCTCGGGCCCGCGATCACCCGCGAATCCGAGGACGGGTCGGGTGCGGTGATGATTGACGCCACCCTCGGCCTCGGTGGACACTCCGAGCACTTCCTGCAGGCGTACCCGGGACTGCGCCTGATCGGTCTCGACCGCGATCCCGCCGCACTGGAGATCGCGGGAGGCAGGCTCGAGCGGTTCGGTGATCGAGTCACCCTGGTGCACACCAGGTATGACGGCATCGCCGATGCCCTCGAGATCGCGGGGTACGACCAGGTCGAGTCGGTACACGCCATCCTGTTCGACCTCGGGGTGTCCTCGATGCAACTCGACGAGGCCGACCGCGGTTTCGCGTACTCCGTCGACGCCCCGCTGGACATGCGGATGGACCCGACCCGGGGCCAGACTGCCGCCGACATCCTCAACACCTACAGTCACGGCGAGCTCGCCCGGGTCCTCAGTACCTACGGCGAGGAACGCTTCGCCGGGAAAATCGCGTCGGAAGTGTTGCGACGCAGGAAGATCGAGCCGTTCACCACCAGCTCGCAGTTGGTCGAGGTGATCTACGCGTCCATTCCGGCAGCGACCCGGCGCACCGGCGGGCATCCCGCCAAGCGCACCTTCCAGGCACTGCGGGTGGAGGTCAACGGCGAACTCGACTCGCTGCGCGCGGCGATCCCCGCGGCGCTCGACTCGCTCGCGGTCGGTGGCCGCGTGGTGTTCATGTCCTACCAGTCCCTGGAAGACCGACTGGTCAAGCAGGAGCTGACCCCGCGCACCAAGTCCCGGAGCCCGGAGGGCCTGCCGGTCGAGTTGCCGGGTATGGGACCGGAGTTCGAGATGCGCACGCGCGGTGCCGAGCGCGCGAGCGAGCAGGAGATCGAGGAGAACCCGCGGGCGGCACCGGTGCGATTGCGCTGTGCCGAACGAATTTCGAGGAGGGCGACGGCATGACAGTTCCCGTGCGATCGGCTGCCGTGCGCGAGCGTGGCACGACGACTTCGGTCCGCCCCCGCACCAGTGGACGGGCACCGGCGACCACCGGCGACCGCTCCACCGCGCGGCCCCAGGCCGGTTCCCGGTCGACCGCGGCCCAGCGCGCATACGCCAAGCGCAACCAGCGGGCCGCGATCACGGCCCCCGTCTCCCGTACCAAGCGGGGCGCCTTCACCGCTCGAATCCCGTTCGTGGCGACCATCATCGGTCTCCTCTCGGTGGGGCTGGCGATCACGCTGCTGCTCACCACCCGGGCCGCCGAGGACTCATACAAGCTGAGCGCGGCAAAGGCGCACAACCAGGAACTCGTGGAGAAGAAGGCCGCGTTGGAGCGCGACTTCCTTGCCGCGAACTCGGCGCCGGAGCTCGCCCGCAAGGCGGCCGCACAGGGCATGATCCCGGCCAGGGACGTGGCCCGGCTCGTCGTCGCCGACAACGGCGCGGTCACCGTGGTCGGTGATCCCAAGCCGGCACAGGGCGCGCCGGTCGTGCCGCCGCCGGCACCGGCCGCGCCTGCCGGTGGGGCCACCCTCAACGCCGGCACCGCCCGCGGGACCGGACTGGCCGCCGCGAATCTTCCCGCGGTCGGCTCCCGGGCGGCCACCCCCGCACCGGTGTCCCCGGCGCCGGCGGCTCCGGTCCCCGCGCCCGCCGCGCAGGCCGTCATCGCCGCACCGGCGCCGGCCGTCACGCCGCAGGCAGGCAATCCGCAGCAACCCGCAGCGCAGGATGGACAATTGGTCCCCATGGCGCGAGGAGAACAGGCAGGTAACCAGGGCGGTCCGCAGTGAGTGGAGGCCGCCCCTCCCAACCCCGTCGCACAGCTCCGCGCGGCGGGGTTCGCCGTTCCGGCAACATCCGGACGCGGCGCGCCGATCTCGGCGAGTCGACGAGCTTCCGGTTCCGGCACCGCACCGGCCGGTTCGTCATGTTCGCCGCCCTCGGCATTGCGGTACTCCAGTTGCTGTGGATCCAGGGCGTCCAGGCGCCGCGCCTGTCCGCGGAGGCCGCGGACCAGCGCTCGACCACCCTCGTCGACCCGGCCACCCGCGGGTCCATCACCGACCGCAACGGCAAGCCGATCGCGTTCACGATGGAGGCGAAGGCGCTGACGTTCCAGCCGCCGAAGGTCCGCAAGGAGATCGAGGAGGCCGCGCGGAAGAAGGGCGAGGAGCCCAAGGTGGACGACCGGCTCGAGGCCATCGCGAAGGGCATCCACGACAAGCTCGGCGATGCGGCGCCGCAGAAGGACGTGCTCGCCAAGCTCAAGAGCAACCTGACCTTCGAGTACCTGGCCCGCGGCGTGGACCCCGACGTGGCGGCGAAGATCGTCGACGAGTTCCCTGAGGTCGGGCTCGAGCGGCAGGACATCCGCGAGTACCCGGGCGGCGCGCTCGCCGCGAACCTCGTCGGCGCCACCGGCTGGAACGGGCACGGCCTGCTCGGCCTCGAGGACTCGATGGACTCCACCCTCGCCGGCACCGACGGCTCCCAGACCTACGACCGCGGCTCCGACGGCGCCGTCATCCCAGGCAGCTGGCGGGACAAGCAGCCTGCCGTCAACGGCTCCGGGGTGGAACTGACCATCGACGCGGACCTGCAGTACTTCGTGCAGCAGCAGGTGCAGCAGGCCAAGGACCTTTCCGGAGCGAAGAACGCGTCCGCGGTGGTCCTCGACTCGCACACCGGTGAGGTCCTGGCGATGTCGAACGACAACACCTTCGACCCGTCCATCGGCGTCGGCAACAACGTGAAACGGGAGATGGGCAACCTGGCCGTCAGCACCCCGTTCGAACCCGGCTCGGTGAACAAGATCGTCACCGCCGCCGCGGCGATCGAAGCCGGACTGACCACTCCCGACGAGGTGCTGCAGGTGCCCGGGTCGATCCAGATGGCCGGGGTGTCCGTCAAGGACGCGTGGGACCACGGAGTGGTCCCGTACACCTCGACCGGCGTGTTCGGGAAGTCGTCGAACGTCGGCACCCTGATGCTGGCGCAGCGGGTGGGGGAGGACCGGTTCGCGGACATGCTCGGCAAGTTCGGGCTCGGTCAGCGCACCGAGGTCGGGCTGCCGGGTGAGAGCGCCGGCGACGTGCCCAGCCGGGACCAGTGGTCGGGCGGAACCTTCGCGAACCTGCCGATCGGCCAGGGCCTGTCGATGACGCTGCTGCAGATGGCCGGGATGTACCAGGCCATCGCCAACGACGGGATGCGGATCCCGCCCCGGATCGTGCGGGCCACGGTGGACGCCGACGGGAACCGCACCGCGACCGAGCACCCGGAGGGCGTGCAGGTGGTCAGCGAGCAGACCGCCGTCACCGTCCGCGACATGTTCCGATCGGTCACCCAGCGGGACCCGATGGGCTACCAGCAGGGCACCGGGGCCGCCGCCTCGGTCGAGGGATACCAGGTCAGTGGAAAGACGGGTACCGCGCAGCAGGTCGACCCCGGCTGCAAGTGCTACTCGAACTCGAACTACTGGATCACCTTCGCCGGCATCGCGCCCGCCGACAAGCCCCGCTTCGTGATCGGGATCATGCTCGACGCTCCGGTTCGCAGCGCGGACGGGTCCGGCGGGCAGTCCGCGGCGCCGCTGTTCCACAACATCGCCGCGTGGATCCTGCAACGAGACAAGATCCCGCTGTCCGCGGACCCGGGCCGGCAGCTGGTGCTCCAGGCCGACTGACCGAGCTCGCCGGTACTCACCCCACCGGGATGCGAATCTCCGTTTCCAGATCAACGCCGGTAACGTGACACGTCGGTCCGTCGACCGACATCGCGACCGGACCACCCCGCCACCCGAACCCTCGAGAGGAATCACCTGCCCGTGCAAGGGACCAACGAGAGCGCCGAGGCGGGTCCGCCGAGTGTGACCCCGGAGGCGGGTCCGCCGAGTGTGACCCCGGAGGCGGGTCCGCCGGCTGTGACCCCCGGACCGCGACCGACGCACCCTCCGTCCACGGCCGTGGCCGGTCTGGCAGAGCTCGTGGGCGCCGAACTGCGGTGGATCGGCGGCGGTGCCGGCCGGGCTCACGGCGGCGGTGCCGCGCAGGACCACGGTGACTCGGCGGACGTCACGGTCACGGGAATCGACCTGCGGGCGCAGGGCGTGCAGCCGGGAGACCTGTTCGCCGCGCTGCCGGGCGCACGCGCCCACGGCGCCGACTTCGCGGCCACCGCCCTCGACCGGGGTGCGGTCGCGGTCCTCACCGATCCCGCCGGCCTGGAGCGGATCGCCCCGCCCGCGGCGCCGCTGCCGGTGCTGGTGCATCCCGATCCGCGTGCGGTGCTCGGGATCGTCTCCGCCGCCGTGTACGGCAACCCGTCGCAGCGGCTGCGGATCGTCGGCATCACGGGCACGTCGGGCAAGACCACGACCTCGTACCTCGTCGAAGCCGGACTGACCGCCGCCGGCCGTCATCCCGGACTGGTCGGCACCATCGAGACCCGCATCGACGGACGTCGCGTCCCGAGTGCGCTGACGACGCCGGAGGCGCCGCAGCTGCATGCGCTGTTCGCGGCGATGCTCGAACGCGGCATCGACACCGTGGTGATGGAGGTGTCCAGCCACGCGCTCGCACTCGGCCGGGTCGCAGGCACCGAGTTCGCGGTCGGCGCGTTCACCAACCTGTCGCAGGACCACCTCGACTTTCACAGTGACCTCGACGACTACTTCGCCGCGAAGGCGCGGCTGTTCGACCCGGCGTCGACGGTGCATGCCGCCCGCGCGGTCGTCTGCGTCGACGACGAGTGGGGCGCGAAGATGGCGACCGTCGCCGGCCCGGACACCGTCACCGTGAGCACCACCGGCGCGGGAGCGTGGACGGCGTCCGGGGTCACCACCAGCGCCGACGGCACCCAGAGCTTCGCGGTCGTCACTCCCGACGGGCAGAACCTGACCGCCACGCTGCGCCTGCCGGGCCGGTACAACGTCGCCAACGCGCTGCTCGCGCTCGCCGTCCTGCACGAGTGCGGCGTCGCGCCGGCCGACGCGATCCTCGGGCTCGCCGAGGTCGACGTGCCCGGACGGGTGCAGCGCATCGACCGCGGCCAGCAGTTCCTCGCGGTCGTCGACTACGCCCACAAGCCGGCGGCACTCGAGGCCGTCATCGCCACACTGCGCGGCCAGAGCAGCGGCCGCCTCGCCGTCGTCGTCGGTGCCGGCGGAGACCGTGACCAGGGCAAACGCCCACTGATGGGTGAGGCCGGGGCGCGTGGAGCCGACCTGCTGGTGATCACCGACGACAACCCGCGCAGCGAGGACCCGGCCACCATCCGGGCCGCGCTGCTCGAGGGCGCGCGGGGGGTACCCGAGGACCGGCGCGGCGAGATACGTGAGATCGGCGACCGCGCCGAGGCGATCGCCGCGGCCGTCGAGTGGGCGGGCCCCGGTGACATCGTGCTCGTCGCGGGCAAGGGACACGAGATCGGACAGGAGATTGGTGGGGTGAAGTACCCATTCGACGACCGCGAGGTCGTCGCGGAAGCCATCGACCGGGTGAGCGGAGCGGCTCGATGATCGAAATGTCCCTGGCCCGGATCGCCGAGATCGTCGGCGGCACCCTGCACGACGTCGCGGACCCGGACGCCACCGTCACCGGCAGCGTCGAGTTCGACTCGCGCAAGGTGACCGCCGGGGGACTGTTCCTGGCGCTGCCCGGCGCCCGCGTCGACGGTCACGACCACGCCGCCGCGGCGATCGAGGCCGGCGCGGTCGCGGTGCTCGCGGCCCGCCCGGTCGGGGTGCCCGCGATCGTCGTCGCCCCGCTCGGCCCGTCGGACAGCAACGCCATGGCCCTCGAACACGACACCGACGGGTCGGGCGCCGCGGTGCTCGCGGCACTCGGCCGGCTCGCACACGCGGTGACCACGGAGCTTTCGGGTCTGACCGTGGTCGGCGTGACCGGCTCGTCCGGCAAGACGTCCACGAAGGACCTCCTCGCCGCGGTGCTCGCCCCGCTGGGGTCGGTCGTTGCGCCGCCCGGATCGTTCAACAACGAACTCGGTCACCCGTGGACCGCGCTGCGCGTCGACGCCGGCACCGACTATCTGGTGCTCGAACTCTCGGCCCGGGGGATCGGGCACATCGCGCAGCTGGCCGCGACGGTGCCGCCCCGGATCGGTGTCGTCCTCAACGTCGGGACCGCGCACCTCGGCGAGTTCGGCTCGCAGCAGGCGATCGCGACCGCGAAGGGTGAGCTGGTCGAGGCGCTGCCGTCCGCCGAGGACGGTGGTGTCGCGGTCCTCAACGCCGACGACCTGCTGGTCGCCGCGATGGCGCAGCGCACCCGCGCCCGCGTCGTCACGGTCGGGCAGTCCGCGTCGGCCGACGTGCGCGCGGTCGACGTTCACCTCGACGACCAGGCGCGCGCCGAATTCACTCTCGTCGCCACCCAGGGCAGCGCCCGGATCACCCTCGGCGTGCACGGCGAACACCAGATCGGCAACGCGCTCGCCGCCGCCGCCGTCGCCTTCGAATGCGGCGCGAGCATCGAGCAGGTCGCGACTGCGCTCGGCGCCGCCCGCGCGGTGTCGGCGAAGCGGATGGACGTGCGTACCCGCGACGACGGTGTCACCGTCGTCAACGACTCCTACAACGCCAACCCCGACTCGATGCGGGCCGCGCTCAAGGCGCTGGTCACCATGAGCCGCGCCGGCGCGCAGCCGCGACGCACCTGGGCGGTGCTCGGCGAGATGGCCGAACTCGGCCCGAACACCGTCGTCGAGCACGACGCCATCGGCCGACTGGTGGTCCGCCTGGACGTGACCCGGCTGATCGTCGTCGGCGAGGGCAGGCCGCTGCGAGGCATGCATCAGGGCGCGGTGATGGAAGGGTCCTGGGGCGAGGAGTCGATCCTCGTGCCCGACCAGGACGCGGCGCTCGAGATTCTGCGACGTGAGGTGCGGCCCGGCGACATCGTGCTGGTCAAGGCATCGCAGTCGGTGGGCCTGTGGACGGTGGCCGACGCGCTTCTGACGGACCCGCCTGTGGACGACCCCGAGACGAACGAGGAGCACGACCGGTGAGACAGATCCTCTTCGCGGGTGGCATCGCGCTCGCGGTGTCCATCCTGCTGACCCCGGTGCTGATCAAGATGTTCTCCCGTCAGGGTTTCGGACAGGAGATCCGGGTCGAGGGCCCGGCCAGCCACCAGGCCAAACGCGGCACCCCCACGATGGGTGGCGTCGCGATCATCATCGGCCTCTGGGCCGGCTACTGGGGATCGCACCTGATCGGCATCGGCTACGACGCCGACGGCCCGCGCGCCTCCGCGCTGCTGGTCCTCGGACTGACCACGATCCTCGGTGCGGTCGGCTTCCTCGACGACTTCATCAAGATCCGCAAGCAGCGCAACCTGGGCCTGAACAAGACCGCGAAGCTGGTCGGCCAGCTGATCGCCGCGGTCCTGTTCGGTGTCCTCGCACTGCAGTTCCGTGGAGCGTCCGGGTTGACGCCGGGCAGTACGCACCTGTCGTACGTCCGGGACATCACCACCGTGACCATGGGGTCGGTGGTGTTCATCCTGTTCGTGTACCTGCTGGTCAGTGCCTGGTCCAACGCGGTGAACCTGACCGACGGCCTGGACGGACTGGCCGCGGGATCGATGACGATGGTGCTCGGCGCCTACACCGTCATCACGTTCTGGCAGTACCGCAACGCGTGCGAGACGAACCCGGCCAAGGGCTGCTACGACGTGCGCGACCCGCTCGACCTGGCGCTGATCTGCGCCGCCGCGGCAGGCGCCTGCATCGGCTTCCTGTGGTGGAACGCGGCGCCCGCGAAGATCTTCATGGGCGACACCGGTTCGCTGGCCCTCGGTGGCCTGCTCGCCGGCCTGTCCATCGTCACCCGTACCGAACTGCTGATGGTCGTCGTCGGCGCACTGTTCGTCGCCGAGGCGGCGTCCGTGGTGGTGCAGGTCGCGGTGTTCCGGTCCAGCCGGCGCCGGGTGTTCCGAATGGCGCCGTTCCACCACCACTTCGAACTCGGTGGCTGGGCCGAAACGACCGTGATCATCAGATTCTGGCTGTTGGCGGCGATCGCGTCCGCGGTGGGCCTGGCGCTGTTCTACAGCGAGTACCTCGCGGTGGTCGGGGACTGACGGTGACCGCGACGACACGGCCATCCCTGCCCGAGGCTTCGCCCGAGGGCGCGCCATCCCTGCCCGAGGCTTCGCCCGAGGGCGCGCCTTCCCTGCCCGAGGAGCTGGCGCGGCTGCGCGGGGCTCGAGTGCTGGTCACCGGCGCGGGCATCTCCGGTCGGGCGTTGATCGCCCCGCTTCGTGACCTCGGGGCGGAGGTCACCCTCACCGACGGCAATGCCGAGGCGCTCGCGACTGCCGCGGCCGAGCACGGCGTTGCGACCGCGACGCCCGACGAGGCGGCCGCCGCCGTCGTCGACTTCGCCCACGTGATCACCAGCCCGGGCTGGCGACCGGACTCCCCGGTGCTCTCGGCCGCAGCCGGTGCGGGCATCGCGATCTGGGGTGATGTCGAGTTCGCGTGGCGGGTCGACCGCGCGGAGCTGTACGGTCCGGCCCGACAGTGGCTGGTGGTGACCGGCACCAACGGCAAGACGACCACGACGTCGATGCTCGAGTCGATCCTGCGGGCGGCCGCCGTCCCGACCGTGGCCTGCGGAAACATCGGCCTGCCCGTCACCGATGCGTTGCGCGCACCCGACGGCTACCGGGCGCTGGCCGTCGAGCTCTCGAGCTTCCAACTGTTCTGGGCGCCGTCCGTACACCCGACCGCGGGTGCCGTGCTCAACATCGCCGAGGACCACCTCGACTGGCACGGCGGCATGCAGGGCTATGTCGACGCGAAGGCGCAGGCACTGACCGGTGGGGTCGCGGTGCTCGGTCTCGACGACCCGGTCGCCGCGTCGCTGTCCGATCGGAGCCGGGCCGAGCGCACGGTCGGCTTCCGGCTCGGTGTCCCCGGCCCCGGAGAACTCGGCATCGACGGAGACCGGCTGGTGGACCGCGCCTTCGCGGCCGAGCCCACGGGCGAGACCCTCGCATCCGTCGAGGACGTCACCCCGGCCGGACCCGCCGGGCTGATGGACGCCCTCGCCGCCGCCGCCCTCGCGCGCGCCGTCGACGTGCCCGCGACCGCGGTGCGGGACGGGCTGCGGAACTACCAGGTCGGGCCGCACCGCGCGGCCCCGGTCGCCGAGGTCGCGGGCGTCACCTACATCGACGACTCGAAGGCCACCAACCCGCACGCGGCCCGAACCTCGCTGCTCGCGCACCCGCGGGTGGTGTGGATCGCCGGCGGACTGCTCAAGGGCGCGCATGTCGACGACCTGGTCGCCGAGGTCGCCGACCGGCTCGTCGCGGCGGTGCTGTTCGGTCGCGACGCCGGTGAGATCGCGGACGCACTGGCCCGACACGCGCCGCAGGTCCCCGTCCGGCGCATCGAAGAGGGGCACGATGAGCGGGTGACCTCGACCGACGCGCCCGAAGCGGTGATGGCGCGCGCGGTACAGGTCGCCGCCGAGGTCGCGGCACCCGGCGACGCCGTGCTGCTGGCGCCTGCCGCCGCCTCGCTCGACATGTTCACCGACTACGGCCACCGCGGACGAAGCTTCGCGGACGCCGTGCACGCGCTGCCGGGCGACCAGGACCATGTCGACGGCTGAGCGGCGCAGCCCCGCACCCGGTGACAAGGGCCGCACTCCTGCGGCCGGCGACAAGGGCCGCCGCCCCGCAGCCGGCGCCAAGGGGCGTCCGGCTGCCCGCAAGGCCTCCGGCGGTACCGATCCACGCCGGTCCGCACTGTCGCTGAGCGGCGTCCGCGCCCGGTTCGGTGCCTGGCTGTCGCGGCCCCTCGCGTCGTTCCACCTGATCGTCACGATCGCCACGCTGCTCACCGTCCTCGGCCTGGTGATGGTGCTCTCGGCGTCGAGCGTGGAGGCGTACGCGGACACCGGGTCGGCATACAGCATGTTCACCACCCAGGTGATCTACGCCCTGCTCGGCGCCGTGCTGTTCTACCTCGCCCTGCGCATCCCGGTGCACGTCCTGCGCAAGCTCGCCCTGCCCGCCTTCGTGGTGTCACTGATCATGCTGTTCCTGGTCCTGATCCCGGGCATCGGCACGATGTCGGGCGGTGCGCGCCGCTGGTTCACGCTCGGGACGTTGTCTTTCCAGCCGTCCGAGCTGGCGAAGGTCGCGCTCGTGATCTGGGGCGCGCACGTGCTGGCCACCCGGCGCCCCGGCGCACCCGTCAAGGAACTGCTCATCCCACTGGTCCCGGGTGCGCTGCTGGCGTCGCTGCTGGTCATCCTGCAGCCGAACTACTCGACGACCGTCACGTTCGTGATCGTGGTCGGCGCCCTCCTGTGGTTCGCCGGGTTGCCTGCGAAGTTGTTCGGGGGCGCGGTGATCGGCGTCGGGGTCGGTGCGTTGGCCCTGGCCTTCTCGGCCGATTACCGGGCCGCCCGCATCTTCGGCTTCCTGAATCCCGGCGACGATCCGCAGGGCGCGAACTACCAGAGCCGCCAGGCGAAGTTCTCGCTGGCCGACGGCGGCCTGTTCGGTCGGGGCCTCGGCCAGTCGCGGGCCAAGTGGAACTACCTGCCGAACGCCCACAACGACTTCATCTTCGCGATCATCGGCGAGGAACTCGGCTTCATCGGCTGTGTGGCGGTCCTCGGACTGTTCGCGCTGTTCGTCTACGCGGGCCTGCGGATCGCGATGCGCTCGGTGGACCCGTTCCTGCGGCTGCTCACCGCGACCGCGACCACCTGGATCCTCGCGCAGGCGATGATCAACATCGGGTACGTGATCGGGTTGCTGCCGGTCACCGGACAGCAGTTGCCGCTGGTGTCGGCCGGTGGCACCTCCACGGCGATCACGCTGCTGATGTTCGGCATCATCGCCAACGCCGCCCGGCACGAACCGGAGGCCGTCGCTGCGCTGCACGCCGGTCAGGACGGCCGATTCGGTCGGCTGCTGCGGTTGCCGAAGCCCGAGCAGTACTCGCCGGGCAAGGCCGCCGCCGCGCGTCGCGAGGCGGCGGACAAGGCCGACCGCAAGCGGGCCGCGCAACGGGAGGCGCAGCGCCGCGCCGCGCAGCAGCGGGAGCGGCGCCGCCGGGAGGACCAGCATCGTCGCGACGAGCAGCGCCGCCGCGAGGAGCAGCGTCGCCGGGAGCAGCAGGGTCGCCGGGCTCCACAGGGACAGGGGCCGGACCCGCGCCGTCGGCAGGCACTAGCATCGGACCCGCGGCGGGACCGGTCGTCCGGACGTCGCGAAGACCGTGACCGTGGCTTTGGTGAACGAGGGTTTCGTAGGTGAGTGTGAGCGGTAGATCGTCCGGACTGTCCGTCGTCGTCGCGGGGGGTGGTACCGCCGGACACATCGAGCCGGCACTGGCGATGGCCGACGCGTTGCGGCGACTCGACCCGTCGGTGACGGTGACCGCTCTCGGCACCGAACGCGGACTCGAGACCACGCTGGTCCCCGATCGCGGATACCCGCTGGAACTGATCCCGCCGGTGCCGCTGCCGCGCAAACCCACGATGGACCTGCTGCGGTTGCCGGGCCGGGTGCGCGCCTCGGTGCGTCGCACCCGCGAGGTGCTCGACGCGGTGCAGGCCGACGTGATCGTCGGGTTCGGCGGGTACGTCGCGCTGCCTGCGTATCTCGCCGCGGGCAAGGGGATCACCCGCAGGCGTCGCGCCGTCCCGGTCGTCGTGCACGAGGCCAATGCCAGTGCGGGCATCGCGAACAAGATCGGCGCCCGGGTCGCGACGCGCGTCCTCGCGGCGGTGCCGGGGTCGGGAGTGGCCGCCCGCGGCCGGAGCGACGCCGAGATCGTCGGCATCCCGGTGCGCTCGTCGATCACCGGCCTCGACCGTGCCGGTCTGCGGGCGCAGGCGCGGGAGCACTTCGGGTTGCCCGCCGAGGGGCCCGTTCTCCTGGTGACCGGCGGATCGCAGGGGGCCCGCTCGCTGAACGAGGCGGTTTCCGGCGCCGCCGAGGCGCTCGCCGCGGCGGGGATCTCGGTGCTGCACGCCCACGGACCGAAGAACACCCTCGAGGTCACCCAGCACAACCCTGCGGCGCCGTACGTCGCGGTGCCGTACCTGACGCGGATGGACCTGGCGCTCGCGGCCGCCGACGCCACGGTGTGCCGGTCCGGCGCGATGACCGTCGCGGAGATCTCCGCCGTCGGACTGCCCGCGGTGTACGTGCCGCTGCCGCACGGCAACGGGGAACAGGAACTCAACGCCGAGCCGGTCGTCGCGGCCGGCGGCGGTCTGCTGGTCGCGGACGCCGACCTGACTCCGGCGTTCGTCGCCGACACGGTGGTGCCGTTGCTGCGCGACGGGGATCGGCTCGCAGCGATGGGGGCCGCGGCGGCGGGGGCCGGGCACCGCGACGCGGCGGACACGGTGGCGCGGGTCGTTCTCGAGGTGGCGAAGGGTGGACAGCTGTGAGCACGAACTCCGGCGGTACGAAGGCAACGGGGTTGCCCGCGCATCTCGAGCGCGTGCACATGGTCGGCATCGGTGGTGCCGGGATGTCCGGCATCGCCCGCATCCTGCTGGCTCGCGGCGGCCAGGTGTCCGGGTCGGACGCCAAGGAGAGCCGGACCGTGCTGTCGTTGCGGGCGCGGGGCGCACAGGTGCGCATCGGGCACGACGCCAGCGCACTCGACCTGCTGCCCGGCGGCCCGACCGCGGTCGTCTCCACGCATGCCGCGATCCCGAAGGACAACCCGGAACTCGTCGCCGCCGCCGAACGCGGCATCCCGGTGATCCTGCGGCCCGCGGTGCTGGCCTCGTTGATGGAGGGGCACCGGACGCTGCTGGTGGCGGGCACGCACGGCAAGACGTCGACGACGTCGATGCTCGTGGTCGCGCTGCAGCACTGCGGTGTCGATCCGTCGTTCGCGGTCGGCGGGGAACTGAACGAGGCCGGAACCAACGCCCACCACGGGTCCGGCGACGTTTTCGTCGCGGAGGCCGACGAGAGTGACGGGTCGCTGCTGCAGTACGGCCCGAACGTGGTCATCGTGACCAACGTCGAGGCCGACCATCTCGACTTCTTCGGCAGCGCCGAGGCGTACGTCCAGGTGTTCGACGACTTCACCGACCGGATCGTGCCGGGCGGCGTGCTGGTCGTGTGCCTCGACGACCCCGGGTCGGCGGCCCTGGCCGAGCGGGTCGTCGCGCGAGGTCTGCCGATCCGCGTGCTCGGCTACGGCAGCGGTGACGCGGCGGGCCCCGGTGGTCCGGAGAGCGCCGTCCCGCTCGAGGCGCAGCTGCTGTCCTGGGAACCGCGCGACGTCGGCGGGGTGGCGCACGTCCAGCTCGCCGGTGAGGCCGCGCCTCGGGCACTGCGGCTGTCCGTCCCCGGCCGGCACATGGCACTGAATGCACTGGGTGCGCTGCTCGCGGCCCGTGAGGCCGGCGCCGACATCGACGAGATCGTCGACGGGATCAGCGGATTCGGTGGGGTGCATCGCCGCTTCCAGCACACCGGCCGGGAGAACGGCGTCCGGGTGTTCGACGACTACGCCCACCACCCGACCGAGGTCCGCGCGGTGCTCGAGGCGGCGCGGGAACTGGTGCGCACCTCCGGCGGACGGGTACTGGTGGTGTTCCAGCCGCACCTGTACTCGCGGACCGCGGCGTTCGCGACCGAGTTCGGTGGCGCACTCGACCTCGCCGACGAGGTGGTAGTGCTCGACGTGTACGGGGCGAGGGAGAAGCCGCTGCCCGGTGTCAGTGGCGCGCTGGTTGCGCAGGCGGTCACGCGGCCCGTGCACTACCAGCCGGACCTGTCGATGGCGCCGCGTCAGATCGCCGGACTGGCCCGTCCCGGTGACGTGGTCATCACGATGGGCGCCGGTGACGTGACGATGCTGGGCAAGGAGATTCTCGGTGCCCTCGCCGCGGCTCCGGCCGGGTCGCGGTCGCGCCCGGACGCGACGGGACGGGCCGGGGAGTCGGTGTGAACCGGCCGCGGGGAATGCGGGCGACGAAAGCCGAGGGAGCCCGTCGCCCGGAACCCGCCCGTTCGAAGGCCCGCCCGACCCGCATCCGTGCCGGGTCCGCGTCGCCCGCGGTTCGCCGGAAGCGCAAGCCGATCTATCTCGCCGCGGCTGCGGTGGTGGTGGCGGTCGCGCTCGGTCTGGTGCTCTGGCTGACGCCGTTGCTGTCGGCGCGCACGATCTCGGTCGTCGGGAACGTCGGTGTGCCCAGCGAGGAGGTTCTCGCCGCGCTGGCGATACCGGTCGGCCAGCCCCTGCTGCGGGTCGACACGGGTGCGGCGGCGCAGCGCGTCGCGTCGATCGCGAAGGTCGACCACGCCCGCGTCGAGCGGCAGTACCCGTCGACGATCCGCGTCACGGTGGTCGAACGGGTGCCCGCGGTGTTCTACGACATGCCGGAGGGCACTCACCTGATGGACGCGTCCGGCGTCGCGTATGCGATCGAACCGGCGCCACCGGGGGTTCCCCGCCTGAAGGTGGCGTCGCCGGGTAGGGACGATCCGGCGACGGTGGACGCGCTGACCGCGCTGAACGCGCTGCCCCCGCAACTGCGGCCGCAGGTGACGGAGGTGTCGGCGGGGTCGCTGTCCGACATCCACCTGACGCTCGCCGACGGTCGGGAGCTGGTGTGGGGGAGTGCGGACTCGTCGGACCGCAAGGCGGCGATCGCCGTGCCGTTGCTCGGTCAGCCGGGGAAGGTGTACGACGTGTCGAGCCCTGACCTGCCGACCATCCGGTGACGATCCCCGCGGCACACGGTCCGTCGACAAATCGGCGTGTCCGTCGGCGCGCCTGCTGGGCATGTACGGCACCCGCCCGTAGCGTTTCGGCTCAGTCATCCACTTGACATAACTGTAAGTCTATGGTTGAGGTTGAGGGTTTACTCGATCCACCTGGTGGTGAAGGGCACCTGCACCACCAGTAACCTCAGCGCCACAAGTAACGTCAGCATCGCCGGTAACACCCAGCGCGAACACACATACACGGAAGGCGAGAGCCCATGACGCCCCCGCACAACTACCTCGCCGTTATCAAGGTCGTCGGTATCGGCGGCGGCGGTGTGAATGCGGTCAACCGCATGATCGAGCAGGGACTCAAGGGAGTCGAGTTCATCGCGGTCAACACCGACGCCCAGGCCCTGCTGATGTCCGACGCCGACGTCAAGCTCGACGTCGGACGTGAACTGACCCGCGGACTCGGTGCCGGAGCGGATCCGGAGGTCGGCCGCAAGGCCGCCGAGGACCACAAGGACGAGATCGAAGAGGTGCTCAAGGGTGCCGACATGGTCTTCGTCACCGCAGGCGAGGGTGGTGGCACCGGAACCGGTGGCGCGCCGGTCGTCGCCTCGATCGCGCGCAAGCTCGGCGCGCTGACGGTCGGCGTGGTCACCCGCCCGTTCTCGTTCGAGGGCAAGCGTCGCGGCAGCCAGGCCGACAACGGCATCCAGGCTCTGCGAGAGTCCTGCGACACCCTGATCGTCATCCCGAACGACCGGTTGCTCCAGCTCGGCGATGCCGCGGTGTCCCTGATGGACGCGTTCCGGTCCGCCGACGAGGTGCTGCTCAACGGTGTCCAGGGCATCACCGACCTGATCACCACACCCGGCCTGATCAACGTCGACTTCGCGGACGTCAAGGGCGTCATGTCCGGTGCGGGCAGCGCGCTCATGGGCATCGGTTCGGCCCGCGGTGACGGGCGTGCGATCCAGGCCGCCGAGGCCGCCATCAACTCGCCGCTGCTGGAGGCGTCGATGGAGGGTGCGCGCGGCGTGCTGCTGTCCATCGCAGGAGGCTCGGATCTCGGCCTGTTCGAGATCAACGAGGCCGCCTCGCTGGTGCAGGAGGCCGCGCACATCGACGCCAACATCATCTTCGGCACGGTCATCGACGACTCGCTCGGTGACGAGGTCCGGGTCACGGTGATCGCGGCCGGGTTCGACGGCGGTGCGCCGGTGCGGCGTGCCGAGGCGCCGCCGCAGCAGCAGCAGGCTGCCGGTCGCGGCACCATCGGCGTCGCCCGCGCCGGGGAGATCGGCCGTTCGCCGGTCGCGGAGGAGGCGGCGCCCGTGTCGCACACCCCGCAGCACAGCGCGGAGGTGCGGGAGCCGCGCCGCGAGCCCGCCCCCGCGGCGCTGCCGCCGATCCCGGTCGGTACCCAGGCGCGCGCGGTGCCGGTCCAGGACGAGGACGGCGACGACGACGTCGACGTTCCCGACTTCATGCGCCGGTGACGGCTGTTTCCGTGGCACCTGCGGTTCGGGTTCGTCGAGTCGTCACGTCCCGCGCCGGCGGTGTCTCTGCGGCGCCGTACGACTCGTTCAACCTCGGTGACCACGTCGGTGACGATCCGGCGGCGGTCGACGCCAATCGGCGTCGGCTCGCCGCCGGCATCGGGCTGCCGTTCGAGCGGCTGGTGTGGATGGAGCAGATCCACAGCCGGAACGTGACCGTGGTGACCGGTCCCGTCGACGCGCCGGTCGAGGCGACCGACGCGCTGGTCACCACCGAACGGAACCTGGCGCTGGTCGTGCTGACCGCGGACTGTGTGCCGTTGCTGCTCTCCGACGACGAGGCCGGGGTCATCGCCGCGGTGCACGCCGGTCGGGTCGGCGCCAGGATCGGCATCGTGCCGCGGGTACTCGACGCGATGATCGCGCAGGGCGCCGAGATCTCCCGCATCGGCGTGTTCCTCGGACCGGCGGCGAGCGGGCGGCAATACGAGGTGCCCGCGGCGATGCAGGCCGATGTCGAGGCCCATCTGCCCGGCAGCGCCACCACCACCGAACGCGGCACACCCGGCCTGGACCTGCGCGCAGGTCTGCGTCGCCAGTTGCTCGAGGCCGGTGTCGGCGGCGTCGCCGAGGATCCGCGGTGCACAATCGAGGACCGGATGTTGTTCAGCTACCGCCGGTCCGGAGTCACCGGACGCATCGGCGGGGCGATCTGGATGGAGCCGATCGACGGTGACTGAGGGCGACACCGGGCAGCCGGATCGCGCCGCGCAGATCGCGACCGCGCTGGCCGCGGTGCGGAACCGGTTGACGCTGGCCTGCACTGCAGCCGGGCGTGCGCCGGGCGAGGTGCAGTTGTTGCCGGTGACGAAGTTCTTCCCGGCGTCGGACGCCCGGATCCTGTACGACCTGGGGTGCCGCGAGTTCGGCGAGTCCCGGGAGCAGGAGGCGTCCGCGAAGGTGGCCGAGCTGGCCGAGCTGAGTGACGCCAAGTGGCACATGATCGGCAGCCTGCAACGCAACAAGGCTCGCGCCGTCGCGCGGTGGGCGGACACGGTCCACTCGGTCGACAGCGAGCGGCTGGTTGACGCGCTCGCGTCGGCGGCGGTCGCGGCGCAGGGCGCGGGGGAGCGGAGCGGACCGCTGCGGGTGCTGCTGCAGGTGAGCCTGGACGGCGACCCGAAACGCGGCGGCGTTCCGCTGACGGAACTGGCGGCGCTGGCCGAACGGGCCGCCGCCGCAGAGGGTCTCGTGTTCGGCGGATTGATGGCGGTCCCGCCGCTGGGCGCCGCCCCCGACGAATCTTTCGCTACACTCGCGGCCGCCCACCAGGACGTGTTGCGTGACCATCCGGACGCGCGCATGTTGTCGGCGGGGATGACCGCAGACCTCGAGAGTGCGGTTCGACACGGATCAACGTGCGTGCGTGTCGGAACCGCTCTGTTGGGTTCGAGGCCGATAGCCTCGAAATGAACTGATCGGCGTCCCGACCGATTATCCGCCGCGCCAAGGAAGGTCGATCGATGAGCACTCTGCACAAGTTCAAGGCTTACTTCGGCATGGTTCCGCTCGAGGACTACGAGGACGACTACCTCGACGAGCCTCGTCGGGCCCCGCGAAGCCGATACGAGGACGGCGTCGACGGCGGATACGACGACCCCGGTTACGGCGGACGCGACGACATCGACGACCGGCAGCCCGCTCCCCGGCGGATGGAGCCGCTGCCCCCGCGTTCCTCGCGGCCGAGTCCGTCCGTGGGCTCCGCGCCCCGTCCCACGTCGACGCACGGATCGCTGGCGGTCAACACGCAGCCGCGGATCGAGAGCCGGCGCGCCCCCGTCTTCGACGAGGGTGGGCCGCTGTCGAAGATCACCACGCTGCGCCCCCGGGACTACGGGGAGGCGCGCATCATCGGTGAGCGGTTCCGCGACGGCACCCCGGTCATCATGGATCTGGTCGAGATGAGCAACGCGGACGCCAAGCGACTGGTCGACTTTGCCGCCGGCCTGGCGTTTGCGCTGCGTGGCTCGTTCGACAAGGTGGCCACGAAGGTGTTTCTGCTCTCACCGGCGGACATCGACGTCTCCGCCGAGGAGCGCCGCCGGATCGCGGAGAACGGCTTCTACAATCAGAAATGACCAGGTACTGCCGGGTCTCGGCAGTAGCAATGTGAGGGGTGCGACCGGGTG
>NZ_JBSFRT010000041.1:0-59010 GCF_053589375.1 Rhodococcus sp. NPDC003348
CCGGGTGCCGCGATCACGCAGGGCACCGTCCTCGCCGAACTCAAGTAAGACGCTCACGCCGAATGCCCCCGACCCCGACCCCGAGGTCGGGGGCATTCGGCGTTTCAACGCAGTCGTTAGTCTGTCGACATGGCCGAACCACCGGAGATTCGCATCGGGACCGCCGAACGCGAGCAGGCGCTCGAACAACTCAGCCGGCACTTCAGCGACGGCCGGTTGTCGGTGACCGAGTTCGACGAGCGCAGCGGGCTGATCACCGCCGCGACCACCCGCGGACAGCTCGAGCAGGTGTTTGCGGATCTCCCCACGCCGACGGCAGCGACCGCCGCGCCCGCGGACGCCTCCACCCCGGACCGCCGCTTCTCCCCCGACTGGCAGGGCCGGATCATGGCGCTGATCCCGCTCGTCGCCCTTCTGCTCTTCTTCGTCACCGGCAGCTGGCTGTGGTTCCTCGCGATCCCCGCCGCCGGCATCCTGCTGTTCGGCACCGATCGCGAACGCAAGCAGCGCAGGCACCGGGACCACCGCCGCCGCGAGCTCGGGGACGGAGACGAGGGCTGATGGAACCGATCGAGATCAACGCCGGTTCCTGGTATCTGCGTGCACTGCGGGAGGACGAGCGCGTCGACGACCGTCCCGCCCTCGCCGACGGCGGTGTCACCGACCCGGATTACATCGCCAACCGCACCGCGCAGTGGGCGGCGGAGGAGCACTACTCGTGGGCGGTGTGCGAACCCACCACCGGCGAACTGCTCGCCGAGGTCGGCCTGACGCCGCGCGGTGACGTCGGCGAGCTCGGCGGCTGGGCACGACACGGCCACGACGACGCACTGGCGAGCGCGAGCGATGCCGTCCGGCGTTTCGCCGAGGGAGCGCTCGGGCTCACCGTAGCCGACCGCTGAGGGCGACCGCCGGGCGACGGCGCGGGCACTCGGTGCACGGGTAGCCTTTTTCCGTGTCCCAGATCGTGGTCCTGACCGGTGCCGGCATCTCCGCAGAGAGCGGAGTGCCGACCTTTCGCGACGCCGACGGCCTGTGGGAGAGCCACCGGATCGAGGACGTGGCCACGCCGGAGGGGTTCGAGCGTGACCGGCTCACGGTGCAGCGGTTCTACGACGCCCGCCGCGACGCGCTGCGCACCGTCGAACCGAATCACGCCCACCGGGCGCTGGCCGAGTTGGAAGAGACACTCGGAACGAGGCTACTGGTCGTCACCCAGAACATCGACGACCTGCACGAGCGGGCCGGCTCGCGCAACGTGATCCACATGCACGGCGAGCTCCGCAAGGCCCTGTGCCGCGCGTGCGGCGTCGCCTCGCCGTGGGACGACGGTTTGATCGACGGGCCGCCCTGCCCCCGCTGCGGAGTCGCCGACCTGCGGCCCGACGTGGTGTGGTTCGGCGAGATCCCGTACGAGATGGAGCGCATCGCCGACGCCCTCACCGAGGCCACCCACTTCGTGTCCATCGGCACCTCCGGTGCGGTCTACCCCGCGGCCGGGTTCGTCCGGCACGCCCGGCAGCACGGTGCCCGGACCCTCGAGCTCAACCTCGAGCCCAGTGAGGGAAGCCACCTGTTTCACGAGACACGGCAGGGCCGGGCCGGCGACCTGGTACCGGCCTGGGTCCGCGAGATGCTGGAGTCGCGGCGCTGACCACCCGTGCGCCCCGGCACGCAACCCGGGCGTGCGTTTCAGCCCTCGAGCAGATGCGAACGAATGGCCTGCTGCGCGGCCCCGTCGATCCCGAGACCGTCGGCGAAGTATCCCTCCACCGTCCCGAACTTCTCCCGCATCTGCCCCAGAGCCGTCTGCAGATATTCGGGACGGACGCCGAGCACCAGCTCGAGAAGTTTCGGGTCGCCACCCCCTGCGGTGAACTTGTCGAAGACGGCCTGGAACGACGGCAGCAGCTGGTCGTTGGTCAGCAGGTAGTCGTGGAACACGTCGTCCTCGTCGACACCGAGCAGGAGCAGCAGCGACGCGGTGGCCCAGCCGGTACGGTCCTTGCCCGTCGTGCAGTGCACGAGGGCGGGCAGGGCGTCGGGCGCCGCGAGGTCGACGAACATCGCCCGGTACGACGCGAGCGCGCTCGGCAGGGTGACCAGGTCGCGATAGACCTCGAGGAACAGGTCCATCGCGTGGGTGTCGCCGAGATACTTCTCGAGGATCGCCGGTTCCTCCAGCACGGACTGCATCTGGGCGGCCATCGACGCCTGCACCTGGTCGGCCAGCACGTCCAGCGGCACCTCCCGAACCGATGCCGGCGCCCGATCGGGCGCCGCGTCGCGCTCGGCCGCGGTGCGCAGGTCGAACACCGTCACGAGACCGAGGTCGGCGAGCCTGATCGCATCGTCGACGGTGACCTTGCTCAGATCCGTCGAACGGTAGAAGCGACCGAAGCGGACCGTCGCGCCGTCACGGGTGCGATACCCGCCGATCTCGCGCAGGTTCGGGACGGACAGGATCGGGATGCTCGTGCCGGGCGTGATCGTCATCTGCCCAAAGTAGGCGAATCCGACACCGGTGGCTCCCCAACCGTCTCGGGGACCGGTTCGTGTCGCGTGGGACGCTGCGGCCGTCAGTCCCGGGTGAGGAGCCGGGCCCGCAACGCGTCGACATCCTCGGTGCCGAGCCCGAGACCCCGCACGAAGTAGCCCTCGATGTCGCCGAAGTCGGTGTGCATCTGGTCTAGCGCGGCCTCCAGGTACTCGCGGCGCACGCCGAGCAGCGGCAGGAGGATGTCGGGGTTGCCGCCGGCGCTGCGGAACCGGTCGAACACCGGCGCGAGCGCGGGCAGCAGCTGCTCGTTGGTCAGCAGGTACTCCTCGAACACCTGGTTCTCGTCGACGCCGAGGACCAGCAGCAGCGCGGCCACGGCCCACCCGGTGCGGTCCTTGCCGGTGGTGCAGTGAATCAGAACCGGTGTGTCCTCGCGGCGGGCCAGGTCGGTGTACAGCGCCCGGTACGCGGCGACCGCGGACGGCATGGACACGAACTCGCGGTAGCTGCCGAGCAGGTGCGAGTTGGTGCCGCCGGCGTCGCCGCCGAGCAGCTGCTCCGCGAGGACGGGATCGCCGATGAGCTTCTGCATCATCGCCGGGGCGGCGGACGGGTCGCGGTCGGCGAGCACGTCGAGCGCGACCTCCTTCGCGCCGGTCGGCACGCGGTCCGGGCGGTGCTCGCGTTCGGCGAGTGTCCGCAGGTCGAACACCGTCGCGACGCCGAGGGCGTCGAGCGCGGACCGGTCCGAGTCCGCGACCGCGCCCAGATCGGTGGAGCGGTAGACCCGGCCGCTGCGCACCACCGCGCCGTCCGTGGTGCGGTACCCGCCCGCATCCCGCAGGTTGGGGACGGAGGCGACTGGAATCGGCGACCCGACCGGGCGCGAGATGCTCATGCCTGCACGGTAAACCACGCCGCGGACACCGTCTGCGCCCATCCCCCGCCGCTCCGCTCACCTCACTGCCCGGTCGACACTTCGACGGTGCGCGCAGGCTGCGGCCACGGCGCACAGGGCGCCCCCGCGCTCGGTGCGGCGGCCTCGGTCATGACGACGCCGATCGCCATGCCGAGCACCAGCGCGGCGGCGACACCGATCACCCAGGTCGCCTTCGAGACGGCCGGATCGGGATGTGTGGTCGGATCGAACTCGTTCAAGTGCTGGTTCCTCGGGTGCAGGTTCGGGGCGGGACCGGCACGCGGACGAGGCTGTCGCACAGCCTCGTTCACGCGGGTCCTCGCCGCTCCACCGCGGAGCCGACCAGAATGACAGGGGGCACCGACACGTTCTCCCGAAGCCCCGCCCGGTCAGGCCCCCGGCACCCCGTCCGCCGCGAGCACCCGGTCCAGCGCGGCGACGGCGTCCGACAGTTCGGTGGCGGTGACGGTCAGCGGCGGCCGGAACCGGATCCCCCGTTCCCCGGTGCCGAGAACCAGTACCCGCTCGCACTCGCGCAGGGCGGCGACGGCGGCGTCGCGGCGCCCCGCGGTGTCGAGGGTGATCGCGCACATCAGGCCGCGGCCACGCGGGTCGCTCACCCCGTCGTGCCTGCGTGCGAGCGCCGTCAATTCGGTGAGCAGGTGCGAGCCGAGGAGCCGGGCCCGGTCGATGAGCCGGTCGCGCTCGATCACCTCGAGGATGCGCCGGGCGCGCACCATGTCCGTGAGGTTGCCGCCCCACGTGGAGTTGATCCGTGAACTCACCGCGAAGACGTTGTCGGGGATCTCGTCGACGCGGCCGCCGGCCATGATCCCGCACACCTGGGTCTTCTTCCCGAACGCGACGACGTCCGGTCGCAACCCCAGTTGCTGGTAGGCCCAGGCGGTGCCGGTGAGCCCGGCGCCGGTCTGCACCTCGTCGAGGACGAACAGCGCGTCGTGCTCGCGGCACAGGTCGGCCATCGCCAGCAGGAACTCCGCCCGCAGGTGCCGGTCACCCCCCTCCCCCTGGATGGGTTCGGCAACGAAACAGGCTATGTCGTAAGGGTTCTCGACGAAAGCGCACCGAGCCTGGTCGAGTGCGCGGGCCTCGGCCGCGGCGATGTCCGTCCCGGCTTCGATCGCGGGGGCGTCGATCCGCGGCCACGCGAACAGCGGGAACCGTGCGACCTTGACCGGATCGGTGTTGGTCAGCGACAGGGTGTAGCCGCTGCGACCGTGGAAGGCGTGCCGCAGGTGCAGCACCTGGGAACCGAGCGCGCGGTCCCGGCCGGTCGCCTCGTTGCGGCGGCTCTTCCAGTCGAACGCGACCTTGAGCGCGTTCTCGACCGCGAGCGCGCCGCCGTCGACGAGGAACAGGTGCGGCAGCGCGGGATCGCCGAGGACCCGCTCGAATGCCTGCACGAAGCGTGCCATCTCGACGGTGTAGACGTCGGAGTTGCTCGGCTTGTTCACTGCGACTTCGGCGAGTTCGGCGAGGAACTCCCCGTCGTCGGCGAGCGCGGGATGGTTCATGCCGAGCGCGTTCGAGGCGAAGAACCCGAACATGTCGAGATATTCGGTGCCGTCGCGCTGGTCGACCAGCGTGCGACCGCGGGATCGGGCGAGGTCGAGGACGAGGTCGAATCCGTCGACCAGCATGTGCGCACCCAGCACGCCGAGAACCTCGCCGGGTCCGATGTCCCCGACTCCGCGCCGCTGATCGACCGCGCCACTCATATTCCGAGGTTAGGCCAAAACTTCCCGTTCAGACACGATATTCAGTAACATTTCCGGCCCTATCTATGCCCTGTCGTAAAATGTCTGCAGAATGATGGTGCTGCGGGTACGGACGTTGGCTGTGGTCCGGATCAGCTGCAACAGCCGCTCGAGCGCCCGCGGAGACTCCACCCGCACCAGCAGGACGTAGCTCTCCTCCCCCGCGACCGAGTGGCAGGCCCGGATCTCCGGAATGTGCGCCAGGCGAGCAGGCGCATCGTCGGGACCCGACGGATCGAAGGGAGTGATCGCCACGAAAGCGGACAGTTCCTCACCGAGCGCTTCGGGGTCGACGCGCGCACCGTATCCGCGGATCACGCCGCGCGCCTCGAGCCGGCGCACCCGGGTCTGGACCGCCGACACCGACAAACCGGCCTTTTCCGCGAGCGTGGCGAGCGTCGCCCGTCCGTCGTCGACGAGTTCCCGCACGAGCAACGTGTCGATCTCGTCCAGTGGCTCCGACATGGGGGCAGGCTAGCCCAGTAGGTTCCCATCCGCCGCGACCGCAAGAGGTGCATCCGATGTCCCCCACTTCCCCACGCGAACTCGCCGCCCGGGCCCTGCAGGCGTGCGGTGTCCCCACGCCACCCGACGACGGGGACCTGCCCGCCCGCACGCCGATCGATGGATCGACACTGTTCCGGCTGCAGTCCTCCACCCCCGAGCAGGTGGACGCCGCGATCACCGACTCCCGGCACGCCTTCGAGCGGTGGCGGGTCGTGCCCGCACCGCAGCGGGGCGCGCTCGTGCGCCGGCTCGGGGAACTGCTCACCGAACACAAGCAGGACCTCGCAACACTGGTGACGATCGAGGCGGGCAAGATCGAATCCGAGGCCCTCGGTGAGGTGCAGGAGATGATCGACGTCTGCGAGTTCGCGGTCGGGCTGTCCCGCCAGTTGTACGGCCGGACAATGCCTTCCGAGCGGCCCGGGCACAGATTGATGGAGACGTGGCACCCACTCGGCGTCGTCGCGGTGATCTCGGCGTTCAACTTTCCGGTCGCGGTGTGGTCGTGGAACGCCGCCGTGGCGCTCGTGTGCGGGGACCCGGTGGTGTGGAAGCCGTCCGAACTGACCCCGCTGACCGCGCTCGCCTGCGACGCGCTGGTCCGGCGCGCGGCGGCGGACACCGGCGCCCCCGACGGCGTGCACCGGGTGCTGCTCGGGACCGGTCCGGTGGGCGAGCGGCTCGTCGACGATCCACGGGTGGCTCTCGTCAGCGCCACCGGCTCCGTCCGCATGGGCCGGGAGGTGGGCCCGCGGGTCGCGGCCCGGTTCGGCCGCTGCCTGCTCGAACTGGGCGGCAACAACGCCGCGGTCGTCGCCCCCTCCGCCGACCTGGATCTCGCGGTCCGGGCGATCGTGTTCGCAGGCGCGGGTACCGCCGGGCAGCGCTGCACCACACTGCGCAGGCTGATCGTGCACTCGTCGATCGTGGACACCGTCGTCGACCGGGTGGCGGCCGCCTACCGGAAGTTGCCGGTGGGCAGCCCCCTCGACGACGGCGTCCTGGTCGGTCCACTGGTCCGCGAACAGGCTTGGGACGGCATGGTTTCCGCACTGGACCGGGCCCGCGCCGACGGCGGCACGGTGGTCTGCGGCGGCGACCGGGTCGAGCGGCCCGGGGTGTACGTCTCGCCCGCCCTCGTCCGGATGCCCGCACAGACCGCGGTGGTCCGCGAGGAGACCTTCGCGCCGGTCCTCTACGTCCTGACCTACGAAGACCTCGACGAGGCGATCGCGCTCCACAACGCGGTCCCGCAGGGGTTGTCGTCGGCGATCTTCACCCTCGACCAGCGCGAGGCCGAGCGGTTCCTCGCCGCCGACGGGTCGGACTGCGGCATCGCGAACGTCAACATCGGCACCTCGGGCGCCGAGATCGGCGGCGCGTTCGGCGGCGAGAAGCACACCGGCGGCGGTCGCGAGTCGGGCTCCGACTCGTGGAAGGCGTACATGCGCCGGGCCACCAACACCGTCAACCACTCCGACCAGCTGCCCCTGGCACAGGGCGTCGAGTTCGGGCGCTGACGCATCGTGAGTCCTTCCGGTCCGGTGGCGGGCCGGAAGGACTCACCGGCGGCGGAGCCGCCTCGCGCCGATGCCGTCTCCGGGCCCTTACCCTGAGGGCGTGACGCACTGGTCCGAGCTCGCTCACGAAGTCGCCGAGGACGTGCTGTTCCCGGCCGCCGACAGCGTGGACGCCGACGGCGAGATCCCGTCGAGCCACTTCGCCGCACTGGCCGAGGCCGGGTTCTACGGGCTCGCCGCGCCCCCGGACCGGGGCGGCCCGGCACTCGACACCGGCGAGCTGGTCGCGGTGGTCGAGATCCTCTGCGGCGGCTGCCTGGCCACCGCATTCACCTGGATGCAGCACCACGGTGTCGTCAGCTCGCTCGCCTCGAGCCCGAATCACGATCTCCGTGAACGACTCTGGGACGGCCTGGTCAACGGGTCGGTCCGCGGCGGGGTGGCGTTCGCCGGCGCGATCCCGCAGCCGCCACTGCTCTACGCGCGACGGGTGGACGGCGGATACGTGCTCGACGGGGTCGCGCCGTTCGTCACCGGCTGGGACATCGTCGACGTCCTGCAACTGTCCGCCCGTGACGAGTTCGACGACTCGATCGTCCACCTGGTGGTGGACGCCACCGCCACCGAGGCGGTCGTCGTCGAAGAACTTCCGCTGATCGCGGCCCGCGGCAGCAACACGGTGCGGCTGCGGCTCGACGGGTTCGAGGTTCCGGACGCCCGGGTCGCGAATGTCACCTCGCCCGAGGTGTTCGCGGCCGGTCAGCTGTTCGGGTCGTGGTTGAACGGCTGCATGGCAACCGGCGTGGCACGGCGCTGCCGGACCGAGCTCGCGGAGCGGGGAGTCGACGTCGATCCGTTCGAGTCGGCCGCCGACACGGTCCGCGAGCGTCTGGACAAGGCGCTGACCGTGGCCGGCGACTTGTACGACGCCCGCGCCGCCGCATCGGAACTGGCCATCGTGACCGCGGCCGCGCTGGTGACCGCCACGGGAAGTGCGGCGTCGATCGGCGGCAGCACCGCCGAACGGCTGATGCGGGAGGCGACGTTGACCCTGGTCGCCGCGTCGCGGCCGCAGATCCGCTCGGCGCTGTTGGACCGACTCGGCAGCGGCTAACGCGCGATCGGACGTTCGACGGCGGCCGTCACGTGCCCGCGGATCGTCTCGGCGACCAGCGCCGGATTCTCCAGCATCGGGATGTGCCCGACCCCGGGCAGAACCACCCGGCCTGCGGTGGCGGGCAGCTCGTCGAGGAATCGCCGGCCGTACGTCTCGATCGGCAGCAGCGTGTCGTGCTCGCACAGCACCAGCAGTGTCGAGACCCGAACCCGGCCGATGCCGCGGATTCCGCCGTCCCGCAAGCCCATCCATTCGGTCGGCAGGAACGCGCCGCAGTGCGTCGCGGCCTTGATGACCAGCCGGAGGTCGTCGGCGGGCACCGCGGCGTCGTCGTGGGAGAGCAGCCACAGCACCAGTCGCCGCACCAGTGGCATCCTCCACGCCTGGTCACCGATCAGGCGCCCGATCCCGATGAACGGCGCCAGCGCCAGGAAGATCGCCCCGAGTCGCAGTTCGGACGGCGAGAGGTCCGACCAGCCGCCGGCCGGGGCGATCGCCGTCAGGGAACGTGCGCGGCCGCGCCGCTCGAGTTCGAAGCCGACCCAGCCGCCGAGGGAGTTGCCGACGATGTGGCAGGTGTCCCAGCCGAGCTCGTCGACGATCCGCTCCACACCGTCGGCGTAGTTGTCGATGCTGACGTCGAAGGGCCGGACGCGTTCCCCGGCCCAGTGTCCCGGCATCGAGACCGCCAGCACGTCGTGGTCGGCGGCCAGCAGGTCGGCGGTTCGTCGCCACACGTGATGAGACAGCGCGAACGGGTGAATCAGCAAGACCGGTTCGCCGGCGCCCACCCGCCGGAACCGAGCTTCCGCAGTGGTCATCCGGGCAGGCTACGACACCTGTCGAGGGACCGCGCCGTTTCGACACCCACTCGTGATGTCGGGGGCGCGAGGCAGGATGGACCCATGGATGCCGTGCAGGATGGGCGCAGCGACGCCGTGCGGGATGGGCGCAGGGACGCCGTGCTCGACAGGTTCTCGGCGCCCACCCGCGAGTGGTTCGCGGGTGCCTTCCCTGCGCCGACGTCCGCACAGCTCGGTGCGTGGGAGGCGATCGCGGACGGTTCGCACGCCCTCGTCGTCGCACCGACCGGCTCCGGAAAGACCCTCTCGGCGTTCCTGTGGGCCCTCGACCAGCTGGCCACCCGCCCGCACCGGCTCGCCGACACGACGGAGGAGCAGCCCACCGGGACGACGGTCGTCTACGTCTCGCCGCTCAAGGCACTGGCGGTGGACGTCGAACGCAACCTGCGCGCCCCACTCGTCGGGATCACCCAGACCGCGAAGCGACTCGGCCTGACGCCGCCGGAGATCACCGTCGGCGTCCGGTCGGGCGACACCGCCCCGGCCACGCGGCGCGCGATGCTGCGCACCCCGCCGGACATCCTGATCACCACCCCCGAGTCGCTGTTCCTGATGCTCACCTCCGCGGCCCGCGAGACCCTGGCGACGGTGCGGACGGTGATCGTCGACGAGGTGCACGCCGTCGCCGCCACCAAACGCGGCGCGCACCTGGCCCTCTCGCTCGAGCGGCTGGACATGCTGCTGGACCGGCCGGCGCAGCGGATCGGGCTCTCCGCCACCGTCCGCCCGCACGAGGAGGTGGCCCGGTTCCTGGCCGGCTCGGCGCCGGTGCACGTCGTCGCACCGCCCGCACCGAAGACGTTCGACCTGACGGTCCGGGTCCCGGTCGAGGACATGACCGAGCTCGGTGTCACCGACCCGGACCCGACCTCGGAATCACCGGCGCCGCAGCAGGGTTCGATCTGGCCGCACGTCGAGGAACAGATCGTCGACCTGGTGCTCGAGCACTCCTCGTCGATCGTGTTCGCCAATTCGCGCCGCCTCGCCGAACGCCTGACCGCACGACTGAACGAGGTGTACGCGGCGCGACTCGGCGACCCGGTCACCACCCTGCACGCGCCGCCTGCGCAGATCGGCGCGCCGACCGAGGTGAACCACGGCGCCGAGCCGCTGCTGGCGCGCGCCCACCACGGATCGGTCAGCAAGGACCAACGCGCACTGATCGAGGACGACCTCAAGTCCGGCCGGCTGCGGTGCGTGGTCGCCACGTCCAGTCTCGAACTCGGCATCGACATGGGTGCGGTGGACCTGGTGATCCAGGTCGAGGCACCGCCGTCGGTGGCCAGCGGGCTGCAGCGCGTCGGCCGGGCGGGGCACCAGGTCGGGGAGATCTCCCGCGGCGTGCTCTTCCCGAAGCACCGCACCGACCTGATCCACTGTGCCGTCACGGTGGAGCGGATGACCACCGGGAAGATCGAAGCCCTTGCGGTACCGGCGAACCCGCTCGACATCCTGGCGCAGCACACCGTCGCGGTGTGCGCGCTCGACCCGATCGACGCGGGGGCGTGGTTCGACGCGGTCCGGCGCACCGGGAACTTCGCGACCCTGCCCCGGTCCGCCTACGACGCCACCCTGGACCTGCTCGCCGGCCGCTACCCGTCCGACGAGTTCGCCGAATTGCGACCGCGGCTGGTGTGGGACCGCGACGCCGACGTGCTGACCGGCAGGCCCGGATCGCAGCGCCTCGCCGTCACCTCGGGCGGCGCGATCCCCGACCGTGGGCTGTTCACCGTCTACATGGTGGGTGAGCGCAACGCGCGGGTCGGTGAGCTCGACGAGGAGATGGTCTACGAGTCCCGGGTCGGGGACGTGTTCGCGCTCGGCGCGACCAGCTGGCGGATCGAGGAGATCACCCACGACCGGGTGCTGGTCTCCCCCGCCTACGGGATGCCGGGCCGGTTGCCGTTCTGGCACGGCGACGGCCTCGGCCGGCCCGCCGAGCTCGGCGCCGCGCTCGGCGGGTTCCTGCGCGAGACCGCGCTCGGCGACCCGGCGGAGCTGCGGCCGCGGCTGACCGCCCAGGGCCTCGACGAGAACGCGACGAACAACCTGCTGGCGCTGGTCGACGAGCAGCGTGCCGCGACCGGGCAGGTGCCCAGCGACCGCACCCTGGTGCTGGAACGGTTCCGCGACGAACTTGGCGACTGGCGGCTGGTGCTGCACTCCCCGTACGGGCTGCCGGTGCACGCACCGTGGGCTCTGGCGATCGGCGCCCGACTGCAAGAGCGGTACGGGATCGATTCCGCGCCAACCGCATCCGACGACGGCATCATCGTCCGGCTGCCGGACACCGAGGACGCGGCGCCCGGTGCGGAGCTGTTCGTCTTCGACCACGACGAGATCGAGGACGTCGTCACCGAGCAGGTCGGGGCGTCGGCGCTGTTCGCGTCGCGGTTCCGCGAGTGTGCGGCCCGCGCCCTGCTGCTGCCGCGCCGCAACCCGGGTCGCCGCGCCCCGCTGTGGCAGCAGCGGCAGCGGTCCGCGCAACTGCTGGACGTGGCCCGCAAGTACCCGACGTTCCCGATCCTGCTCGAGACGGTCCGCGAGTGCCTGCAGGACGTGTACGACCTGCCGTCCCTGATCCGGCTGCTGACCGACGTGGGCCGCCGCCGGATCCGGATCGTGGAGGTGGAGACGCCGTCGCCGTCCCCGTTCGCCACGGCGCTGCTGTTCGACTACGTCGGCGCGTTCATGTACGAGGGCGACAGTCCACTCGCCGAACGCCGCGCCGCCGCACTGTCGTTGGACTCGACGCTGCTCGCCGAGCTGCTCGGCCGGGTGGAGTTGCGGGAACTGCTCGACGAGGCGGTGATCGAGCAGACCGAACGCGAACTGCAGCGGCTCGCCGAGGACCGCCGCGCGAAGGACGCCGAGGGTGTCGCCGACCTGTTGCGGCTGCTCGGACCGCTGACCGAAACGGAGGTGGCCGCCCGCGCCACGGCGGATCCGCGGGAGTGGCTGGCCGGGCTCGAAGCCCACAAGCGTGCGATGCGGGTCGCGTTCGCCGGGCAGCAGTGGTGGGTCGCGATCGAGGACGCCTCGCGAATGCGCGACGCACTCGGGGTACCGCTGCCGATCGGCACCCCGGCCGCGTTCATCGAGCCGGTCGACGACCCGCTCGGTGACCTGATCGGCCGCTACGCCCGCACCCACGGTCCGTTCACGCTCGCCGAGTGTGCCTCCCGGTTCGGGCTCGGCACCTCGGTGGTCCGGGACGTGCTGTTGCGGCTGGCGCAGGACAAGCGGGTCGTCGAGGGCGAGTTCCGTCCCGCGGCAACGGGTTCGGAGTGGTGCGACGCCGAAGTGCTGCGCCGGATCCGGCGCAGGTCCCTGGCCGCGGCCCGGCGCGAGGTCGAACCGGTCGAACCGGAGGCGCTCGGCCGCTTCCTCCCCGACTGGCAGCACGTCGGCGGCGGACTGCGCGGCGTGGACGGGGTCGCGGCGGTGATCGACCAACTCGCCGGGGTGCCGATCCCGGCGTCCGCCTGGGAGTCGATGGTGCTGCCGTCGCGGGTGCGCGACTACCGGCCGTCGATGCTGGACGAACTGACCACCACCGGAGAGGTGCTGTGGTCCGGAGCCGGGCAGATCTCCGGCAGCGACGGCTGGGTCCGCCTGCACCTGGCGGACACCGCGCCGCTGACGCTGCCGCCACCTCAGGACATCGAACTGTCCGATCTGCACCGCACGATCCTCGACACCCTGGCGCCGGGCGGGGCGTACTTCTTCCGCACCCTGTCGGACCAGATCGGGTCCACCGACGACCCGGCGCTGGTCGAGGCGCTGTGGCAACTGGTGTGGGCCGGGCACCTGTCGGGCGACACGTTCGCGCCGCTGCGGGCGCTGCTGTCGGGCACCACCCGAGCGACCCCGAGCCACCGGACTCCGCGCCGCGCACCCCGGACCCGCGCGTACCGGGCGTTGCCGCGGCCGGCACTGCCGTCCCGCACCGGTCCCCCGACGGTGGGCGGCCGGTGGTCGCTGCTGCCCGATCCGGAGCCGGACCCGACGATCCGTGCGCACGCCCGCGCCGACCTGCTGCTCGACCGGTACGGGGTGCTCACCCGAGGCTCGGTGGTCGCGGAGGACGTGCCCGGCGGGTTCGCGCTGATGTACAAGGTGTTGCGCGGGTTCGAGGACGGCGGCCGGTGCCGGCGCGGCTACTTCGTGAACGGTCTCGGTGCGGCCCAGTTCTCGACGTCCGAGGTGGTGGACCGGCTCCGCGGCTTCGCGGAGCCGGGAGCCGAGCCCGCCCGCGCCGCGGTCGCGCTCGCCGCGACCGACCCGGCGAACCCGTACGGCGGCGCGCTGCCGTGGCCCGCCACCGACGGCGGTCATCGCCCGGGGCGCAAGGCCGGAGCGATGGTCGTCCTCGTCGACGGCGAGCTCGCGCTCTACGTCGAGCGGGGCGGCAAGACACTGCTCACGTTCACCGACGACCCGGGGACCCGGCACAGCGCCGCCATCGCCCTGGCCGAACTCGTCGACCGCGGCGGCGTCGACAAGATCGTCATCGAGAAGGTCGACGGCGAGTCGGTGCACACCAGCCCGCTGTCCCCCGCGCTGGTCGAGGCGGGGTTCTCGGCGACGCCCCGCGGGCTGCGCAAACGGACCTCGTATGGGCACTGACCGGATGCGCCCGGCGCGAGGCGGTGCCGATGCCCGAGGGTGACACCGTCTGGCAGGCCGCGAGCAGGCTGCGCCGCGCGCTGATCGGCACGCCGCTGACGGTCTGCGACATCCGGGTGCCTCGGTTCGCGACGGTGGATCTGACGCCCGGACCGGTCGACGAGGTGCTCAGCCGCGGCAAGCACCTGCTGATCCGGGTCGGCGAGGCGACAGTGCACTCCCACCTGAAGATGGAGGGCGAGTGGCACGTGTACCCGGCGGGCGCGCGGTGGCGCCGGCCCGCCTGGCAGGCCCGAATCCTGCTCGGCACCGAGGATTTCCTCGCCGTCGGGTTCCAGCTCGGCATCGTCGAGGTGCTCGCGCGCGCCGAGGAGGAGCGCGCGGTCGGGCACTTGGGGCCGGATCTACTCGGCCCCGACTGGGACACCGGCCGCGCCGCGGCGAACCTCGGCGCCGAGCCTGGCCGCCCGATCGGCGTGGCCCTGCTCGATCAGCGCGTGATGGCCGGGGTGGGCAACGTCTACCGCAGCGAACTGTGCTTCCTGCGCGGCGTGCACCCGGCGACACCCGTCGCGGACGCCGGGGAACCGCGAGCGTGGGCGGATCTCGCGCACCGCCTGCTGACCGCGAACCGCGACCGCACCGTCCGCATCACCACCGGCGACCGCCGTCGCGGTCGCACCACGTGGGTGTACGGCCGCGCGGGCAAGCCGTGCCTGCGCTGCGGCACCCTCGTCGCGGCCGGCATGCTCGGTGACGGCACACCCGATCGTGAGCGGCAGATCTTCTGGTGCCCGAACTGCCAGCCGCAGACCGCTACCGTCACCACATGACGATTCTCCAGGTGGGCGACGCGCAGGAACGACTGCCCGAACTGATCGCGGCAACCACCCGAGGAAAGGAACGGTTCGACATCATCGCGGGCGGAGCGCGCGCGGCGGTTCTCCTCGGCGCGAACCACTACGACGGGCTGCGCGAGACGATCGCCCTGCTGTCCGACCCGCCGATGCTGGCTGCGCACGAGCTCGGTGTCGCCGAGATCGCCGCCGGGGACGTCGTCGACGCTGCCGCCCTCGGTCGGGCCATGCACGACGCCGACCGCGGTCCCGGGGAAGCAACCCCGCCGACTTCGGTGGAATCGCGCCATCGACTGGCCGTCGCACGATCGGCGGCGCTCGCCCTCACCGGAACGGTCCGCGCCCCCGACGCACTCGCGCTGTTCGGCGTCCTCACCGGCCCCCTGCTCGACGACCCGCGCGCCATCGGCGCCGAACTGGACGCGCCGGCGCTGTCACTCCTCTACTCGTTCCCGCGGGGCGCCAATCGGGTGGTCTTCCGGATCGACGAGATCCGGCGGATCGTCGAGGTCACGGCGATCGGCCCGCGCGCCGACGCGTACACGGACTTCCGGTAGCGCAACGCACCCGAGGCCGGGAGTCTCACGACTCGACCGTCACAGCCACCACGTTGTCGTCGGGATCGAGTCGGACCGCGGGCCAGTAGCCGTCCATGAAGTGGTCGCCACACGTGTCCGCCAGGTGCAGCACCACGTCGCCGCCGGGGTGGGTCTCGACGGTGTCGAGCACGAGATCGTCGTGGGCGTCGGCGAGTTCCTCGACGGACGGTGGGTCGTCGCCGAATTGCCGGACCACGGCCTCGACGGCGCTGCGGACCAACCGATCGTGATCGTGCACGACCCGGCGGAGCCTGGGCAGCAGCGAACGGGCCTCGTCGGGGTCGACGGCGGCGGCGAGGAATGCGACGTCCCGCCCGCCGAGTTCGAGTGTCAGGCTGAAATGCCGGTCGTCGAGGCGGGTTCCGTCGGTGAGGTCGAGGTGACCACGGACGAAGGTGCCGAGAGCCTCGTCGACGATCTCCCGATCCGGGGTTGTGGACATGCTCGCCAATCTAGACATCCCCGGGACGGGTCCCCGCGTCAGAGCCTGCTCGCCCGCTCGAGCAGGCCGAGGCAGTGCCGGATCAGGGTCTCGCGCGGCACGGTGACGGTGCCGTCGAGGTAGCCGATGAACAGGCTCGTCAGGGCACCGACGAGGCCGAGGGCGCGCAGGGCCCGTTCGTCGGGATCGGCGATGTCCTTCAGTTGATCTGCCACCAGGACAACGAAACTCGGGGCGAGCGCGAGGCCGCGGCCGCCGAGCGCGGGTTCGCGCAGCGGCGCCAGCAGCAGCACCCGGCCCGCCTCCGGGTGGTCGAGGACGAGTTCGACGAACGCCCGCACCGCGTGTTCGGCGACCTCCGCGGGGCCGTCGGCCTTCGCGACCGCCGCCACCAGCGCGGCACGGGCCCGCTCGCCCACCTCCGCGTACACCTCCCGGATGTAGGTGTCGCGGTCGGCGAAGCTCTCGTAGAAGTACCGCTCGGTGAGGCCGGCCGCGCGGCAGGCGGCGCGCACGTTGACGCCCGGAGCGTCGGCCGTCCCCAGCAGGTCCACGCCGACCTCGAGCAGACGCGTGCGTCGCTGCAGGCGGCGCTGGTCGAGGTCGGGGCGGTCGGTGGCACTCATCGCGCCCGAGTCTAGGAGACGGGCAGCTCCGCTGCTCGTGCGCGGTTTGCGGGTGTGGGGACCCGCAAACCACGCACGAGCGCCGGAGGCGCCTGCGTCACATGTGGGTGCCGCCGTCGATGCGAATCTCGGTGCCGGTGACGAACTTTCCGTCATCGGACGCGAGCATCGCGATCACGCCGGCGACGTCCTCCGGCGGCGCGAACCCGTTGCCGATCCACGGGTACAGCTTGCCGATCAGGCTCGGGTCGACGCCCTCCTCCGGGAAGCCGGGGTTGCTGGTCATCCCGGACGCGATGGAGCCGGGTTCGACGGCGACCGCGCGCAGGCCCTGCTTGGCGTACTCGAGCGCGATCGCGTGCGTGAAGGACCGGATGCCGCCCTTCGTCGCGGCGTAGGCGGCCATGTACGGGTGCGCGAACGACGCCGAGGTGGAGCTGAAGTTCACCACCACACCCTTCCCCGATTCGAGCAGGGCGGGCAGTGCCTGACGCGTCACGAGGAACGTGCCGGTGAGGTTGACCCCGATCATCGTGTTCCAGAACTCGAGAGTGGTCTCCGCGGTGTGCGAGGACCGCAGGATGCCGGCCGCGTTGACGAGGACCTGCAGGCCGCCGAGGCCTTCGATGGCCCCGCCGATGGCCTCACGTACCGAGTCCTCGCTGGAGATGTCGACGACGGCGGTGGTGAGGCGGTCCGCGACGCCGGCCTCCTCCGCACGCCTGCGGGTCTCGGCGAGGCCCTGCTCGGACACGTCCGCGGCCGCGACGACGCCGCCCTCGGACAGCAGCCGAGCCACGGTGGCCTGACCGATGCCCGATCCCGCGCCGGTGACGAGCACCTTGCGTCCCTCGAAGCGATTCATGAGCAGCACTCCTTCTGGTCTCCCGCAGCACTCCTGGTCTGCAGACTGCGTACCTGCACGCTACGCCGGAGTGGCACAACGTGCCATGATGGTGACCATGGCCGACCCGATCGCGCAAGCCCCCCGCTCACTGACCGAGCGCCGCAAGGCCCAGACCCAGCTCGAGATCGCCCGCTGCGCGGCCGAGCTGTTCGCCGCCCGCGGCGCGGCCGCCGTCACCGCGGAGGACATCGCCACCGCGGCGGGCATCGGACTGCGCACCTTCTACCGCTACTTCCCCACCAAGGAGGCGGCGGTCACCCCCCTGCTCGCGGGCGGTGTCGCGGACTGGATCGCCGACCTGGCCGCCACCGAGCCGGGGACGCCGCCGGTCGAGGCCCTCGCGAGCTCCGCGCACCGGGCCCTGTCCCGGTCCGACCGGTTCGGCAGCGACTCCCTGCGCCTGAGCCGCGGCCTGCTCCGCGCCGTCCCGGGCGACCCGGGCCTGGAATCGGTGTGGTTCCGCGTCGTGCACGACACCGAGGAAGCCCTCGTCACCGTCCTGGGCCCCCTGATGGGCCCGGACGCGGACCCCGTCGACGTCCGGCTGATGGCGGTGGCGGGCAACACCGCGATGCGCCTGGCGATCCAGACGTGGGCCGGAACCGGCGACCCCGACGGCACCACCGGCGCCGACGGCGCCGGACCGAGCCCCGCCGACATCGCCGTCCGCTGCATCCGCACCCTGACCGCCGGCCTCGCGGCGCCGGGTTCGGATCCGTCCCGGGGCTGACCCGACGTCCGACTCCCCGCCAGCACACTCTCAGCAAATCCATAACTCGCTCCGAGGTGCGCCACGGCTACGTACCGCAGTCTGGAACCTGTCCGGAAAACATCCGCACAGGAAGGCTCGACCATGGCCACCGCATCCATCGCCGTCCTCGTCCTGATCGTCATGGCGATCTCCGGGCTGGCCGCCCGGTCGGCCCCCGGCACCGTCGTGCGGACACGCTGAGTGCGCGAGAGCGGCGCCGAGCCGACTGCGCCGACCGCGCATGCCAAGCTGTACCCCATGACGCGCGAGCCCCTGTCCACCGAGGACTACGCCAGCCGGATCAGTGCCTACGTCTACGGCAACATCCTGGTGCTGGCCGCTCTCGTGCCACTGAACAACGCGAGCGTCACGCATGCGGCACTGGTGATCATCGGGACCGGGATCTCCACCTTCATCGCGCACGCCTTCGCCGAATCCCTCGGGCGCAGCACCCGAACCGGCCATGCCCTGACCTGGTCGGAACGACTCGACGAGCTCCGCGACTCGGTGCCGGTCCTGACGTCGGCACTGATCCCGGCGGTGCTGGTGTGGTTGGGCAGCGGACTCGGCTGGATCGAACTGACCACGGCGCTACTGCTCGCCGAGGTCTGGGTGGTCACCCGTATCGCGGGCATCGCCTACGTCATCACCCGGTTGCGCGGTGAACGCCCGACTCGGAACACCCTCGTCTCATCGTTCGTACTCGGGTTCGTCGCGGTGCTGATCGTCGCGATCAAGCTGGTCCTCACCCACTGAGCCCGACGCTGCCCCTGCCGCGGCAGCGCCGGGGCAGCGTCCGCCGTCACCGCGAGATCGGCACCGGCTCCAGGATTTCCGCACGGGCCTCGGGTGCGGCCGCCCGCAGCGCGTCGGCGGACTCGTCGTCGGGCCTGCGCTGCGACTCGACCTCCGCCTCGACCCGCGCCCGATAGGTCTCGACCTCGCGATCGACCGCCGCCGCGTCCCAGCCCAGCACGGGCGCCACCAGGTGCGCGACCTGCTCGGCGCAGTTCACGCCGCGGTGCGGGTACTCGATCGCGATCCGGGTCCGGCGGGCGAGGATGTCCTCGAGGTGCAGTGCCCCCTCCGCCGCCGCCGCGTACACCGCCTCGACCTGCAGGTAGTCCGGGGCGTCGGTGATCGGTTGCAGCAGTTCGGGTGTCGCCGCGCCGAGTTGGAGCACGTCGTCGATCAGCGAACCGTAGCGGTCGAGCAGGTGCTTGACCCGGTACGGGTGCAGCCCGTACAGCTCACCGAGGTGCACCGCCTGGTTCACCAGCGCGAAGTACCCGTCCGCGCCGACCAGCGGCACCTTCTCGGTGATCGACGACGCGATCCGCGCCGGAATGTCCTCGGACGCAATGTCGACGGCATCCTCGGCCATCACCCGGTAGGTCGTGTACTTGCCTCCCGCGATCGCGACCAGCCCGGGCGCCACCCGCGCGACCGCATGCTCCCGGGAGAGTTTCGAGGTCTCGTCGGACTCCCCCGCGAGCAGCGGGCGCAGTCCGGCGTAGACGCCGTCGATGTCGTCGTGGGTGAGCGGGGTGACGAGCACATTGTTCACGTGCCCGAGGATGTAGTCGATGTCGGCCTTCGTCGCCGCCGGATGTGCGAGGTCGAGATTCCAGTCGGTGTCGGTGGTCCCGATGATCCAGTGCCCGCCCCACGGGATCACGAACAGCACCGACTTCTCCGTGCGCAGGATGATCGCGGCGTCGCTGACGATCCGGTCCCGGGGCACCACGATGTGCACGCCCTTGCTGGCCCGGACCCGGAACCGGCCCCGCTGGTGCGACAGCGCCTGGATCTCGTCGGTCCACACTCCGGTCGCGTTGATCACGACGTGACCGCGCACCTCCGTGGTGCTGCCGTCCTCCGAATCCCGCACGCGCACACCGGAAACCCGATCCGCCTCGCGCATGAACCCGACCACCTGCGTCGAGGTGCGCACCACCGCACCGTAGTGCGCGGCCGTGCGCGCCACCGTCATCGTGTGCCGCGCGTCGTCGACCACCGTGTCGTAGTAGCGGATTCCGCCGACGAGCGCGTTCCGCTTGAGCCCCGGCGCCATCCGCAGCGCACCCGCCCGCGTCAGATGCTTCTGCGCGGGAACGGACTTCGCGCCGCCCATCCGGTCGTAGAGCATGAACCCGGCCGCCATGTACGGGCGTTCCCACACCCGGTGCGTCAGCGGGAAGAGGAACTTCAGCGGTTTCACCAGGTGCGGCGCCAGCGTCGACATCGACAGTTCCCGCTCGTGCAGCGCCTCCGCGACCAGACCGAACTCGAGCTGTTCGAGGTAGCGCAGACCGCCGTGGAACATCTTCGACGACCGAGACGAGGTACCCGAGGCGAAGTCCCGCGCCTCCACCAGCGCCACCTTCAGTCCCCGCGTCGCGGCGTCAAGCGCGGCGCCGGCGCCGACGACCCCGCCGCCCACCACCACCACGTCGAACTGTTCGGTCCCCAACTGCTCCCAGGCCAGCTTCCGCTGATCCGGGCCGAGGAACTGCACACCAGGTTGCTTGTCCAACTCGAGCTCCAGAGGTTGTCGGCAAATCTCGCTCCAGGCTAGTAGCTTCGTGCCGAGACCGCCCGAGAGACGAGGACGCCCGTGACCAAGTACATCGCCGCGATCGATCAGGGCACCACGTCGAGCCGCTGCATGATCTTCGATCACGGTGGCCGCGTCGTGACCTCCGCCCAGCAGGAACACCGCCAGATCTTCCCGCAGGCCGGGTGGGTCGAACACGACGCGGCCGAGATCTGGCGCACCACCCGCGAGGTGGCCGCCGCCGCGCTCGCCAAGAAAGACCTCACCCGCGACGACATCGCCGCGGTCGGCATCACCAACCAGCGCGAGACGACCGTCGTCTGGGACCGCGCCACCGGCGAACCGGTGTACAACGCGATCGTCTGGCAGGACACGCGCACCGACCGGCTGTGCGAAGAGATCGCCGACGGGCACGGCCCCGACCGCTACCGGCAGACCACCGGACTGCCGCTGTCCACGTACTTCTCCGGGCCGAAACTGCGGTGGATCCTGGACAACGTCGACGGTGTCCGGGCCCGCGCCGAGGCCGGCGACCTGTGCTTCGGCACCATGGACAGCTGGATCCTGTGGAACCTCACCGGCGGACCGGACGGCGGCGTGCACGCCACCGACGTCACCAACGCGTCCCGGACACTCCTGATGGACCTGACAACCCTGGACTGGGACGAACAGATCTGCGCGGACATGCGGATCCCGACGTCGATGCTGCCGCAGATCCGCAGCTCCTCCGGCCCGTTCGGCACCTGCCGGGAACGCGGCCCGCTGGCCGGCGTCCCGATCGCCGGCATCCTCGGCGACCAGCAGGCCGCCATGTTCGGGCAGGCCTGCCTGTCCCCCGGCGAGGCGAAGAACACCTACGGCACCGGGAACTTCCTGCTGGTCAACACCGGCACCACCCCGGTGCACAGCAAGCACGGACTGCTGACGACGCTGTGCTACCGGATCGGTGAGAGCGCACCGGTGTACGCGCTGGAGGGCTCGGTGGCGGTCACCGGGTCGCTCGTGCAGTGGCTGCGCGACAACCTGGGGATCATCAACTCCGCCAAGGAGGTCGAACTGCTCGCGTCCGCGGTCCCGGACAACGGCGGCACCTACTTCGTGCCCGCGTTCTCCGGACTGTTCGCGCCGCGGTGGCGACCGGACGCCCGCGGAGCGATCGTCGGGCTGACCCGCTTCGTGAACAAGGGCCACCTCGCTCGGGCCGCGCTCGAGGCCACCGCCTTCCAGTCCCGCGAGGTGATCGAGGCCGCCGAGGCCGACTCCGGTGTCGCCCTCACCTCGCTGAAGGTCGACGGCGGGATGGTGCTCAACGAGACCCTCATGCAGTTCCAGGCCGACATCCTCGACGTCCCGGTGATCCGGCCGGTCGTGAACGAGACCACCGCACTCGGTGCGGCCTACGCCGCCGGACTCGCCGTCGGATTCTGGAGCTCCGAGGACGACATCCGCGCGAACTGGGAGATCGGCCACACCTGGACGCCGAACATGCCTGCCGAGCAACGGGATCGGCTGTACCGGGAGTGGAACAAGGCCGTCGAGCGCACCTACGACTGGGTCGACTGACCACCCGTTGGTTCCCTGATGTCACATTGGCTCACTTGCCGACAGCAAATGTCACATTGGGGAACCTCACCGCAGGGACCGGTGGGCCGCGGCGAGGCGGGTCAGCCCCTCGGCCAGCCGGTCGGGAGTGTTCGTCGTGAAGCACACCCGTGCGCTGTGCCGGGCGCCGTCCGTGACGGCGAACGCCGATCCGGGGACGAACGCCACCCCGTGGTCCAGCGCGGCCGACAGCAGCGCCTCGGTGTCGGTGCCGTCGCCGAATTCGAGCCAGCCGAACATGCCGCCGGCGATCGGCCCGAGCGTCGCGACCCCGGCGAGCTCCCGGTCGACCGCGGCGCGGAGTGCGGCGGCCCGGCGCCCGTACTCGGCGCGCAGGCCCGCCAGGTGCGCCGTGTACCAGGCGTCGTCGGCGAGCAGGTCGGCCGCGACCTGGTGCGTGAGCCGCGACCCGCACAGGTCCGCGCCCTGCTTGAGCAGTTCGACGGCCGCGCAGATCTCCGGCTCCGCGACCATCCAGCCGACGCGCAGCGCGGGCGCGAGGGTTTTCGAGGCACTGGACAGCCGGATTACCCGGTCCGAGTGCGCGGCAACGGGTTCCGGTGGTGCATCGCGGAAGTACAGCTCGCCGTACGGGTCGTCCTCGACGATCCGGAAGTCGTAACGCTCGGCGAGGGCGGCCAGCGACCGGCGCCGGTCGGCGGACATGGTCACGCCGCGCGGATTGTGGAAGGTACTGACGGTGTGTACGAGGGCCGGCCGCTCCCCCGCGGCGAGGAGTTCGGCGAGCCGGTCCACCCGCATGCCGTCCGCGTCGAGGGGCACGGTGACGATGCGGGCCTCGGCGGTCCGCAGCACCTGCAGCGCCCCGGTGTAGGCGGGCTCTTCGACCACCACGGTGGCGCCGGGATCGAGCAGCGCCTGCGCGAGCAGGCTCAGCGCCTGCTGGGAGCCGTGGGTGATCACCACCCGCGATGCGTCGACCGGCCCCTGCCGTCGCGCCGACTCGCGCGCGGCCACCACCTCACGCAGTCGGGCCAGCCCGGTGGTCTCGGTGTACTGCAGCGCGGCCGGCGACCCCAGCACCCGCTCGGTGGTGTCCCGGATCCGGTCCAGCGGGACCAGGTTCGGATCGGGAAGCCCGCCCGCGAGACCGATGACGTCGGGGCGAGCGGTGACCGCGAGCAGATCGCGGATTGCGGAGGAACGGAGCGCGGACATGCGTCGCGCGAGAACTGGGGACATGACGACTCCCGGTGGAAGTGGACGAGGTTCGAGGCGACCTGGCGCTCGGATCCACGGGCGGGAGGTACTGAAGGGGCGACCGGGGTTCCCGGCCGCCCCTCATTGTTCCAGAGAGGTTCGGCATGTGGAACGTGGGGCCCACATGCCGGGATCCTCCTAGTCCAGGTCGTCGTGCCGCATCAGCTGACGGGCGGCCTCGGTGATCGAACCGGACAGCGACGGGTACACCGAGAACGTCTGCGCGAGATCGTTCACCGACAGGTTGTTCTGCACCGCGATCGCGATCGGCAGGATCAGCTCGGACGCGGTCGGAGCGACCACCACGCCACCGATCACCACGCCGGTCGCCGGGCGGCAGAAGATCTTCACGAAGCCGCGGCGCAGGCTCGACATCTTGGCGCGCGGATTCGTGTTCAGCGGCAGCATGACGGTGCGGGCGGGCACCTCGCCGTTGTCGATCGAGGCCTGGCTCACGCCGACGTTCGCGATCTCCGGGCGGGTGAACACGGCCGACGCGACGGTCTTGAGCTTGATCGGGCTCACACCCTCGCCGAGGGCGTGGTACATCGCGATCCGGCCCTGCATCGCCGCGACCGAGGCGAGCGGGAACAGTCCCGTACAGTCGCCGGCCGCGTAGATCCCGGACACGGCGGTGCGCGAAACCCGGTCGACCCGCAGGTAACCGCCCTGGTCGAGTTCGATGCCGACCTTCTCCAGGCCCAGACCCGACGTGTTCGGGGTGGAGCCGACCGTCATCAGGGCATGACTGCCGGTGACCGTGCGACCGTCGGACAGCCGGACGATGATCCCGTCCTCGGTGCGCTCGACGGCGTCGGCGCGGGCGTGCTTGACGAGGGTGACACCGCGCTCGGACAGCGCTTCCTCGAGCACCATCGCCGCATCGGCGTCCTCGTGCGGCAGCACCCGGTCCCGGCTGGAGACCATCGTGACCCGCACACCCATCTCGGTGTAGGCGGAGACGAACTCGGCGCCGGTGACACCCGAGCCGACGACGACGAGATGCTCCGGCAGCGAGTCGAGGTCGTAGAGCTGGCGCCAGTTGAGGATGCGGTCGCCGTCCGGCTCCGCGCCCCGCAGGACCCGAGGAGACGCACCGGTCGCGATCAGCACCACGTCGGCCTCGAGCACCCGCTCTCCGCCCTCGGCCAGGATGGCCTTGATCTTGTGGGAGGCCATCCCGATCACCGGGTCGATCAGCTCGCCGGTGCCGGAGAGCAGCTCGACGCCTGCGGTCTGCAGCTTGTCGCGGATGTCGGCGGACTGGGCCTGCGCGAGGCTCTTGACCCGGGAGTGAATCTGCGGCAGCGAGATCGTCGCCTGGGACGGGTCGAGCGCGATGCCCAGGTCGGTGGCCCGGCGCATGTCGGTGCGGACACCGGTCGAGGCGATGAACGTCTTCGAGGGAACGCAGTCCCACAGCACGCACGCGCCGCCCACACCATCGGAATCGATCAAGGAGACTGCCGCCCCATGCTGCGCCGCGACCAACGCCGCCTCGTAGCCGGCGGGTCCGCCGCCAATGATCACGATCCGGGTCATCCGTCCTCCATGTTTCGGCAGGTGCTGTTTCAGCAGCGTGTGCACACTTCTCGGTGCGTCCACGCTATTCCACCCGCCCGTCCGCGCGCACATCGACAGGGCCGCCGTGCGCCGAGCGGAGCGAATTGTGCTGTGTACGGTTCGATGGCCGTCGGCTCACGGTCTACGCTTTCCGCGTGCCGATTTACGCCGCGTACGGATCCAACATGCACCCGGAGCAGATGCTCCAACGCTGCCCGCACTCGCCGATGGCGGGTACCGGCTGGTTGAACGGTTGGCGGCTGACCTTCAGCGGCGGGGACATCGGTTGGGAGGGCGCGCTCGCGACCGTCGTCGAGGACCCCGACTCCCGGGTGTTCGTGGTGCTCTACGACGTGCCCGACGAGGACGAGGCCAGCCTGGACCGGTGGGAGGGTTCCGAGCTCGGCATCCACCGCAAGATCCGGTTGCGCGTCGACACCGACACCGGCGACTCGGTCCTGGCGTGGCTGTATGTGCTCGACGCCTACGAGGGTGGCCTGCCCTCGGCCCGCTACCTCGGCGTGATGGCCGACGCCGCGGAGATCGCGGGAGCTCCCGCGGAGTACGTCCGCGAGCTGCGCACCCGCAACAGCCGCAACGTCGGCCCCGGCACGCCGGGCTACGGCAGCTAGCCCCGGCACGCCGGGTTACGGCAGCCAGCCCCGGCACGCCGGGCTACGGGCAGCCAGCCCCGGCACGCCGGGCTACGGCCGCTGGGACCCGCCCCGGGGCCGCGGCGCCGTCACGGCACCGTGGGCTCGCCGGACACGGCGAGATTCGCCATCACCCGCACGCCCACCGAGAGGGCCCGCTCGTCGAGGTCGAAGGTCGGCTGGTGGATGTCGAGCTGCTCACCGATGCCGGACCACACCCCGAGCCGGGCCATCGCGCCCGGCACCTCCTCGAGGTACCAGGAGAAGTCCTCGCCGCCGCCGGACTGCGGCGTGTCCGACAGGGCGTCGGGGCCAAGTTGTGAGATCGCGTGCTCGAACATCCGGGTGGAGACCTCGTCGTTGACGACGGGCGGGACGCCCCGGCGGTAGTTCAGCTCGTACCGAACCCCGGTCGGCGCGAGCAGGCCGTGCACGATCTCCCGGACCAGCGGCTCGAGCAGCGCCCAGGTGTCGTGGTCGCCGGTGCGGACGGTGCCGACCAGCCGCCCCGTCTGCGGGATGGCGTTCGGTGCCTGCCCGGCGCTGACCGCACCCCACACCATCACCGTGCTGGTCCGCGGGTCGATCCTCCGGCTGAGCATGCCGGGCAGCCCGGTGATGACCGTGCCGAGCGCGTACACCAGGTCGGTGGTCAGGTGCGGGCGCGAGGTGTGACCGCCGGGTGAGTCGAGCAGGAGCTCGACGGTGTCGGCGGCCGAGGTGATGGCCCCGAGCCGCACCCCCACGCGACCCGCCGCCAGTCGCGGATCACAGTGCAGCGCAAAGATTCTCGACACATCCTTCATCCCACCGCTCGCGACGACGTCGAGTGCGCCGCCCGGCATCACCTCCTCCGCGGGCTGGAACACCAGCCGCACCCCGTACGGCAGCGGCTCCGGCGACTGCGCGAGCGCGAGACCCGCCCCGAGCAGGATCGTCGTGTGCGCGTCGTGCCCGCACGCGTGGGAGATGCCGGGAACGGTGGACGCGTACGGCGCGCCGGTGTCCTCCTGCAGCGGCAACGCATCCATGTCCGCCCGCAGCGCCACCCGCGGGCCGTCCGGACCGATGTCACAGGTCAGCCCGGTTCCGCCGGGCAGGATCTTCGGCTCGAGGCCGGCCGCGGCCAGCTTGCGCGCCACGAACTCGGTGGTGGCGAACTCCTGGCGGGCGAGTTCGGGGTGGGCGTGGATGTGCCTGCGCCAGGCCGACAACTCGGCGGTGTGCGTCTCGACCCAGTGATCGATCCAGCTGCTCACGACCGGGCCCCCTTCTCCGACGCGGAGCGCCGGCCGGCCAGGCCCGTCCGCTTCTCGACCCCGGCCAGCAACCGGTCCCTCTGCACCGGATCGGCCGCAGCCGCGACGGCGGTACCCGCCAGCGCGCGGGCACCGTCGAGCACCGCGCGGTCGGCGGAGGCCGTCACGCAGGCCGCCGCGAACTCCGGCTGGTGCGTCACCGCGCCGCCGGACTCGATCCCGATCACCGGGTGGATCCCCGGAATCACATGTGTCACGTTTCCCATGTCGGTGCTGCCCAGCGGGCGCGATCCTTCCCGGTCGGGGGGCAGCGGACTGCGTCCCATCGTCTCGATCAGTTCCCGGTACGCCCCGACCAACCAGGGGTCCGGCCGAAGCTCCGCGTAATTCGGTGACACCGTGCGGATGTCGTGAGTGCAGCCGGCGGCGAGCGCCCCGGCCTCGAAGCATGCGAAGGCCCGCTCGGTGAGCTCGGCGAGCGACTGCGACGTGCGGGCGCGCAGGTAGTACAGCATCTCGGTGCGGGCGGGCACGATGTTCGGCGCCGCGCCGCCGTCGCTGACTATCCCGTGCATCTGCTGACCGGGTTCGAGATGCTGCCGCAGCAGACCCAGACCGACCTGCGCAACCGTCGCGGCATCGGCGGCGTTGCGACCGTGCTGCGGCGCGGCCGACGCGTGCGCCTCCCGCCCGCTGAAGGTGACCGCGACGTCCGCCATCGCCAGCGAACTCGCACCGGCGATGTCCTCGGGACCCGGATGCACCATCAGCGCCGCCGCGAGGTCGTCGAACGCGCCGCGTTCGAGCATGAGGACCTTGCCGCCACCACTCTCCTCGGCCGGTGTGCCGATCACCCGGACCGTGATGCCGAGGCGGTCCGCGACCGGCGCGAGCGCGATCCCCGCGCCGACAGCGGCAGCGGCGATGATGTTGTGCCCGCACGCATGACCGATCTCGGGCAGCGCGTCGTACTCGGCGAGGATCCCCACCACCAGATCGCCGCTGCCGTACTCGGCGCACAGCGCCGTCGGAAGGTCGGCGTACGGTGTGGTGACCTCGAACCCGTACCGGGACAGCAGTTCCGAGGTCTTCGCGGCACTACGGTGCTCGGCGAAGGCGAGTTCCGGCTCCGCATGGATGGAATGGGACAGCGCGATCAGATCCGCCTGCGCGCCGGCGAGCGCGTCGTCCACTTCCGAGGTCACACCATCCAGTGTCTCACCCCGCCGCGGCGGCGCTCATCCACGCCGCGGCAAGACTCGTCCGACGCGGCACCCGCCCATGTACTGGCGGGTGCCGCGGTGTCGGTCGACGAGTCAGTTCTGACCGAACGGCAGGTTGCCCGCGTCGGTCTTCGTCGCCAGCGCGGCGAGGATCGACGCGTGGATGTCCGCCTTGATCCGACCGAGGTTGGCACCGCGCACGTTCGCGGTCGCGCCGGCGCGGGCGACCGCGGCCGCGAGCACCCCGTCGCCCTCGACGATCTCGTTGACGATCCCGGCGGCGAGCGCGTCCGGGCCGGCGTAGCGACGGCTGGTGGTCATCGCCTCGACCGCGGTCGGGCGCGGCAGCTGCGTCGTCATGAGCGCGTTCATCCCGATCGTGAACGGCATGTTGAGGTTGGCCTCGGGCAGGCACCAGAACCCGCGGTCGGCGCGCATCACCCGCTGGTCGCAGGAGGCGGCGAGCATCGCACCGGCACCGAACGCGTGGCCGCCGATCGCGGCGACGGTGGTCATCGGGAGGGTCAGCAGTCGGGTGAAGATCGTGTGGACCCGGTCCAGGTAGCCGTGGATCTTGTCGAGGTTGCCGAACAGCCAGTCGGTGTCGAGGCCGTTGGTGAAGAACTTCCCGTCCGCGGTCACGACCAGCGCGGCCGGACCCTCGACCGATTCGACCTGGTCGAGCGCGGCGTGGAACCGGTCGATCCAGTCCGGGTGGAAACGGTTCTCACTGTCCGTCACACCCTCGTCGCCGAGGTGGAGGATGTGGACGTCGCCGTTGCGCTCGAGATAAGGCATGCCCGGATACTACCTGCGGGTAACTTCCGCTGTCGCCAGTACTGTGTGCCTTCATGGGAACCCTCGAGCAGCAGGCCGCGCAGGTTCTGGCCGAGCGCACCGGCGTCGCGAAGCACGACGTCGCGATCGTCCTCGGCTCCGGCTGGCGGGCCGCCGCCGACGCGTTCGGCACGCCCGCGGCGACGGTGCCGATGACCGACCTCCCCGGTTTCGCGGCCCCGTCGGCATCCGGGCACGCGGGTACCGCACTGTCGGTGTCCGTCGACGACGCCCGGGTCCTGATACTGCTCGGCCGCACCCACGCCTACGAGGGCCACGACCTCGCGCAGGTGGTGCACCCGGTGCGGACCGCCGTCGCCGCCGGCGCCCGCACGGTGGTCCTGACCAACGCCGCAGGCGGCATCCGGGAGGGCATGCGCGTCGGGCAACCCGTCCTGATCAGCGACCACCTCAACCTCACGGCCCGTTCCCCGCTCGTCGGCGCCCAGTTCGTCGACCTGACCGACGCCTACTCCCCACGGCTGCGGGACCTGGCCCGGTCGATCGACCCGGGTCTCGAGGAGGGCGTGTACGCGGGGCTGCCCGGCCCGCACTACGAGACGCCCGCCGAGATCCGGATGCTGCGGACCCTCGGCGCCGATCTGGTGGGCATGTCCACCGTGCACGAGACCATCGCGGCCCGCGCGGCAGGCGCGGAGGTCCTCGGCATCTCCCTGGTCACCAACCTCGCGGCGGGCATCACCGGCGAACCCCTCGACCACGCGGAGGTGCTCGCGGCGGGTGCGGCCGCGGCCGGACACATCGGCGGCCTGCTGCGGAAGCTGGTGTCGTCGCTGTGACCGACGACCTGCGCGGCCGGGTCGAGCGGTGGCTCGCCGAGGACCCCGACCCCGACGCGCGGGCCGAGCTCGCCGCGCTGCCGGAGGGCGAACTGGCGGAACGCTTCTCCGCCCCGCTGACCTTCGGCACCGCCGGGTTGCGCGGGCCGGTGCGGGCCGGACCCAACGGGATGAACGTCGCCGTCGTCACCCGCACCACCGCCGGGATCGCGGCGTGGCTGCAGGCGAAGTGTCTGGGCGGCTCGACGGTCGTGGTCGGGCGCGACGGGCGCCACGGCAGTGCAGTGTTCGCCACCACGGCAGCGGAAGTGCTTGCCGGCGCAGGTTTCTCGGTGGTGTTGCTGCCGGGGCCGACACCGACCCCGGTGGTCGCATACGCGGTGCGGAAGCTGGGCGCGCAGCTCGGCGTGCAGATCACCGCCTCGCACAACCCCGCCGCCGACAACGGCTACAAGGTGTATCTCGACGGCGGCGCGCAGCTGATCTCGCCGTCCGACCGGGAGATCGAGGACGCGATCGCCGCGGTCGGCCCGGCCGTCGCGGTGCCCCGCTCCCCCGTCCGTCCCGCCGAGGACACCCCACTGATGCGGGATTACCTCGCCCGCATCGCAACACTGACCCGATCCACCGAGCGAGACCTGCGCATCGCTCTGACGCCCCTGCACGGTGTCGGCGGCAAACTCGCCGTCGAGGCGCTGCAGGCGGCGGGATTCGCAGAGATCCACACGGTCGCGAGCCAGTACGCCCCGGACCCGGACTTCCCGACCGTCGCGTTCCCGAACCCGGAGGAGCCGGGGGCGACCGACGCGCTGCTGGAACTGGCCGCGCGGGTCGACGCCGATCTGGCGATCGCGCTCGATCCGGACGCCGACCGCTGCGCGGTGGGCGTCCCATCGGCGGACGGCTGGCGGATGCTCACCGGCGACGAGACCGGCGCGCTGCTCGGCGACCACCTGCTCTCGCGGCAACCGGAGGGCACGGATCCGCTCGTCGCGACCACCATCGTCTCTTCGCAGTTGCTCGGCCGGATCGCCGCGGCACGCGGAGCCCGGTTCGCCCGGACGCTGACCGGGTTCAAGTGGCTGGTCCGGGCGGGCAGTGGGCTGGTGTACGCGTACGAGGAGGCGATCGGGCACTGCGTGGACCCGGATGCGGTCCGGGACAAGGACGGGATCTCGGCCGCCGTCGTCGTCGCCGACCTCGCGGCGGGCCTGAAGGCGCGGGGGCGGACCCTTCTCGACGTTCTCGACGACCTGGCGGTCGAGTTCGGGGTGCACGCGACGGCGCAGGTGTCACTGCGTTTCGAGCACCTCGACCGGATCGCCGACGCGATGGCGGGGCTGCGCGCGGCCGTGCCCACCGAACTGGCCGGCCTGCCCGTCACGGCCGAGGACCTGCTGGACCGGCGCGGGCAGGCTCGCACCGACGCGGTGATCCTCACCGGCGAGCGGGTGCGGGTTGTGGTGCGTCCGTCGGGAACCGAGCCGAAGCTCAAGTGCTACCTGGAGGCGTTCGAGCCGGTCACGAGCCGCGCCGACCTGCCCCGCGCCCGCGCCGCCGCCGACGAGACGCTTCGCGCGTGTGAGCGGTTCTCGACCCGGCTGGGGTGAAGCTCACTCCCGGCGGCGCGGCCGCGCCCAGATGTTGCCGGGCCCAGATGTTGCCGGGCCTAGATGTTGCGGGGCCCGAACTGCCGGTCGCCTGCGTCGCCGAGGCCGGGGACGATGTACGCGTCCTCGTTCAGTCCCTCGTCGATGCTCGCGGTGACCAGACGCACAGGCAGGCCCGAGTCGGCGAGCGCGGCGACGCCCTGCGGTGCGGCGACCACGCAGACGGCGGTGATGTCGGTGGCGCCGCGCTCGACGAGAAGTTCGAGGGTTCGCACCATCGACCCGCCGGTGGCGAGCATCGGGTCGAGGACGTAGACGGGGATCCCGGCCAGGTCGGCGGGGAGCGATTCCAGGTACGGCACCGGCTGGTGCGTCTGTTCGTCCCGCGCCATCCCGACGAATCCGACCTGGGACTGCGGGATGGTCAGACTGGCCTGCTCGACCATGCCGAGCCCGGCGCGCAGCACCGGCACCAGCAGCGGCGGCGCGGCCAACCGGACGCCGCGCGCGGGCGAGACGGGCGTGGCGATCTCGAATTCCTCGATCTCGGCGTCGCGGATCGCCTCGTAGATCAGCATCTGCGTCAGTTCGCGCAGTGCCGCGCGGAACGCCGGATTGCTGCTGTGTTCGTCGCGCATCGTGGTCAATCGTGCGGCTGCCAACGGGTGATCGACCACGTGCGTATCCATGGGCCTCAGGATATGCAGCGGAGGTCGGGCACGCGAAACCGGCGGGAACCGGATGGTGCACCTCTGCGTCCAATCTCGTGACGGTTCGGCTGAGACCGACCGGGCGCAGGGATCGAACGAAACGGGGGGAATCGGGCTATGACCGAGTTTTCAGCGGTGACCGACGGGATCCGCGCATACGGCGCGACGGCCACGGTGATGGCGGCCGGTGTGCGCCAGGCCGCGGCGGGGGCGGCCACGGTCGGGCCGGGTCTGTTGACGCCGGTGTTCGGGCTGATCGGCGGCGACTTCCTGGCCGCGTTCGCGACGGCACACGGCTCGCACACCGCCGCGCTCGGCGCGCTCGCGGACACCCTCGACAGCATGGGCGCGGCCGCGCACGCGACGGCCACCGCCTACGACGACGCAGACCGGTCGGTGGCGGGCGGGCTCGCCGACACGGGCTCCGGACTGGAGGTGTGAGAATGATCGCCGTCGATCTGCTGACCCGTCCCCTGACCGACCTGCTCGACACGTTCGGCACCGGCGTGCTGCCGCCCGACGGACCGCCGGAGGCGCTGGCGATCGCCTCTGCGGCGCTCGACTCCGCCTATGCCGTCGGCAAGCTCGGGCTCGCCGAGCTCGGCGGCGCCTGGTCGGGAGCGGCCGCCGACGCCGCGGCCGCCAAGGGGCAGCAGGTCCAGGTCCAGCAGGTGCAACTCTCGGAGCGGGGAACGGAGATCGCCGCCGTGTTGACGTCGGCGTCCGGCGACGTCGGCGCGGGCATGGCCGAACTCCAGGCGATCGTCGGCTCGTTCGTCTCGACCGCCGTCGCGGCCGGTCCCGCCCTGACCACGCCCGCCGGGCAGATCATGATCGTCGCGTCCGCCATCGACCACCTGTCGCGCGGCCTGGCCGTGGTCGCCCGGGTCCGTGGCCAACTCGACGTGCACACCGCCGCGATGACGGAGCTGACCGCTCCCGCCCCGGCGGTGGCGCAGGCAGACACCGGTGCCGTGCAGGCGACGTCCGCCCGTCGGCGGCCGGCCGGGAGGTCCCGCTGTCGGGCCTGCAGCAGCGGGGCGACGCGTTCAGTGGCTTCGCACGCGGCTTCACCGATTCGGCGTCCTTCCAGCCCGCGTCGAACTACTCGGGGTTCTCGGGAGCGATGTCTCCGATCTCACGTTCGGGCGGCGTACCGGCCCCGTCCCCCGGCAGGCCCGCTCCCGCGATCCGCGGTGGGAGCAGTTCGGACCTGTTCGGCTCGAGTGGCGGCGTCGAGGTGTTCCTGCCGGACGGCAGCAGCGCGATGGCACCGAACAAGGAGGCCGCCGACGCGGTGCGCAACGCCCTCAGCCAGCAGGGTGTGCCGTACTCGTGGGGCGGGACGACGCCCGGGCAGGGCCTGGACTGCTCCGGACTGACCCAGTGGGCGTACGGCGAGGCGGGCGTGGACATTCCCCGCCTCGCGCAGGAGCAGAACGTGGGCTGCCAGGTGGATCCGTCCGACCTTCGACCGGGTGATCTCGCCGTCTGGGACGGCCATGTGGCGATGGTGATCGGCAACGGCCAGATGGTCGAAGCAGGCGACCCCGTCCAGGTCAGCGCGGTCCGCACCGACAACATCGGTATGAGCTTCCACGGCTTCTACCGGCCCACCGCATGAACACACCGTTCGACGCCCCCGACGCCCGGTTCGGCCCCGGCATCCCGGTTGCCGCGGCGCTCGGCGCGACCGCTACCCCGACCCCGGCCTCGGCCTCGGCCCCGGCCCCGGCCCCGATGGCCATACCGGGCCCCGAGCCGGAGCCGGTGCAACTCCCGGAGGACGCCGCAGTCGCCACGACGAGCAACCGTGCGGGCACCGTCACCGTCACCGCGACCGATCGCGGTCAACCGCTCGACGTGCGGGTCGACCCGCGGGAACTGCGCTACAGCGGAGCCGGGCTGGCGGCGGCGATCCTGGAGATGTGCCGGGCGTCGGCGGCGGAGGCCGGGGCCCGCCGCCGCGAGGACCTGGCTGCCGCGGGCGTCCCGGAGGACGTCCTCGACCAGCTCGGATTGCCCACCCGCGACGATCTCGCCGACGCGCAGGCGCGACGGGAGGCGGACGAGGCCACCCCGGCGACGTGGATGAGGCCGGTGTGAGCGAAGCGAACAGGGTCGTTGGTATGAGCGGAACGAACGGGTGGTTGCTGTGAGCGGGGCGATGGATGCGGTCGTCGCTCGCGCGGGCGCCGGGCTCCAATCACTCGAGGACGCGCTGCATCAGCTGTCGTCGGCGCGGGCTCGCGTCAGCCACGGTTCCGGGTTGGTGAGTGTGGAGGTGGACCAGCACGGCGGCATGTGTGGGCTGTGGCTGCCCGAATCGCTGGACGGGGTCGACGCCCGTGACCTGGGGCGCGCGATTGTCGAGACGGCGGGTCGGGCCGCCGGACTGGTCGCGCAGCGGCGGGAGGCGATCCTGGCATCGCTTGCACGTGCGCTGACCGATTAGGCTTCGCGCCATGGCTGGAGACATCGTCCCGATCCAACTCGGTCTGACCGACGGCGACCTCGTCACTCTGTGGGCTCCGCGGTGGCGTGAGGGGGACGACGAGTGGGAGGCGTTCCTCGGCCACGGTGACGATCTGTACGGGTTCGCCTCCGCCGCCGAGCTGGCGGCGTTCGTGCGCGCGAACTCCGAGCACGACCTGATCGAGCACCCGTCCTGGCGGATCGTCGCGGCACTGTCGGCGGCGGAGTTCGAACCCGACGAGTCGCATGTCTTCGATCTCGTCGGCGTCCTGGAACTCGTCGCGGGCGACCCGGACGCGGACACGCTCGGCGAACTCGAGGACACCTTCGAGATCACGCGCTCGATCGGCGAGGTCTGCGAACTGGACGCCGTCACCCGCTATTTCAGCGCGCACCCGGTCCTCGGGTCCGTCGGGGCCGGACCGAGCGCCTTCTTCGGGCGTGAGGGGGCGGAACGGTGGGATCAGGTCGGTGCCGCCGTCGCGGCCGGCTGGGATCGGGTGATCGACGCGATCGACGCGATCGTCCAGTCACCGGCGGTCGATGCGGCCGCGGTCGAGGAGGCCGAGGCCGAAATCGTTGCGGCCGAGGAGAACGTCGTCGACGCCGACGATCTCGCCGAGGAGGGTGACGACGAGGGCGACGACATCGAGTACGTGACGCTCGGCGACACCGACGAGACCGATGGCGAGGAGGAGGAGACGTTCTGGACGTCGGTCGGGATCGACCCCGTCAAGATCATCACGTCCTCGGCGACGTATTTCACGTTGCGCTGCTATCTCGACGACGAACCGGTCTTCCTCGGCCGGGGCGGCAAGATCCTGGTCTTCACGTCCGAGCGCGCACTGGCCCGCTACCTGGCCGACCACAACGACCACGCCCTCGCCCACGTCAGCACGTATTCCGACGTGGCGGCGGCCGCGGTGGACGGTTCGCTCGAGATCGAGGTCACCGACGAGAACGTGTACGTCCTGCCGGGTCTGGCCGACGACCTGGCCGAAGGGCCGCGGGCGGTGGACGCCGACCAGCTCGATCTGGCGGTGGAACTGTTCACCGACGCGGCGGCGTTCGCCGACGACGACTCCACCGAGCAGGCGCTGGCGCCGTCCACGCCGCTCGGCTGGTACGTCTCCTACACGCTCAACCCCGACCCGACGCGCCTGGCGCCGAGTGCCCCGTTCACCGCGGAGTCGCAGTCCTGGCGCGAGCTCGAGCAGGAGTTCGAGTCCCGGCTGCGGGTGGAGTGACGACGGGGACCCCAGTCCGCGAGGCCCCCGTTCACGACGTCACTGCCCGCGCAGCCGCGCGTACCCCGGTTTGACCACGTCCTCGATCAGCGCCAGCCGCTCCGGGAACGGGATGAACGCGGACTTGAGCGCGTTGATGGTGAACCGCTCGAGGTCGTTCCAGTCGTAGTCGAAGGTCTCGGCGAGCTTGATCATCTCTCGGCTCATCGTGGTCGCGCTCATCAGCCGGTTGTCGGTGTTGACGGTGACCCGGAAGCGGAGCCGGGCGAGCAGGTCGAAGGGGTGCCGTTCCAGGCTGGGGACGGCGCCTGTCTGCACATTCGAGCTCGGGCACAGCTCCAGCGGAATCCGCTTGTCCCGCACGTAGTTGGCGAGTCGGCCGAGGCGGGCGTCCCCGTCGTCGTCGACGGCGATGTCGTCGGTGATCCGCACGCCGTGCCCGAGCCGGTCGGCGCCGCAGAAGGCGATCGCCTCGTGGATCGACGGCAGTCCGAACGCCTCGCCTGCGTGAATCGTGAAGTGTGCGTTGTTCGCCCGCATGTGTTCGAAGGCGTCGAGGTGCCGGCTCGGTGGGTGCCCGGCCTCGGCGCCTGCGATGTCGAACCCGACGACTCCGCGCTCCCGGAAGCGGACGGCCAGGTCCGCGATCTCCCGGGAGCGTGCGGCATGCCGCATCGCGGTGAGCAGGCAGCCGACCCGGATCTCGTGTCCGGCGTCCCGCGCCTGCGCCGTCCCGTCCTCGAACCCGAGCAGGGTGTGGTGCACCACCTCGTCGAGGGTCAGGCCCCGCTCGAGGTGCTGTTCGGGCGCGAACCGGACCTCCGCGTACACGACGCCGTCCGCGGCGAGGTCGGCGACGCATTCGCGCGCGACCCGCTGCAGACCCTCGGGGGTCTGCATCACCGCGACGGTGTGGGCGAACGTCTCCAGATACTGCTCCAGTGAGCCGCTGCTCGCCGCCGAGGAGAACCAGTCCGCGAGGGTGTCGGCGTCGTCGGCGGGCAACCCGTCGTAGCCGCAGTGGTGGGCGAGTTCGAGCACGGTGACCGGCCGGAGTCCGCCGTCGAGATGGTCGTGCAGCAGTGCCTTCGGCGCGGTGCGCACCGTGTCGAGGTCGAGAGGGGCCGGGCCGGGGCCGGTCGGGGTGATGTTCCAGCTCGGTGGCGTGCTCATATCCCGAAACTAGACCCGGACCAGGCCGATGCGGTCGATCACGAGCGGCTCGTCGGGTGGCGTGTCGCCGATGTCCCAGGCTCCGTCGAGGGCGGCGCGGGCGTGTTCGAACCGGTGCGGGGTGTCGGTGTGCAAGGTCAGCAGCGGTGCGCCGGCGACGACGGTGTCGCCCGGACGGGCGTGCCACTGCACGCCGGCGCCGGGCTGGACTGCCTGTCCCTGTCGTTCACGGCCCGCGCCGAGCCGCCACGCGGCGACGCCGACGGCCATCGCGTCGAGCCGGGTGAGCGCTCCGGAGCTGTTTGCGTACAACACTTCTCGCTCCCTCGCGACAGGCAGCGGTGCCGCCGGGTCCCCGCCCTGCGCACGCACCATCGCCCGCCACCGGTCCATCGCCCGCCCGTCCCGCAGGACGTCGGCCGGATCGACGGTGTCCAGCCCGGCCGCCGCGAGCATCTCCCGCGCCAGGGTGACGGTCAGCTCCACCACGTCCGCCGGTCCCCCGCCGGCGAGCACCTCGACCGCCTCCGCGACCTCGAGGGCGTTGCCCGCGGTGTATCCGAGCGGGGTGTCCATCGCCGTCAGCAGCGCGACCGTGTGCACCCCGGCGTCGTGACCGAGTTCGACCATCGCCGTGGCCAATTCGCGCGCCTGCGGAACCGATTTCATGAAGGCACCGGAGCCGACCTTCACATCGAGGACGAGCGACTGTGAGCCCTCCGCGATCTTCTTGCTCATGATCGAACTGGCGATCAGCGGGATGGACTCGACGGTGCCGGTGACGTCGCGCAGTGCGTACAGCTTGCGGTCCGCCGGGGCGAGATCCGCACTCGCCGCGCACACCACCGCGCCGACCCGTGGGTCCGCGAGCGTCCGCAGGATCTCGTCCGCGTCCAGATCCGCGCGCCATCCGCGGATCGCCTCGAGCTTGTCGAGAGTGCCTCCGGTGTGGCCGAGCCCGCGCCCGGACAGCTGCGGGACCGCGGCTCCGCAGGCGGCCACCAGCGGCGCGAGCGGCAGGGTGATCTTGTCCCCCACCCCGCCCGTCGAGTGCTTGTCCACGGTGGGCCGCGGCAGCGACGTCAGGTCCATCCGACGGCCGGACGCGATCATCGCGCGAGTCCAGGCCGCGGTCTCGCGGCGACCCAGGCCGCGGAAGACGATCGCCATCGCGAGCGCGGACATCTGCTCGTCGGCGACGTCGCCGCGGGTGTAGGCGTCGACGACCCACTCGATCTGTGCGTCGGCGAGCTCGCGCCCGTCCCGCTTGGCGGTGATGACGGAGACTGCGTCCACACTCCCCGAGGCTGCGCCCGAGGCGACGTCAAAACCCCCCGAGGCTGCGCCCGAGGCGACGTCAAAACCCCCCGAGGCTGCGCCCGAGCTGACGTGCGCGCTCATCGGGTCCCGTCCTCGCCGGTGTGCACCCGCGCCAGGTCATCAGGCCCGAAGGGCGCAGGCAGAAGCGTCGACAGTGGCACCGGACCCACCCCGGTGTCGACCAGCAGTCCCCCGCCGCCATGCTCGTGCAGCAGCTGCCTGCAGCGCCCGCACGGCGTCAGTACCTGGGAATTCGCATCACGGCAGCTGAACGCGACCAGGCGCCCGCCTCCGGTGGCGTGCAAGTTACCGACGAGTCCACATTCGGCGCACAGACTCAGCCCGTATGAGACATTTTCCACATTGCATCCGACGACAATTCGGCCATCGTCGACCAGCGCGGCCGCACCCACCGGATAGTGCGAATACGGCGCATATGCCCCCTCGCGGACACGATCTGCGTTGTCGCGCAACAGTTTCCAATCGATTTCGACCACAATTCCCCATCCTCGCACGAGCGGGGCACCACCGCAGCGCGCCGCGCCGACCCACGCTGACCATTGGAAAGGCAAACCTAAGTAGCGTTCCCTGGTCTCGTACGAACCGCCCGTCGAATTAGTTCCCACTTCCGGGGAGGATTACAGTGCAGTGAGTCGGTTCAGGTTCTCGTCGCGCCATAGGCTGAAAACTGCAGGGTGGTCCCCGAAAACAGCCGAAATCCCCGGTGCGACGCGTCCACCAAAGACGTTGGAGGCACAGCACTCGATGAGTAGCACGACTGAAGCCGCTCCGGCACAGGAGCGCACGCGGTCGCTATACCGGGGCGACCCCGGAATGTGGTCTTGGGTTCTACACCGGATCACCGGCGTCGCGACCTTTTTCTTTCTCTTCGTTCACGTTCTCGACACCGCGCTCGTGCGGGTCAACGCGGACACCTACGACCGGGTCATCGAGACCTACAAGAACCCCATCGTGGGGCTCCTGGAGCTCGGACTGGTCGCGATGGTCCTCTACCACGCACTCAACGGTATCCGCGTGATGCTCGTGGACTTCTGGTCGAAGGGCCCCCAGTACCAGCGCGTCATGCTCTGGGTCATCCTCGCGATCTGGTTCGTCGTGATGATTCCGGGCGCCGGACGCATCTTCTACAACATGTTTGCGGGGCACTGACATGAGCGAAGCCAAGACTCTGGGCAAGTCGTACGACCGCCCGGCCAGCCTGGACGCCCCGCGCTCGCCGCGCCGTCAGGCCAAGAACAACTTCGAGCTCTACGCCTGGTTGTTCATGCGCCTGTCCGGCCTCGCACTGGTCATCCTGGTGCTCGGCCACATGTTCATCATGCTGATGATGGATGACGGCGTGCACCGCATCAACTTCGCGTTCGTCGCCGGCCGCTGGTCCAGCCCGTTCTGGCAGATCTGGGACCTCGCGATGCTCTGGCTCGCGATGCTGCACGGCGGCAACGGTCTGCGCACCGTGATCGCGGACTACTCGCGCAAGGATTCCACGCGCTTCTGGCTGAACACGATCCTCGCTGTCGCGGTGATCCTGATCATCCTGACCGGCACGTACGTCATCTTCACCTTCGACCCGACCTTCGTCCCGGGGAGCTAATCTTCATGCTGGAACATCGTTACGACGTGGTCATCGTCGGCGCCGGCGGCGCCGGCATGCGCGCAGCCATCGAATCTGGCCCGCGCACCCGCACCGCGGTCCTGACCAAGCTCTACCCCACCCGCTCCCACACCGGTGCGGCGCAGGGCGGCATGTGCGCCGCGCTGGCGAACGTGGAGGAAGACAACTGGGAGTGGCACACCTTCGACACCGTCAAGGGTGGCGACTACCTCGCCGACCAGGACGCTGTCGAGATCATGGCCAAGGAGGCCATCGACGCGGTGCTCGACCTGGAGAAGATGGGTCTGCCGTTCAACCGCACACCCGAGGGCAAGATCGACCAGCGTCGTTTCGGTGGCCACACCCGCGACCACGGCAAGGCCCCGGTCCGCCGGGCCTGTTACGCCGCGGACCGCACCGGTCACATGATCCTGCAGACGCTGTACCAGAACTGCGTCAAGCACGACGTCGAGTTCTTCAACGAGTTCTACGCCCTCGACATCGCGCTCACCGAGACCGAGGAAGGCCCGGTCGCGACCGGCGTCATCGCCTACGAGCTGGCCACCGGCGAGATCCACGTCTTCCACGCGAAGTCGATCGTCTTCGCGACCGGCGGTTCGGGCCGCATGTACAAGACGACGTCCAACGCGCACACCCTCACCGGTGACGGCATGGGCATCATCTTCCGCAAGGGCCTGCCGCTCGAGGACATGGAATTCCACCAGTTCCATCCGACAGGCCTCGCCGGCCTGGGCATCCTCATCTCGGAGGCCGTCCGAGGCGAGGGCGGCATCCTCCGCAACGCCGACGGCGAGCGCTTCATGGAGCGCTACGCCCCCACCATCAAGGACCTCGCGCCGCGCGACATCGTCGCCCGCTCGATGGTGCTCGAGGTGCTCGAGGGTCGCGGTGCCGGTCCGAACAAGGACTACGTCTACATCGACGTCACGCACCTCGGCGAGGACGTGCTCGAGGAGAAGCTCCCCGACATCACCGAGTTCGCCCGCACCTACCTGGGTGTCGACCCGGTCACCGAGCTGGTGCCGGTCTACCCGACCTGCCACTACGTGATGGGCGGCATCCCCACCAAGATCAACGGTGAGGTGCTGCGCAACAACGAGGACCACGTTCCCGGCCTGTACGCCGCCGGTGAGTGCGCGTGCGTCTCGGTGCACGGTGCGAACCGCCTCGGCACCAACTCGCTGCTCGACATCAACGTGTTCGGCCGTCGCGCCGGCATCGCCGCCGCCGAGCACGCGCTGGCCACCGAGTTCGTGCCGCTGCCGGACGAGCCCGCGAAGATGGTCGAGGAATGGCTCGCGGTCATCCTCTCCGAGCACGGTCACGAGCGCGTCGCGGACATCCGCACCGAGCTGCAGCAGTCCATGGACAACAACGCGTCCGTGTTCCGCACCGAGGACACCCTCACGCAGGCGCTCAAGGACATCAAGGCGCTCAAGGAGCGGTACAACCACATCACCGTGCAGGACAAGGGCAAGCGCTACAACAGCGACCTGCTCGAGGCCGTCGAACTCGGCTTCCTGCTCGAGATGGCGGAGGTCACCGTCGTCGGCGCACTGAACCGCAAGGAGTCGCGTGGCGGCCACGCCCGCGAGGACTACCCGGACCGTAACGACGCCGAGTACATGCAGCACACCATGGCGTACAAGGTCGGCAAGGACCTCATCTCCGACATCCGTCTGGACTACAAGCCGGTTGTCCAGACCCGCTACGAGCCGATGGAGCGTAAGTACTGATGTCCGCACCAGTTCTCGACAAGGACGCGACCGCGCTGCCGCCCGTGCCCGAGGGAGCCGTCATGGTCACCCTCAAGATCGCCCGGTTCAACCCGGAGGACGGCAAGGGTCAGCACTGGGACTCCTTCCAGGTTCCGTGCCTGCCGACCGACCGCCTGCTGAACCTGCTGCTGTACGTGAAGGGCTACCTCGACGGAACGCTGACGTTCCGCCGCTCCTGCGCACACGGCGTCTGCGGCTCGGACGCGATGCGGATCAACGGTGTCAACCGGCTGGCCTGCAAGGTGCTGATGCGCGACATGCTGCCCAAGGACGGCAAGTCGCTCACCATCACGATCGAGCCGATCAAGGGCCTGCCGGTCGAGAAGGACCTGCTCGTCGACATGGAGCCGTTCTTCGACGCGTTCCGTGCCGTCAAGCCGTTCCTGATGACCTCGGGCAACGAGCCGACCCGCGAGCGGATCCAGTCGCAGGCCGACCGCGCCCGGTTCGACGACACCACCAAGTGCATCCTGTGCGCCTGCTGCACCACCTCGTGCCCGGTGTACTGGAGCGACGGCAGCTACTTCGGCCCGGCCGCGATCGTGAACGCGCACCGCTTCATCTTCGACAGCCGTGACGAGGGAGCCGCCGAGCGGCTCGACATCCTCAACGACAAGGAAGGCGTGTGGCGTTGCCGCACGACCTTCAACTGCACCGACGCGTGCCCCCGCGGCATTCAGGTGACGAAGGCGATCCAGGAAGTCAAGCGCGCCCTGCTCTTCTCGCGCTAGATCGCCGAGCACGACATCAGCTAAAGGCGCGGACCCGACAGGGTCCGCGCCTTTAGCTGCCTGTCGCCAGGTCAAACGTTAATTCCATATTTCCAGCCACGAACCCATGTAACGTCCGCTACCAATCCGTTACCATGTGCTCGCAGACTGCGCGAGACCCCAATTCAGGGGTCGACACACGAAGGGATCGGGACCTACGGCAATGGAGTCAGACTTCGCATCTCGGTTGAACAAACTGTTCGACACGGTACATCCACCCGGCCGCAAGCCACACACGAACACCGAGGTTGCCGAGGCCCTCAATTCGGCCGGCCATCGCATCTCCAAGCCGTACATCTCCCAACTGAGGAACGGCCAGCGCACCAACCCGTCGCCGGAAACCGTTGCCGCTCTTGCCCAGTTCTTCAAGGTCAAGTCCGACTACTTCTTCGACGACATCTACGCCGCTCGCATCGACCACGACCTGGAGCTGCTCTCCCAGCTGCGCGGCTACGGCCTTCGTCGACTGTCGGCGCGCGCGTTCGACCTGTCCAGCGAGTCACAGGAACTGCTCACCGCAATGGCCGAAAAGCTGCGGCGCAGCGAGGGATTGCCGGCTACCCCACCGGACTCCACCGAGTAGCGGGGTGCGCACCACCACCCCACGAGTAAGGCGCTGGCGGGTCCTGACCGCCAGCGCCTTGCTGGGTTCGCTCCTGATCCTGCCGGGTCTCGCCTCTGCGGCGAACGGCGATGGCAGGTCCGACCCCACGCCCTCCGCACAGGAACGTGGCCAGGGCAATGGCAACGGCGGCCAGGGCAACGGCAACGGCAACGGCAACCAGGGCAACGGCAACCAGGGCAACGGCAACGGCGGCCAGGGCAACGGCAACGGCGGCGGCTGGTGCGACCACGACGGAGGCAACGGACCCGGCGGCAACTGCGGCAACGGCAACGGCGGCGGCTGGTGCGACCACCACCGGCACGGAAACCATTGCGGTGGGCCCACACCCACCACGACGGCCGCCCCTCCGACCACCACCAGGGTCCAGCCCACAACCACTGCTGAACCGACGACGACCGTGGAACCCACGACCACCACCGTCGAACCCACCACGACAACGGTCGAGCCCACCACCACGACCACCAGCGTGGAACCCACCACGACCACCACCGTCGAACCCACCACGACAACGGTCGAGCCCACCACCACGACCACCAGCGTGGAACCCACCACGACCACCACCGTCGAACCCACCACGACAACGGTCGAGCCCACCACGACCACCAGCGTGGAACCCACCACGACCACCACCGTCGAACCCACCACGACAACGGTCGAGCCCACCACGACCACCGTCGAGCCCACCACCACGACCACCAGCGTGGAACCCACCACGACCACCACCGTCGAACCCACCACGACAACGGTCGAGCCCACCACGACCACCGTCGAGCCCACCACCACGACCACCAGCGTGGAACCCACCACGACCACCACCGTCGAACCCACCACGACGACCGTCGACCCCACGACCACCGTCGAGCCCACCACCACGACCGTGGAACCCACCACCACGACGGTCGAGCCCACCACCACGACCGTCGACTCCACGACCACCACGGTCGACCAGACGACCACCACCGTGGAACCCACCACGACCACCACCGTGGAACCCACCACCACCACGGTCGACCCCACCACGACCACCGTCGAACCCACCACGACCACCGTCGAACCCACCACCACCACGATCGACCCCACCACCACGACCGTCGAACCCACGACGACCACCGTCGAGCCCACGACCTCGCTGGCCGCGGCGACCACGACCTCGAGCGCTGTTGCGGTCCCCGGGGTCGGACCTTCGGGTGACGGGGACGGCACGGGTGGCGGCGATGCCGATCAGCGGGTGCCGCCACCGGCCGCGGAGTCGAACGAGCAGCCCGCCTCACTCGCGGATGCACCCGAGGCGGCACCTGCCGCGGACGCACCGTCGAACCCGGCTGCACAGGCTGATCCTGCGGACGGGCCCGCGGCGGACGCTCTTTCGCAGGCAGCGGACGAGCGGGCGCGGGCGGCAGCCGTGGCTCCCGGGCACGAAACGTTGATCGCGAACGCGGCGCCGCAGGCACCGCACCGCGATGCGAGCCCGGTCGCCGCGCATCCTGCGGCGGGTTCACCCAACCCGAATGTCGCGCTGGCGTCGGAGTCCCGGCCGGGCGGCGACATCGGTGCCGCCACGGCCGGCGTCACGGCGGTGCTGTTCGCGGCTGGCGCGACCGGGTTCATGAGCTTCCGCAGCGCCCGCGCCGCGCGAACCCGATTGAACCTCGCGCGCGCCGAGTTCCTGGAGCCACTGCGGTGACGGCTCCGAGGGATCCCGGCTCGCGGCCGGTCCGCAATCACCGTCGTGTCCTGGCCGCGGTGGACGCGGTGCTCGACATGGCCGCGCAGACCCACGCGGTCACCATCGAGGACATCGTCCAGTCGCTGGCCGACACCCGCCGGCGTCCGATTGAGATCGCGTTCGAGGACCTCGGGCCGGGGGTGTGGGGGCAACGCCGTGAGTTCCCGGATCATGACCGGATCGTGCTCGCGCGTAGCCTTCCCAGTGTGACCAGGACCCTCGCCCACGAGATCGGGCACATCGTCTTCCGACATCCGGGCGCCGCGATCGCCGAGACGACGCTCGCGGCCGACGACGATCTGATCGCGTACATGCTCAGTCAGCGGTCCGCCGGGTCCGCGGACCTCACGCACGAGGCGTTGCACGAGTGGGAGGCGGAGGCGTTCGCCGTCCGTCTCCTCCAGCGCCTCGGCCAGTTCGAACGTGACGAGAACTGGCGGCCTCTGCTGTGCTTCGACGAGGCTCTCGGGTGATCACCTGGGCTGTCGCCCTACTGTGCTCCACCGCGGTGGGAGCACGGATCGGGCGTCTGACGGTGCGCCCTCCGTCGTTGGCCCGGGTGGCCATCGCGCTGGCAGCGATCTCGCTGACCGTGGCGGCGACCGTGCGTACCAGCACGGTGTCGGAGGTGCTCGACGGATACGGCGACCATGTCGCCGCCACGGTGTTCGAGCTGTGCCTGATCGCGTTCGGGACGACGACGGCGCTGATCGCCGCGGCGTCGACGACGGTTCTCAGCGCCCGTCCGCAGTGGCAGCTGGTCACCGTTTCCGCGGTCGCCACGGCGGTGGTCACCGGCCTCGAACTCTCGGCTGCGGAGCACAGCCCGGTCACGTCGGTGTACCTGGTGGTGACCGCCCTGTTCGCGACCGCCGTCGCGATCCGGTACGCGCGGTGGAATCCGCTGGGACGGGCCATCGGGCTGTACTGCGCGGGTCTGGTCGTGATCGCGGCAGGTTGCGCGGTCGACCTGTTCACCGACGCGCGAAGCCATTTCTCACCCTCGTCCGGCCTGTGGTCGCTGGCGGTGATCCTCGTCAGCGCAGGATGTTCGTCGGTGATGATCGAGGCGTGGGGTCGGGCGCAGCTGGACCTGCGTCGCACTCGCGGCCTCTGGACGGCGCTGACCTCGGCGCACCCCGAACTGCTCGACAGCGACTACCGGTCGGTGACCTCGACGCTCACGGCCGGCGACCGGATCTCGCAGATCCTCGACGGACTGTATCTGCACGACGGCGGTGGTCTGCTCGGCCCGGGTTGGTCGCCGCCGCCCGCCGATCCGGCGGAGCAGGCCGACGCGGTCGCGCAGTGGTTGCATCGCACGGCCGTCGAGATCGAGCCGATCGACCCGGGCTGGCTCGGCACCCCGGACGGGCTCACCGATCGGCAGTGGATTCTGGCGGTGAGCGCGGCATACGATCGACCCCGGCGGCGGGCAGACGCGACCGTCGCCTGACAGCACCCATGGGTGCGCTACCCTGCCTCCTCGATGAACACGCTCGGTAAGGCCCGGAACTGTGCGATCGCCGTCGCCGCGATCGGCATGATCGGTGTGCCCGCGGCAGCACAACCCCTCCCCGCCGAGCCGGGCTCCACCCTAGGCGCGGTGACCAGCACGCCGTTCACCGCTCCGAACACCGACGGATGCCCGAACCGCGCCGTGCCGCCGCCCGCGATCGACCTGTCCGAGGTACCCGCGCCGGGTGACCCGACGCCCACCCCGCTGCCGGTGCCTGCGCGCCCCGTCGGCGGCGAGAACCTGGGCGCCTGCGGAGTGGTGACGGCCGACGGCTCTCCTCCGCTGCCGGCCGACATCTCGGCCACCGCGTGGGTCCTGTCCGACCTCGACACCGGTGCTGTTCTCGCGGCGAAGGACCCGCACGGCCGATACCGCCCGGCGAGCACGATCAAGATGCTGCTGGCCCTCGTGGCTTTGCACGAGCTGGACCTCGACGAGACGGTGACCGCGACCGCGGAGGACGCGAACGTCGAGGGCAGCGCGGTCGGGTTGGGCAAGGACGGCCGGTACACCAACCGGCAGCTGCTGCAGGGCCTGGTGATGGCGTCGGGCAACGACGCCGCGCACGCGTTGTCCACGCAGCTCGGCGGCGACGCGGAAACCGTGCGGAAGATGAACGAGCTGGCCCGCCACCTCGGCGCGCTCGACACCCGGACGGCGACGCCATCGGGTCTCGACGGACCCGGAATGTCCAGTTCCGCCTACGATCTCGCCCTGGTCTACCGGGAGGCGATGCGCAACCCGACCTTCGCCGAACTGATCCACACCGAGCGGGTCGAGTTCCCCGGATTCCCCAAGAACCCCGACGATCCCCTCGACGTGGACCATCCCGGGTTCACCCTCGCCAACGACAACAAGCTGCTCTACAACTACGACGGTGCACTCGGCGGCAAGACCGGCTACACCGACGACGCACGGCAGACGTTCGTCGGGGGCGCCGAACGCGGCGGCAGGCGTCTGGCGGTGACCCTGATGGCCGGCGACGTCCTGCCGATCCGCCCGTGGGAGCAGGCCGCCCGACTGCTCGACCACGGTTTCGCGCTGCCCCGCTCGACCTCGGTGGGTGAGCTCGTCGACCCCGGCGAGACCGATCACGCCGACGCCGCTCCGGTCACCGTGGCCGCGCCGCCGGAGTCGTCCACCGCGGGCGACGTCTCTGCCGTGAGCACCGCCGGTGGCGGCGACGTCCCCCGTAACGCGGTCCTGGCGGTGGGCGGCGCGATCATCGCCGTCCTCATCGGCGGCGCGGCGCGTCTGCAACGTCGGCGACACTGACGCGGCAGCTTCGAAAGCACCGCCGCCCAGCGGCTTCGGGAGCGCTCCCGCGCCACGGCGTCTGGAACGCTCCCGCGCTACGCCTGCTGGAACGCTCCCGCGCTACGCCTGCTGGAGCGCTCCCGCACTGCGGCTTCGAGAAACCCTGACGCCGCGCGGCTGCGGTCAGCGGCGGTGGCGCCTGAGCCAGCCACCGAGGCCCAGCGCGGCGGCCGCGCCGGTCGCGACCAGCACGGCGGCCTCGACGAGCGTGGCGCTGCGCGCCGGCGGGGGCGCGGCCACCTCGATGACGGCAGGCTGGGGCGGCGGCACGTGTGCGAGTTCCTCGTTCTCACGAGTGGTGGCCGCCCAGGCGGTGGAGACAAGCAGCAGCCGTGCAGTGAAGTAGATGAACACCAGCAGACCGATGATCGGACCGAAGGTCGACCCGGCAGGCCCCCCGGTCACGGACTGCAGGTAGATCACGCCGACCCGTTTGAACACCTCGAACCCGAGGGCGGCGATCAGCGCGGCGCGGGCCGCGCTGCGCAGCGTCACCGGCTCCCGCGGCAACCGGGCGATCACCCAGGTGAACAGCGCCCACGTGATCACGGCCGCGAGCAGTGACGTGCCGATCTGCACCAACGTCTGCACCCAGCCCAGGTCGTCGATGCCGAGGAACTCGAGGACGGTACCCGTCACTCCCCCCTCGGCCAGGACCGAGAGCCCCACCGACAACACCAGCGCCAGGAACAGGCCGAGCAGCTTCGACAGGTCCCGCAGCTTGGTCGCCACGAATCCCGTCGGCGGATGCCGCTGCGCCCACATCGCGGACAGCGCCTCGCGCACGTTCGCCATCCAGCCCAGTCCGGCGTAGGCGGCGAAGATCAGACCGAACACACCGACGGTCGCGCGGGCGGCGATCGCCGCGTCGATCAGCTGGTTGATCTGGTCGCCCAGGTCGCCGGGCATCGCCTTGGTGACGGTGGTGTGGATCGAGTCCAGCAGGTTGGGGTTCTGGACCAGAACGAAGCCGAGAATCGCGAACGCGACCATCAGCATGGGGAACAGCGCGAACACGCTGAAGTAGGTGATCCCGGCCGCGAAGTAGTCGCCCTTGTTCTCCTGGTACCGGCCGGCGGCTCGGATGACGTGGTCGAGCCACGGCCAAGCGGCGCGCCGGCGCTCGAGCAGTCCCTTGAAGTCCGGCACCGGCGCTCACCCCTGTCGCTGAATCAGCCCTGCCGGCTCATCCCTTCTGCGGCAGGAATCCCACCTTGTCATAGACGGTGGCCAGAACCTTGGCGGACACTTCGCGTGCCCGCTCCGCGCCCGCGTCGAGGATTCGGTCCAGCTCGGCCTCGTCTGCGAGGAACTCGTCGACCTTCGCGCGCAGCGGCGTCACGAACTCCACCAGTGCGTCGGCAGTGCCTACCTTGAGGTCGCCGTATCCCTTTCCGGCGTAACCCTTCTCGAGGTCCTCGACGCTGGTCCCGGACAGTGCGGACTGGATGGTCAGCAGATTGGAGACACCCGGCTTGTTCTCCCGGTCGAACCGGATCTCGCGCTCGTTGTCGGTGACCGCGGACTTGATCTTCTTGGCCGAGATCTTCGGGTCGTCGAGCAGGTTGATCAGACCGGCGTCGGTGGCGGCGGACTTGCTCATCTTCGACGTCGGGTCCTGCAGGTCGTAGATCTTCGAGGTGCCCTTGATCATCTGCGCCTCGGGCACCACGAACGTCTTGCCGAAGCGGGTGTTGAACCGCTGCGCGAGGTCGCGGGCCATCTCCAGGTGCTGACGCTGGTCCTCCCCGACCGGCACCCGCTGCGGGCGATACAGCAGGATGTCGGCGGCCATCAGCACCGGGTAGGTGAACAGGCCGACGGTCGCGGCCTCGGCGCCCTGCTTGGCGGACTTGTCCTTGAACTGCGTCATCCGGCTGGCCTCACCGAAACCGGTGATGCAGTTCAGGACCCACGCGAGCTGCGCGTGCTCGGGCACCTGGCTCTGCACGAACAGCGTCGACCGTTCCGGGTCGATGCCGAGCGCCAGCAGCTGCGCCGCCGCGACCTTCGTCCGCTTGCGCAGCTCCTTCGGGTTCTGCGGGACGGTGATCGCGTGCAGGTCGGGAATGAAGTAGAAGGCGTCGAAGTCGTCCTGCAGCTGCACCCACTGGGCCAGGGCGCCGAGGTAGTTGCCGAGGTGGAAGGAGTCGGCGGTCGGCTGGATACCGGAGAGCACCCGCTGGCGGGGAGCTGAATCGGGGGTGGACGATGCGGAACTCGACATGGTCCCGATCCTTTCATGCCCGCCCCGGTACGCCGGTGTCCACCCTGCGCCGACGGGTCTTCTCGGCGCCGGGGTCTTGTCGGCGCCGGCGGCTTCTCAGCGCCGGCTCAGTCGTCGAGCCGAACGATCGCGACCCCGACCGTCGTCCACCGCCGCGCCAGGGCGGCGGAATCCAGTGCGGCGACCTGCGCCACCACCCGGATGCCGGCGTCCTGCAGCGCCGACAGCAGCCAGGGCACCTCCCCCGGCTGGTCGCCAAGCAGCGCGCCGGCGTCGCGGACGATCACGATCAGGTCGGGTGCGGCGCCGAGCCAGTCCTGCCAGTCCCGCAGGCACTCGTCGAAGGCGTCCTTGTTCGCGCCGAAGTAGTACGGGAACTGCAGCGCGGCCGCGAACTCGTCGTAGACGGCAGGCACCGTCGGCATCCGGGTGCCGCGGACACGGCGTACGGCGTAGCCACTCTCGGACAGCGCGTAGGCCGCGTTGTCGGCGTCCCTGGGCGCCCCGGCGAGCAGCCCGACACGCACGGGGCCGGTTGCGAACTGGTGCAGCGTCGTCATCAGCGCATCCTCGTGAAAGATTCGTAATGGTCACCGGTGTACCAGGCGCTGGTGTCGCTGCCGGTGACGATGCGCTCCGCGTCGCGCGATTCGCCGCGCCGTTTCGGGTTCACGTCCCATTCGCGATACGCGATCGACGACCCGGCCGTGTCGGTGCGGGGCAGCGTCCCCTCCCGGTTGCGCCAGGTGTCCCCGCCCTTCGTGCCCGGCGCGTTCGCCGACCCCGGCCAGCGGCCCGCGTCGATCTCGGCGAGGGTTGCCCACGCGACGTCGGGCACGGGCACCGGCACGACACCGCGCGGTCCGGCGGTCTGTGCGGCGGCGGTGGTGGTGGCCGGCGCGGGGGGCGGCAGTGCGACAAGGGTCCCGTCCTCGTCAACGGTCAGCCGTTGCACCTCGTCACGGGTCAGCCCTTGCTGCGTGGCGGTGACGGTGGCGATCGCGGGGTTGCCCGCGTGGCTGCGTACAAGTTCCGCGTCCGGGCCGGTCTGGCCACCGGGACCGGTGAGCAGGAACCCGGCGACCACCGCGAGCACCGCGACAAGGACCCCGAGGACGAGGCGGGCCCGCGGCCCCAGCCTGGTCACCGGTAGCGCACCGTGACCGGCGCGTGGTCGGACCAGCGCTGGTCGTAGGACGCCGCACGTTCGACGACGGCTTCCTTGGCACGCTCGGCGAGACCCGGGGTGGCGACCTGGTAGTCGATCCGCCAGCCGGAGTCGTTGTCGAACGCCTTGCCGCGGTAGGACCACCAGCTGTAGGGCCCGGCGAGGTCGGGGTGCAGTCCGCGCACCACGTCCGCCCAGCCGAACTCGCCGAAGACCGAACCCATCCAGGCCCGCTCGTGCGGCAGGAAGCCGGAGTTCTTGACGTTGCCCTTGTGGTTCTTCAGGTCCAGTTCGGTGTGCGCGATGTTCCAGTCGCCGCACACCACCGCGTCGCGTCCGGCCCCGGTCGCGGCCGCGCCGGTGGCGGTCAGGTACGCGCCGAACGAGTCGAGGAACCGTTCCTTCTCGACCTGCCGCTCGGTGCCCACCTCACCGGACGGCAGGTACAGGCTGGCGACGGTCAGGTCGTCGAAGTCGGCTTCCAGGTAGCGGCCCGCCTCGGCGAACTCGTCGTCGCCGTGGCCGATCCGCACCGCGTCCGCGGGCCGGCGGGAGAGCACAGCGACCCCGTTGCGGCCCTTGACCGCGGACTGAGCGGTCGCCATGTGCCACCCCGCGTCGAGCGCCGGGGCGAGGGTGGCGTGCAACTGTTTGTCGTCGGCGCGGGTCTCCTGCAGGCAGACCACATCCGCGTCGGTGGCGGCGAGCCACTCGAGCAGACCCTTCTTCGCGGCGGCGCGAACGCCGTTGACATTGACCGTGGAGATGATGTGCGGCACGGGGTGAAACCGTATCGAACCACTCGGACACAGCCGGCCGGCCGGGGTGAACGCCGCGGGCCAGGCGCGTGTCTGACGGCCCCGACCCCGCTCCCCGACAGTGGCTGAAGGTGGCCTTCGTCCGGTTGAACCGAACGAAGGTCACCTTCGTTCGGAGCCGCTGCACCCGGTCAGGCGTGGCTGCCGCGGCGTTCGAGCAGGACCGCGACGCCGAGCACCACGAGCCCGGCGAGGGCGAGGCCCGACGCGACCACGGCGGGGGCCGTGTATCCGAATCCGGCCGCGATCACGACTCCGCCGATCCAGGCACCGAACGCGTTGGCGACATTGAGCGCGGCGTGGTTGAGGGCGGCGGCGAGGGTCTGCGCGTCGGCCGCCACGTCCATCAGCCGTGTCTGCAGTGCGGGCACCATGGCCGCTCCCGCCAGTCCGATCAGGAACACGAACACCAGCGCGGTCACCGGGTTGTGCACGGCGGCGACGAATCCGGCGAGGATCACCGCCAGGGCGGCCATCATCGCGGCGAGGCCAGGGATCAGGGCACGATCTGCGAGATGACCGCCGACCAGGTTGCCCACCACCATGCCGAGGCCGTACAGCATCAGCGCCAGCGGCACGAGTGATCGCGACAGGCCGGACACGTCGGTCAGGGTGGTGCTGATGTAGGTGTAGACCGCGAACATGCCGCCGAATCCGACCATGCCCATGATCAGGGTCATCCACACCTGCACGCGCGTCAGCGCGCCGAGCTCGGTGATCGGGTTGGTCGTCGGCATCGCGTCCAGTCGTGGGATCCACAGCATCAGGGAGACGACGGTGACCACCCCGATGACCGCGACGAGCGCGAACGCGGCCCGCCATCCCAGGTGCTGCCCGAGCCAGGCGGCGACCGGCACCCCGACCACGTTGGCCACGGACAGACCGAGCATGACGGTCGCGACCGCCTTGGCGCGGCGACCGGGCTCGGCGAGGTGGGCGGCGACGAGCGCGGCCACCCCGAAGTAGGCGCCGTGCGGCAGGCCGGCGACGAACCGGGCCACCATCAGGGTGGCGTAGTCGGGAGCGAACACGGACGCGGCGTTGCCGACGGTGAACGCCACCATCAGCGCGATCAGCAGGGCGCGGCGCGGCACCCGTGCGGTCAGTGCCGCGATGGTCGGGGCGCCGACGACGACGCCGAGGGCGTAGGCGGAGATGACGTGCCCGGCGGTCGGTTCGCTGACGCCCAGGCCGCCCGACATCTCCGGCAGCAGCCCCATGGCGACGAACTCGGTGGTGCCGATCCCGAAGCCGCCGAGTGCGAGGGCGAGCATCGCGAGCGAGCGGGCGGCGCCGGGCCCCCGGAAACCACGGGACGGACGCTCGATGCGGGACAGTGTCGACGAAACCACTAATCAATTGTGGTCACGGGGGCCGACGGTCCGCCAAGTGAGGGGGCGTGAGTTCGCTCACCCGGCGCCGGGTACGCCGAAGGGGCGCCGGGGTTGTCCGGACGCCCCTTCGGGTGTGCTCGTGCGCGGGATTACTTCGCCGCGAACGCCTTCTGCAGGTTCTCGTCGAGCGCGCCGAGGAACTCCTCGGTGGTCAGGTAGCCCTGATCGCCACCGACCAGAAGCGCGAGATCCTTCGTCATCTGACCGCCCTCGACGGTCTTGATGACGACGTCCTCGAGCTGCTGTGCGAAGTCGATCACCTCGGGGGTGTTGTCGAGCTTGCCGCGGTGCTCGAGACCACGGGTCCAGGCGAAGATCGACGCAATCGGGTTGGTCGACGTCGGCTTGCCCTGCTGGTGCTGGCGGTAGTGCCGGGTGACGGTGCCGTGCGCGGCCTCCGCCTCGACGGTCTTGCCGTCCGGGGTCATCAGCACGGAGGTCATCAGACCCAGCGAGCCGTAGCCCTGCGCGACGGTGTCGGACTGGACGTCACCGTCGTAGTTCTTGCAGGCCCAGACGTAGCCACCCTCCCACTTGAGTGAGGAGGCGACCATGTCGTCGATGAGGCGGTGCTCGTAGGTCAGGCCCGCGGCGTCGAACTCGGCCTTGAACTCTTCTTCGAAGATCCGCTGGAACTCGTCCTTGAACATACCGTCGTATGCCTTGAGGATCGTGTTCTTGGTCGACAGGTAGACCGGGTAGTTCTGCTGCAGGCCGTAGGCCAGCGAGGCACGCGCGAAGTCCTGGATGGACTTCTTGTAGTTGTACATCCCCATGACGACGCCGCCGTCCTCGGGAATCTTGCACACCTCGTGCTGGATCGGCTCGGAGCCGTCCTCGGGGGTGTACGTGATGGTGACGGTGCCTGCGCCGGGGACCTTGAAGTCGGTGGCGCGGTACTGGTCACCGAACGCGTGACGTCCGACGATGACCGGCTTGGTCCAGCCCGGAACCAGGCGGGGCACGTTGGAGATCAGGATCGGCGCGCGGAAGATGGTGCCGCCGAGGATGTTGCGGATGGTGCCGTTCGGCGACCGCCACATCTTCTTGAGGCCGAACTCCTCGACCCGGGCCTCGTCCGGCGTGATGGTCGCGCACTTGACGCCGACGCCGTGCTTCTTGATCGCGTTCGCGGCGTCGACGGTGACCTGGTCATCGGTCTTGTCGCGGTATTCGATACCGAGGTCGTAGTACTCGAGATTCACATCGAGGTACGGATGGATCAGCTTGTCCTTGATGAACTGCCAGATGATGCGTGTCATCTCGTCGCCGTCCAGTTCGACGACGGTGCCCTCAACCTTGATTTTGGACATGTGTACTTCGCGTCCTCCTAGGAAGTTTCCCCTGGTCACACGGTTAGCCATCCGCTTCGTGAGCGGTTGGCGAACGACTCAATTCAGTAAACCCAAACGTCGCGGGCACACACCGGGATGCCGCGCCAAACAAGACAAGCGTACTGCTAGCGGCGTGGCGCGCAACGATCGCCCCCGACGGCGACACCCCTACCGCCGGGTAACTTCGCCCAGCTCAGACACCCACCAGCGAGTCGTTCATCCGCTCCACCGCATATTTCACGTCCGGTAACGACTGTGACACCATCCAGACTCTACGTCCGGATGTGAGGGGAGTCACTACCCCGGTCGTCCACACCCGGTGCTCCGGCGGGGCCGGCGATACCGTGGGTACGTGCGCCGGATCAGCAGGGACTCCATCAGCCGGGACACGACGCTGTGCATGTCGCTGTCCGCCCGCCCGTCGAACATCGGAACCCGGTTCCACAACCACCTCTACGAGGAACTCGGGCTGGACTTCCTCTACAAGGCGTTCACCACCACCGACCTGGCATCCGCGATCGCCGGCATCCGTGCACTCGGGATCCGCGGCTGCGGTGTCTCGATGCCGTTCAAGGAGGCGTGCATCGAGCATGTCGACGTCATGCATCCGTCCGCGGAGGCGATCGCATCGGTGAACACCATCGTCAACGAGGACGGTGTCCTGCACGCGTACAACACCGACTACGAGGCCGTCGTCACCCTTCTCGCCGACCGGGCCGTCGACCCGTCGACACCGGCCGCGGTCGCCGGCAGCGGCGGCATGGCCAAGGCGGTCGTGGCGGCACTGCGCGACCAGGGTTTTCGCTCGGTGACGGTGGTCGCCCGCAATGCCGGGACCGGTCGCGCGCTCGCCGACCGGTACGGCTTCGCGTGGCGCCCTGATCTCGGGGACCTGCGACCGCGACTGCTGGTCAACGCGACCCCGCTCGGCATGTCGGGCGGGCCCGGTGCAGACGCATCGCCGTTCGACGCCGACGCGGTGCAGGCCGCCGAGACCGTCTTCGACGTCGTCGCCATGCCACCCGACACACCGCTGATCCGGGCGGCGCGGGCGGCGGGCAAGACCGTCATCACCGGAGACGAGGTGATCGCGCTGCAGGCGGCGGCCCAGTTCGTGCTGTACACCGGCGTGACACCGACCCGCGACCAGATCCGCCGGGCGTCGGAGTTCTCCCGACGGTGAGCGACCCGGCCGCCGCACGTCCATGAATTTCACCCGGACAGGGGCGAGGATTCACTCACAGAGTGCGCGGCGGCACAGCCGGGCAACCTACGAGGAGGACACATGCTGGGACTGGGCTTCATCGGATGGATCGTCATCGGCGGACTCGCCGGCTGGATCGGCAGCAAGATCCTGCACAACACGGGTCAGGGCGTGATCCTCAACATCGTCGTCGGCGTCTTCGGCGGCCTGATCGGCGGCTTCCTGCTCAACCTGATCGGGGTCGACGTCGAGGGTGCCGGCCTGATCTTCAGCTTCCTGACATGCCTGCTCGGCGCGGTGATTCTCCTGTGGCTGGTGCAGAAGGTCAAAGCCTGAGCACTCCCCCGGAGAGAACGCTTTCCGACGCTTCGCCCGGACGCGAAGGCCCCGATGCCCACTGCATCGGGGCCTTCCCGCGTCACGTGTCGACGCCGCCGACCTCAGCGAGTGGGCGAGGCGGTCGGCATCGGTGTCGGCGGTGACGTTCCGCCCGCCGCCGGAGCCGTGTCGGTCAGCCGGTACACGTGGTCCGGGGAGATGATCTCGGTGATCGCCGTGCCCAGCAACGTGCTCGGTTCCTGGCCCTCGTAGCCGGTGTCGGTGTTGATCATGATGACGAGGGTGGTCGCCCGCTCCGGCAGGTACACCGTGACCGTCTGGTACCCGGGCAGGCTGCCGTTGTGGCCGATCCAGCCGGCCGCGTTGAACAGGCCCAGCCCGTACCCGACGTCGGGGGGATACCCGGGCGCGTTGACGGTCTCGAGTCGCTGCTGCTGCGTTTCCGGCGTGAGCAGCGTCCCGGTCGCCAGCGCAGGCCCCCAGATACGCAGGTCGTCGAGCGTGGAGATCATGGCGCCCGCCGCCCAGCCCCACGAGGGGTCCCAGTCGGTGGCCGTCGCCTCCTTGCCGTCGGCGGTCTGGATCGTGTAGCCCTGCGCGTGCGGCTCGGGGAAGGCGTTGTCGGTGGGAAAGCTGGTCTGGTCCATCTTCAGCGGCGCGAGGATCTCGTCGTCGATGTAGTCCGGCAACGACATTCCGCTGACCTTCTCGACCACCAGCCCCAGCAGTGTGGTGTTGGTGTTCGAGTACTGGAAGCCTTCGCCGGGCGGGAACGTCGCGGGCATCGCGAACGCGTAGCCGAGCAGCTGTTCCGGGGTGAACTGCGCTCGGGGATCGGCGAAGAACGCCTTCTGGAAGTCCTCGCTCGCCGTGTAGTTGGCGAGCCCGCTCTGCATGCGTGCCAGCTCCCGGATGGTGATCCGATCGCCGTCGGGCACGCCGTCCACGTACTTCGCGATCGGGTCGTCCAGGCCGACCTTTCCGTCGTCGACCAGCTGCAGCACGCCGGTGACGGTGAACGTCTTGGTCAGGCTGCCGATCCGGCTGTAGAAGTCGGTCTCCATCGGTGCGCCGGTGGCCTTGTCGGCGACGCCGAATGCCTTGACGTAGGTGCCGCCCGGCCCCCAGATCCCGACCATCGCGCCGGGCACCGATGCCTGTTTCATCGTGTTCTCGATGGCCGAGTCGAGTCGCTGCGAGAGCGACGGGTCCAGCGCTGCCGTCGATTCGGAGGCGGTCGTGCCGGAAGCGGCTGTCGTGCCGGAAGTGGCGGGCTCGGTGGTCGAGTCGTCGGAGCATCCGGCGGCCAGCAGGAGGGTGACCGCCGCGGCCGCGAGCAGCCCGCGGCGTCGGCGCGGCACGGAAACTGTCGATGGAGTCACGGCCTGTGGGGTCATCCGCCCGGTCCCGTCGTAGAAATACGAAGTCGTAGAAATACAAATAGGAGCGACGTGTGCTTGGAGACGGAACCTACTCCTCACGGCTGCGACCCGCTCGCCGAAGCGCGCGCACGCCGAAATGCGGTCGATGCGGGCACCCCGGCAGGATGACCGGCGTGCCAGGAATCACCGAACCCGACCCGACCGCCACCGAGGGGGGACAGAGCCATCCGATCAGCGCCGGAGTGGTCACCGCCCTCGTCGGGTTCACGAGCTCGTTCGCCGTGGTCCTGACCGGCCTGCGCGCGGTCGGAGCGAGCCCGTCGCAGGCGGCGTCCGGTCTGATGGCGCTGTGCGTCACCCAGGCGGTGGGGATGCTGTGGCTGGCCCGGCGGTACCGGATGCCGATCACGCTGGCGTGGTCGACGCCGGGCGCCGCGCTGCTCGCCGGGACGGGCGCGGTCGAGGGCGGCTGGCCCGCCGCCGTCGGGGCGTTCGTCGGCGTCGGCGCCGCAGTGATCCTCACCGGACTGTGGCCGCGGCTGGGCCGGCTGATCGAGTCCATCCCCGTTCCGCTCGCCCAGGCGATGCTCGCCGGCGTGCTGCTCCCCCTGTGCCTCGAGCCGGTCGCCGCACTGCGCGCCTCCCCCGCAGCCGTCGCCCCTGTCATTCTGGTGTGGCTTGTGCTGCAACGGTTCTCGACCCGATGGGCGGTCCCCGCCGCGTTCGCGACGGCCGCGGCCGTGATCGTCGTGGACCTGGCCGTCGGTGACGCCACCCTCGACACCTCGGAACTGGTACCTCGATTCGAGTCGACCGTCCCACACTTCTCCTGGCAGGCACTGGTCGGGATCGCGTTGCCCCTGTACATCGTGACGATGGCGTCGCAGAACATCCCGGGCACTGCGGTGATGGGGTCGTTCGGCTACCGGGTGCCGTGGCGGCCGGCGATGACGGTCACCGGCATCGGCACCATCGTCGGCGCACCGGCCGGTGGGCACGCGATCAACCTCGCCGCGATCAGTGCCGCCCTCGCCGCCGGGCCGACCGCGCACCCCGACCCGCGGCGCCGGTGGATCGCGACGTTCACGGCCGGGTGGGCGTACCTGGTATTGGCCGTCTGCTCGGCGGCACTGGCCGCGCTGGTGGCCGCGGCCCCGTCCGGGGTCGTCGAAACGGTCGCGGGTCTGGCACTGCTCGCCACCCTCGCCGGATCTCTCGTGTCGGCACTGTCCGACGAGTCGGATCGGCCGGCCGCTGTGCTGACGTTTCTGATCGCCGCCTCCGGGATCGCGTTCGCGGGAATCGGGTCGGCGTTCTGGGCGCTGGCGGCGGGCCTGGCCATCCGACTGCTCCTACGACCGCGATCGCCGGCGTCGAGACCGTGACCACCGAACCCCGCCGGCTCACCCCCGAAACGCACGTCCGCCCCGCTCTGGGCACGAGCGGGGCGGACCGAACAACCTTGCCGTCCTGGGCCCCCCCCCCCCCGCAACCAACACCCGTGTTGT